>NZ_BAABGL010000004.1:0-416000 GCF_039541555.1 Brevibacterium pityocampae | reverse complement strand
GCGCGTGATGTTCGTTGCGTGTTGATGAGCACGCGCGATCGTGGAGTCCACCGACAGCGACCAGTCGAGCTGGCCGGCAGCGTCAGCGTGAGCGGTCAAGCGGGCCAGCGCGGTGTCCCAGGTGCCGTCGCNCCATCTGGCGGGCATCAGCGAAGGGCCGGCCCCTGCGGCCGGTCGGAGCAGGCAGCAAGTCAGCGATCAGCGACCATTGAGCATCCGTGAGCAGTTGGAATCTCGACATGCTCCCAGGCTCTCAGCCAGCGAACCACATCATTGTCAGACACGCCCTAGTGGTCGAGACAGGCCGTTCCCGCCTGCGCACCGAGTACACCGTGCTGGTCCCGGCAGATACCGCAGCGGAGCGATTCATCGTCGATGGGGGCAGTGCCGAGATCGGTGTGTCCGAGCCGTTCGTGGTGCTGAGCCGGATTCCCGAGCTGCTGCGGTCGGCGGATGTCGCTCGCAGCATCGCGGCAGCCGATGGCAGCGGGATCCGTATCGTCCGCGTCGACGAACTCAAGCCGCATCAATGGGCGGCGGCCCGACTCAACACCCAGTACGACCACTCGGTGATCTCCCGCTTCCGGGATCGACTCGCCGCGGATCCAGCGGCGTGGGAGACTCTCGTCGCCTACATCGAGGAGGGCGCGCATGTTCCACGGGCCGCGGCTCGGCTCATGGTGCACGAGAACACCGTGCGGTATCGCTTGAACAAGCTCGAGCCGATTCTCGGTACGCCGCTCACCGACCCGCTGACCATCGCCGACATCGTCCTGGCCCTCGGGGCGGGGACGTCACCGACCCGGTGACCATGCCCCGCACGACCCGCCCGGCCTCACCCGTCGAGCAGGTCGCGGACGTCGTCGGCGGTGAGCGCCTCGCTGAAGGCCGAACCGTTGTCCATGAGCGCGGTGAAGAGCTCGGCCTTCTTGCGCTGCAGGGCGAGCACCTTCTCCTCGATGGTGTTCTCCGAGACCATCCGGTACACCATGACGTTCTTCGTTTGTCCGATCCGGTGCGTGCGGTCGATTGCCTGGGCCTCCGCGGCCGGATTCCACCAGGGGTCGAGGAGGAACACGTAGTCGGCCTCGGTGAGGGTGAGCCCGAAGCCGCCGGCCTTGAGACTGATGAGGAACACCGGCGCCGATCCCTCCTTGAAGCCGGAGATCGCTCCGTCGCGGTCCCGGGTCGCGCCGTCGAGGTAGGCGTGGTCGATCCCGGCTTCGTCGAGGCGCGCCGCGACGCGGGCGAGGAACGAGGTGAACTGGCTGAACACGATGACCCGGTGGCCCTCCGCTACGACCTCGCCGAGGTTGTCGAGCAGGCCGTCGAGCTTGCTCGAGGGGATGTCGCCGTACTCCTCGGCATCGACGATCGCCGGGTCGAGCGCGAGCATGCGCAGCAGCGTGAGCGAGCGGAACACGATGAAGCGGTTGCGGTCCATGTCCTTGATGAGGCCGAGGAGCTTCTTGCGCTCGCGCTGGAGCACGGTGTTGTAGAGCTTCCGATGCTTGGGGGCGAGCTCGACGACGGTGGTGTACTCCTGCTTCTCCGGCAGATCGGAGGCGACGAGCTCCTTGGTCCGGCGCAGCATGAACGGCCGGATCCGCTTGCGCAGCTGCACCATCCGCCCGGGCGCATTGCCGGAATCGATCGGTTTGATGTACTCCGCGTTGAAGCGCGCGAAGGACGGGAACAGACCGGGGGCGGCGATCGCGAGCAGCGACCACAGGTCCGCCAGCGAGTTCTCCATCGGGGTGCCGGTGATCGCGAGCCGGAACGGCGCCGGGACGTTCTTCGCCGCCTGGTGCACCCGCGAGGACCGGTTCTTGACGAACTGCGCCTCGTCGAGGATCAGGCCCGCCCACGGCAGCTCGGCGAACTCCTGTCCGTCGATCCGCAGGATCGCGTACGAAGTGATGACGAGGTCCGCGCCGCCGACCTCCTGCGCGATCGTCGTCTTCCGCTTCTTCGACGTCGCGCGGAGCACCCGGACATCGAGGTCGGGGACGAACCGCTCCGCCTCCGCCTTCCACGTCGACACCACCGAGGTGGGCGCGACGACGAGGAACGGTGCATCGCCGACGAGCTCCCCGCTCAGCGCCGTCTCGCTCAGCACCGAACCGTCCAGCGCTGTCCCGCCCGACGCGCCTGCCTGCCGCCCGCCGGGGAGGACGATCTCCCCGGAGAGCGCGCCGTCGTCCGGCTCGTGGGATGCGTCAGCGGACCTGGCGAGGAGCTCTGCTCCGTCCGATCCCCCGGCCGATCCCCCGGTCGGCAGGGCGCGCAGGTGCGCGTCGCCGCCGAATCCGCGAGCGTGGGCGATGAAGGCGAGGGTCTGCAGGGTCTTGCCCAGGCCCATGTCGTCGGCGAGGATCCCGCCCAGGCGGTGCCGGTGGAGGAACGCGAGCCAGCGGAATCCGGTCACCTGGTAGGCGCGGAGCTCGGCGCGGACGGCGGCGGGGACGGGCACCTCGGGCACGGTGTCCACGTCCATGAGGCCGGTGACGGCATCCCGCCACGCCATCGCCGCATCGACCTCGTCGGCGATGTCCTCGAACTCCGCGTACAGACCCGCCTGGTAGCGGGTGATGCGCGGCTGCTCCGGATCCCATTCCGGCAGGGCGTCGGCCTGGGCGAGCACCTCGCGCAGAGGGTCGAACTCCGGCCGGTCGAGGGAGAAGAAGGAGCCGTCGGGCAGCAGCAGCGTCTTCGCGCCGCCGGCGAGCGCCTCGAACAGCCGGCCGAAAGGGATCTGCTTGCCGTCGATGGTGACGAGGATGCCGAGGTCGAACCAGTCCGTGCGCGTCGATTCAGCAGTGGTGATCCGCACGTGCGGGGCGCCGGTGAGCTCGGTGTAGTCCGGCCGGTCGCCGGAGACCTCGACGCGGACGGTCTCGAGCTCCTCGATGCGGGGCAGGATCTGCTCGCTGAACTGCGCGGTGTCGATGCCGGTGAGCTCGGTCGAGCTCCAGCGCGCGGCATCCGGCCAGACCTCCCGCACCTGGCGCAGGGTCGCGGCCTCGAACTCCCGGTCGCGGCGACCGGTGCGCGCTCCGCGGGAGCTGAACTCGTAGAAGTCGATGAGATCGAGGGTGCGGTCGGGGTCGTGGTACTCCCAGTCCCAGCTGAGGACCACCCGGTCGCCGGCCTCGAACTCGGCATGGAGGTGGAGCTGGGGCGGCCGGTAGCGGGGCACCTCGATCGAGTCGTCGGCGGCGTCGATGGGGATCACCGAGCGGACGACGGGGACGGTCTGCTCGTAGAACTCCGCGATGTCCTCCGGCGGCACGACAAGCGGATCCTGGCGTCCGAACAGCTCCCGGACGGGCGGGGCGAGGGGCTTGTCCGTCGGGGCGAGTGCGATGTCGACGTGCGGCAGGCGGCCCGAGGTGTCGAGGGAGGTGAGCGCGAAGCCGACGTTGCCGACCGGCAGCGGGGGGTGCGTGTCGGTGACCGGGACCGTGCGACCGTCGACGGCGACCGTGGGCACGACGTGGAGGTCGCCTGAGTCCTTGGCGAGGGTGAGCGTCACCGTCGCGCGCTCGCCGATGCGCACCTGGCCGACGATGCCCTGGCCGACGAACTCGATCCCGAGCTCCTGTGCCCGCGTGAACAGGTGCCACAGGAACGTACTCGAGAAGCTCTTGAGCCGGATGTCCGGGCCGCCGGTGTCGAAGCCGATGCTGCGGGCGGTGAATTGCGTGTGGAACTGCGCCATGAGGTCGGCCTGCTGGGCGTCGTAGTTCTTCTGCACCATCGGCTGGCCGAGCGTGCGCCACTGCAGCCCGCCCTTGATCCACGTGCCCCGCTTGCCCTTGGTAAGCGGGCGCATGACAAGCAGCAGGCGGGACCCGTCCTGGTAGTCGGCGAGCGTGGCCTGGCGCAGCTCTCGCGGGGCGTACCAGGACTGGGGCTCGTCGACGAGGAGGTCGAAACCGATCCCGAGCGGCAGGACGGGAGCCTGTTCGACGGCGGAGTAGTGGAACCGCTCGAGGACGGTCTTCCACTCCGGCGCCTTCGGTCCGACCGGCACCGAGATCGCCGACGCCGCCATCTGCAGCGCGATCTGCGAGAGCGTGTACAGCAGCGCCGCACCGTGCTTGCAGGCGATGCCGACCGGGCAGGTGCAGCGCGAGGCGACCGGCCGGTAGTGGGTGATGCGGCGGTCGCGGTCGATCTCGCGCAGGTGGATGAGGACCTCGTACGGCAGGTCGGAGTTCCCGTGCACGGACCCGACGACCGTGTCCTCCTCCGGGCCCCAGTCCGCGTCCTCCACCCGATTCTGGAGCGAGTACTCCTTGCCCCGCGCGGCGGTGTCCGTGCCGAAGAGCGCGACGATGTCGGCCGGATGCACGTGGGGAGGGACGGGGGGCGAGTTCACGCTCTCATCGTTGCACGAGCCGCGGACACGGACAGCCGGATTGCATCATCCCTGGTCAGGCCTGTGGATAACCGAGCTGTGCGCATCAGATCCACCGGACGGCTCAGGTGGGCCGGGCGCCTCTGACCTGCTGCGGGGATCGGACGCGCCATGGGGATCGGAAGCACCAGATGCGCCGGGGGCACCGGGAGAGGAGGGACGCAGCGGCAGCCCGGTCTCGAATCGCGCGGTGAGCTGCTCCCGCAGGGCGCGGGCCCGGCGCTTCTCCTCCTCGGCTGCGGCCGCCTCGGGCCCGGGTCGCTGCGGCGAATCGGCATCGGTGATGCGCGCGGCGTGGAAGTCGCGGATCGCGGCGAGGGGGATCTCCGGACCCGAGGCGAACGCGGGCACCCCGGCGGCCGCCGCCTCGGCCCACGGGGACTCGGATTTCGCGAGCGCGACGAGCGCGCTGGCCGTCATGTCGCCGTAATGGGCGACGACGGCCTCGATCTCGCGCCGCCGGTCCTCGGCATCCGGCCCGGTGAGCCTGATCCTCCGCGGCAGGGTGGTGGAGAAGGCATGGTGCGCGGCGGGCACGGCGGGACCGTGCTCCCAGGCCTCGACCGGCTCGTCGAACAGGGGTTCCCCGCGCCAGGCCAGAGCCCATGCCTGGGCGTAGTGGACGAGGAGGACCGCCCTCGTCTTGTCGATGCCCGGGTGCACGGACTTGATGTGGGCGAGGACGGCCGGGGCAGTGGTGATGGACACGCCGCCGAGCGTACCGCAGCGCGGAACGGGCCTCAGCGGTCCTCCGGAATTCAGCGGACCCGGTCGCGCGAGACGCCGCGGGTCAGAGCGACACGAGCAGGAGCGCCGCCGTGAGGACCACGCCGGAGCCCAGCAGCGTCACCGTGGTGTAGCCGATGATGTCGCGCATCTTGAGGCCGGCGATCGCGAGGACCGGGAGCGCCCAGAACGGCTGGATCATGTTCGTCCACTGGTCGCCGTAGGACACCGCCATGATCGCGATCGCGGGATCGACCTGGAGCTGGGCCGCGGCGTCGAGCATGATCGGCCCCTGCACGGCGAACTGACCGCCGCCGGAGGGGACGAAGAAGTTGACGAGGCCGGCGGCGAAGAAGGCGAGCATGCCGAAGGTCGTCGGATTCGCGATCTGCACGAGCGCGGTGGAGAACACCTCGATGAGACCGGAGGCGGTCATGATGCCGAGGATCCCGGCGTAGAGCGGGAACTGGAGGAGGATCTCGCCGACGTTCGCCGCCGCCTGCTTGGTCAGGTGGATGATCTCGAACGGGTTGCGGACGAGCAGGAGGATGAGGGCGAGGAACGACCAGTTGACGATGTCGAGGGTGAGCGAGCCGCCCTGGGCGAAGTGGACTGCGAGGTAGGCGACGAGCGCCAGGCCCACCACCAGGGTGAGGATCCGGGAGTTGTCGATCCGGTCCGCCGGGGTGACGGCCTCCTCCTCGGCGGGGTCGAACTCCTCGGAGCCCACGTGCTCCGGCAGACCGACGACCGGCGCGTCCTTCTTGGGTGCGATGAGTGCGAACAGGGCGCCGCACACCACGATGACGGCGAGAGCGGCGAGCATGTTCCAGGTGGAGAAGATCGTCTCCGAGACCGGGATCAGCTGTCCGCCGAGCGACTCGGCGAGGAAGGAGTCCTCGGTGGCCGCGGTGAGCGGGCCGGACCCCGAGTAGCCCATGTGCCAGACGACCATGCCGGAGTATCCGGCGGCGACGAGGAGCGGGAAGTGCACGCGCAGCCCGCGGGTCCGGGCCTGCACCGCGATCTCGCGGGCGAGCAGCGCGCCGACGACGAGCCCGAGACCCCAGGTGATGAGACTCGCGAGGGACGCGATGACGAACACGAAGACGTAGGCGAAGACCGCTGAGCGCGGCACGCGGGCCAGCGCGACGAGCAGCTTCCGCACCGGTCCGGTGTTCGCGAGCATGTGGCCGAAGAGCAGGATGAGCGACATCTGCGTCATGAACGCGAGCAGCCCGGCCAGCCCCTCGCCCCAGCCGGTGATGACGTCGACGGGTCCGGAATCGGTGAGGAGGAAGGCGAGGAGCGCGACGACGAGGGTGAGGATGATCGCGAAGACGAGCGCGGACGGGACCCAGCGTTCGAGGAAGTTGTTGAACGGGCGCATGAGGCCGCCGCTGCGGTTGCCGCCGCCGGTGTCATCCGGGCCTCGGCGGTTCGGGTCGGCGGTGCCCGCGGCACCGGCGGGACGGGCGGAGTCGGGGGAATGCTGCGAGTCGCTCATCGGTGCGTCCTTCGTCCTTGAAGAGTGCAGTCATGCCGGGGTTTCCGGTTTCGGCGTCCACCCTAATGGATGCAGGCATGCCCCGTGTCCGTTCCCTGGCATAGAGTGGGAGCAGATCGAGGACAGTTCGCCACAACGACGTGAGGAGGCATCCGTGAACGGAGCCGAAAGCCTGCTGCAGACGCTCGAGCACAACGGGGTAGAGGTGTGCTTCGCCAACCCAGGGACCTCGGAGATGCACTTCGTCGCAGCGCTCGACCGCAACCCCGGGGTCCGCGGGATCCTGGGCCTGTTCGAGGGCGCCGTCACCGGTGCGGCCGACGGCTACGGCCGGATGACCGACCGGCCCGCCGCCACCCTGCTCCACCTCGGCCCCGGCATGGCCAACGGCCTGTCGAGCATCCACAACGCCCGCCGCGCCCGCACTCCGATGGTCAACATCATCGGCGACCACGCCACCTACCACCGTGAGCTCAACGCGCCGCTGACCTCGGACATCGAGGGCACCGCCCGCCCGTTCAGCGACTGGGTCCGCACCTCGCCGTCGCCGAACACCATCGCCCAGGACGCCGCGGACGCGATCGGCGCGAGCCTGTCCGGCCGCATCGCCTCGCTCATCCTGCCGGCGGACACCGCCTGGAACGAGGCGGACCGCTACACCTCTCCTCCCACCGCCGCGCGCCTGCCCGAGGTCGAGCAGCAGCCCGGCGTCATCGACGCCGCCGCCCGAACGCTCAAGGAGAACGGGAAGCGCACCGCATTCCTGTTCGGCGGCCGCTCCGCCCGGGCAGACCGGTTCGCCGTGGCCGCGCAGATCGCCGAGGCGACCGGGGCCACGCTGCTCGTCGACACCTTCTCCCCGCGCACCGAGCGTGGGGCCGGGCGGCACGCAGCCATCCGCATCCCCTACCCCGTCGAGCCGGCGCAGGCGCTGCTCAAGGACTTCGACGCGATCATCCTCATCGACACCCAGCCGCCGGTCGCGTTCTTCGCCTACCCGGACAAGGCGAGCGTCCTCACCGCCCCGGGCACCACCTTCCACCAGGTGGCCAAGCCGGAATCCGACTCCCTCGCCGCGCTCGAGGCGCTCCGCTCCGCGGTCATCGGCGACGCCCCGGCGCCGGCCCCGGCCGTCGAGCTCGATCTGCCCGGGCTGCCGTCGGGCTCCATCACCCTCGAGAAGCTCGCCGCCTGGCTGGGCCAGGCGATCCCGGAGAACGGCATCGTCCTCGACGAGTCGATCACCACCGGCCGGGACTTCTACCGGCAGACCACCGGTTCGCGTCCGCACGACTACTTCTCGCCCACCGGCGGTGCCATCGGCTGGTCCCTGCCGGTGTCGCTGGGCGCGGCCGTCGCCTGCCCGGACCGCAAGGTCATCGCGCTCGAGTCCGACGGCTCGGCGATGTACATGCCGCAGGCCCTGTGGACGATGGCGCGCGAAGGCCTCGACATCGTCACGGTCGTCTTCGCCAACCGGAAGTACCAGATCCTCCGCGACGAGATGCACAACGTCGGCGTCCACGACTTCGGCGTCAAGGCGAGCTCGCTGCTCGACCTCCACGACCCGGTCATCGACTTCGTCGCGCTCTCGCAGAGCATGGGTGTGCCGGCCACGCGCGTGGAGTCGATCGAGGACCTCGCCCGCACCTTCGACGGCGCACTCGCCGCCGACGGACCTCACCTCATCGAGGTCGTCCTCTGACCTGACAGCGGGGCATGACCGAGTCGAGCGGGAGTGCGAGCGGCCGCCCGGCGCGAACTCGGATCAGCTCCGCGCCGTCCACGGCAGTTCGAGGCAGTCGACCTGCCGGCCGGGCTCCACCGCCCGAGGCGGCAGGACGACGAGGCCGTCGGCCTGCGACAGCCCGCGGAGCATGTTCGACCCGGTCCGGTCGCACAGCTTCCACTGCTGCTCCGCACCGTCGGTGCGCGCCTCCACTGTTCCCGCCCCTGCGGTGATCCGGCGGGCCGGGGTCAGGCGCTCGACCGTCGCCGCCGGTGCCCCTGCGGCCAGCTGCACCCGGGCCACGGGAGCCGGTGGCAGACCGAGGGCAGCGCGGAGGAACGGCTCGACGACGACGCGCATCGCCACCATCGCGGCGAGCGGATTGCCGGGCAGGCCGACGTGCCAGGTCGCCGCGCCGGGCAGACGGGTGCACATCGTCGGGTGGCCCGGGCGCATGTCGAGCTCCTCGAACACGACCTCCTGGGCCATGTCCTCGACGACGCGTCGCACATGATCTGCCGCCGAACGGCCGGTGGCGCCGGTGGTGAGCACGAGGTCCGCGGCCGGTGCGACTTCCTCGGCATCTGCGTCGTCGTCGGCTCCCGCGCCCGGTCCGCCGAGCGCCGATTCGAGGGCGCGCCGCGTCTCCGCCGGATCGTCGCCGATCCGCACCTGGGATACGACGTCCGCACCGAGCAGGTGGAGGTAGGCCGGCAGCTGGGGGCCGAAGGCATCGCGCACCTCGCCGACGGCCGGCAGCCCGGTGGCGCGCACCTCGTCCCCGGTCTGGATGAGCGCGACCCGCGGCCGGCGGCGCACCGGCAGGACGTCGAGGCCGGCGACCGCCGCGTAGGCGATATGGGCCGGCGAGAGCACGGTGCCGCCGGGCACGAGCACCTCCCCGGCGGCCGATTCCCGGCCCGCGCGGCGGATGTGCCGACCGGGCTCGAGCTCGGAGACCGGGCTGCCGGGCGCGAGGTCGAGGCGGGCGTGCCCCGACCCGGACGCCGGAGGGCCGTCGTGCGTCACCGCGGAGTACTCCCGGCGGATGATGCCCGAGGCGCCCGCAGGCACCGGGGATCCGGTGAACACGCGCCGAGCCCGGCCCGGCAGGAGCGTCGCGCCGGCCGACCCGGCGAGCGCGGGGCACCCGTCCTCGAGGATCCACGGTGGGGGGCCGGCGACAGCGAAGCCGTCCATCGCCGAGGAGTCGAAGTGCGGGATCGGCATCGGGGCATGGACATCATGGGCGAGCACGGCGCCCGCGCAGTCGGCGAGCGGCCGGTCGACGGCGGGCATGAGCGGAGCGATCCCGGCGGCCAGGCACATCGCCTCGTCCCAGCGCGGAGCGGCGGTCATCGGCGTTCCTCCCCGGCCGGTTCCCCGACGGTGTCCTGGGGCTCTGCGGAGATTCGCTGCACTGCAGAAGCCCGGTGCCCGGCAGAAGCACGGCTCTCGGCCGGCGAGTGAGGAACCGCGTCCTCCCGGCGTACCGGGGGAGCGCCCAGCCCGAACCGCTGGGCGTCGTCCCAGGTGTCGACGTCGTCGGCGCTCCCGGCCGGCAGGTCGACACGGGCGATCTCGAGTCCGGCGAGGAGCCGGCGGACGGACATGCCGGCGGTGTCCTGAGCGGCCAGGGCCGCGCGGAGCGGTCCAACGCGATGGAGGGCGAGGAGGTGCTGCACCTGATCGTCGCCGCCGTCCGCGGCGCCACGACTCACCCCCACCCAGGCGTCGGGCGAGTGGGCGCCGTCCGTCGAAGAAAGGGCGCCGGTCGGGGAGGAACGGGTGCCGCCCGGCGAGGACGAGGCCCCGCCCCGCAGTCGACTGCCCTCGCCGCTGTCAGCGTGCACAGACCTGCCGCTGCCCGCGCTCGCCGCGTCCATGAGCGTGCGGATGCCCGCCCCCACGCCCGGCATGTCGCAGGCGAGAGTGAGCACGAGACCGGCGGGCGCAGCATCCTCGGCCCGCGCCGCGTCCCCGGTGAGCTCCTCGACGCCGGCGGCCATCCCGGCGACCGGCCCTGCGAACGGCGGGTCCTCGCGGACGACGCGGATTCCAGAGCCCTCGAACCCGGAACCGGCGAGCGCGTCCGCGGGGCCCGCGACGACGATCCGCCGGGCTTCTACCCCGGCGTCGAGCAGAGCCGCGATCGTCACTCCGAGCAGCGTCGTCGATGCCGGTAGCGCCGTCGCTGGTCCGCAGGGCGCGGGGGCGGCCGCAGCCGGATCCCCCACCCGCAGGTGGTATTTCGGTATCCCGCCCAGTCGGCGCGACCGGCCCCCGGCCAGCACCAGCGCGGCCATAGCGGCTCCTCCCACCGCGGCCTCACCCGCCGGAGAACGGCGGGAGCACATCCACGGTGTCGCCGGCGCTCACGGTGTGGCCCGGGCGCATCGCGACCCCGCTGACGAGCAGGCTGCTCTGGGCGAGGACATCGCCGAGCGCCGGCTCACCGTCCGGCGGGGTGGGATGACGCTCGGCGAGCACGCGGACGAACGCGTCCCGGTCGAGCGGCACGGCAGCGGACAGCTCCTCGAGAGCGAGCTCCTCCTGCGTGCAGGCGGCGGCCGCGCGGGCCGCGGCGAAGTAGCGGACGGTGATCGTCTCAGCGGTCATCTCAGCCCCCGATCTCGCTCATCGAGCGCTCGGGCTGGACGTAGTCCTCGCTGTCGAGGCCGGCGTGGTCCATGCCGTGGGCGCGGGGCTTGAGCCACATCGCCTGCCGCCAGGCGCGGCCGATCTCCGCATCCGTCCGGCCCGCGCGCAGCAACGAGCGCAGGTCGAACTCCTCGTGCGAGAACAGGCAGGAGCGGATGGTGCCCTCCGCGGTGATCCGGGTGCGGGTGCACGCCCCGCAGAACGGTTCCGTGACCGAGGCGATGATCCCCACCCGGCCCAGCCGCTCGCCGTCCGGTGCGCGCACGACGAACCGTTCGGCCGGAGCACCGCCGCGCGGCTCCTCGTCGGGTTCGAGTCGGTACCGGGCGGCCAAGGCGGCGCGCACCTCGGCGGCGGTGACCATCGCCTCCCGCGTCCACCCGTGGTCGCCGTCGAGCGGCATCTGCTCGATGAAGCGGAGCTCGAGGTCGTGGGCGAGCGCGAAGTCGAGGAGGTCGGCGGCCTGGCCGTCGTTGACCCCGCGCATGAGCACGGCGTTGATCTTCACCGGGGTCAGGCCGGCGGCGACGGCCGCGGAGATCCCGTCGAGGACCTGCTGCAGGCGGTCGCGGCGGGCGAGCTGCCGGTAGGTCTCCGCGTCGATCGTGTCGAGCGAGACGTTGATGCGGCGCAGCCCGGCGGCGGCGAGGCCTGCTGCGCGGTCGGCCAGGCCGATCCCGTTCGTCGTGATCGACACCGGGAGTGCGCGGTGGCGGGCGTTGACGAGCCCGATGATCTCCTCGAGATCGCGGCGGATGAGCGGCTCCCCACCGGTGAGGCGCAGCTCGCGGACGCCGAGGTCGCGGACGCCGATCGTCACGAGCCGGACGATCTCCTCGGGGGAGAGGAGGGCGGACTGCGGCATCCACTGCATGCCCTCGGCCGGCATGCAGTACGTGCAGCGCAGATTGCACTTGTCGGTGAGCGAGATTCGCAGGTCCTCGCCCGAGCGCCCGAAGCTGTCGCGCAGCGGACCGGATTCCGGGGCGGCTCCGGCGCGCCGGGCGAGCTGCTCGGAGACCAGGCGCGCGGCATGCTCAGGACTCTCGTCCCGAGTGCGCAGACGCGGAGTTCCCAGCCGAACCGACATGTCAGCGAGTCTACAGAGGGCGCGGCGGAAGCGCAGGGGGCCTCGGGCCATGGCACCGAAGCGACCGCCGGTATCCGAACTCTCGTCGGCACCCCCGCCGGCAGCGTGCTGGCCCGATGTGTTGTCCGAGGATCTCGTCCCGTCCGCCATCACCACTAGTCTGGACGGCATGCAGCAGACGCCCCCGGAGAGCGCACACGATCCGAACGACGCCTGGGACTCCCCGCGCGGTCTCACCGCCCACCGCGAAGCGGTCCGCACCGCACTCGCCGCCCGCACCCCGCGCACGGAGACGGTGCCGCTCACGGCCGCCCTGCACCGCAGCCTGGCCCGGGACGCGGTCGCCGGGATCGCCCTGCCGCCGTTCGACAACTCCCAGATGGATGGGTTCGCCGCCGCCTCTGCAGACACCCCGGGCCGCCTCCCGGCCGCCGCGACGATCGCCGCGGGCCTCGTCCCCGCGCCGCTCGCCCCCGGCACCGCCGCGCCGATCATGACCGGGGCACCGGTGCCGGCCGGGGCGGACACCGTCGTCCCCGTCGAGGACACCCGGGACGGCTGCTTCGACGTCGCCGAGGTCGTGCTGCCCGCCTCGGCGCCGGGCCGGTTCGTCCGCCCGGCGGGCAGCGACGTCGCCGTCGGGGACACCGTGCTCACCGCCGGCACCCGGCTGGGCCCGGCGGCGCTCGGCCTCCTCGCCGCGCTCGGCCGCACCGACGTCACCGTCCGCGCCCGGCCGCGGGTGCTCGTGTGCACCGGCGGCGACGAGGTCGTCCTGCCCGGGCAGCCGCTGCCGGAGGGCCGGATCTACGACGCGAACACCGCGCTGCTCCACGCCGTCCTCACCGGGTGCGGCGCGGAGGTCTGCGCCACCCGCCTCGTCGCGGACTCACCGGACGTCTTCGCCGGCTCCCTGCACGCCGACATCGCCGCCCACGACCCCGATCTCGTCGTCACCTCCGGCGGGATCAGCGCCGGCCGGTTCGAGGTGGTGCGCAGCGCGCTCGCCGCGGAGCCGGCCGTGCGGTTCGGATCCGTCGCCATGCAGCCGGGCGGGCCGCAGGGCCTCGGCGTGCTGCGCGGCGGCATCCCGATCGTGTGCCTGCCCGGCAATCCGGTGAGCACCTGGGTGAGCGCCGTGCTGCTCCTCGGACCCGCCCTCGCCGAGGTGTGGGGCACCACCGGGCCGACCGCCCGGCAGGCCCGGCTGGAGACCACGGTGACCCCGCTCGCGGCCAAGACGCAGATCCGCCGCGGCACCCGCGTGCCTGCGGCGCCGGACCGCGTCGACGTGCTGCCCGGCACGAGCTCCCACCTGCTCGCCGAGGCCGCCCGCGCCGAGGTGCTCGTCCTCGTCCCGCCCGGTCCCGAGCCGCTGCCCGCCGGCACCGCGGTCCAGGTCGTCGACCTGTGATGGCGCCTACGATGGGGATCATGAGCACATCGAACAGGAGTACGGGTGCACACCTCGACTGATCCGCGCTTCGGGGCGGGGCGCTCGGCGGCCGTCGTCGTCGCCTCGACGTCCGCCGCCGCGGGGCAGGCGGAGGACCGGACCGGCCCGCTCCTCGTCGACTGGCTGACCGGACGCGGCTACGACTGCCCAGCACCGCTCGTCGTCGCCGACGGGGAACCCGTGGCCGAGGCGCTCCGCACCCTCCTCGAGGACCGCCCGCCCGTCGACCTCCCGCGCATCCTCGTCACCACCGGCGGCACCGGGATCAACCCGAGCGACCGGACCCCGGAGCTCGTCGAGCCCTTCCTCGATCGCCCGATGCCCGGCATCATGCACGCCCTGTGGAGCGCCGGGATGGAGAGCGTGCCGACGGCCGTGCTCAGCCGCGGTGTCGCCGGGGTGCGGGGCCGGACCTTCATCGTCACCCTCCCCGGATCCCCGGGCGGGGTCCACGACGGCATCGCCGTGCTCGACGGGCTGCTGTCCCACCTCCAGGCCCAGCTCGAGGGCATCCGCGACCACGGGGGCCGGCCGTGACCGGCCGGCCGGGCTCGCCCGACGAGCAGACGCACCCCAGCAGGTCCGGTGCGCGGCAGTGCGAGAACACCCCGGCCCCGTACGTCGCCGCCCGCATCACCACCGATCCCCTCGACCCGCGTGCGGCGCAAGCTGCGGTGACGACCGCGGAGACGGGTGCCGCCGTCGTGTTCTCCGGTGTCATCCGCAACCACGACGAGGGCCGCACCGACGTCGTCGCCCTCGACTACACGGCCCATCCGGACGCCGCAGCGATCATCGCCGAGGTCGTCGCCCGTGTCGCTACGGAGCATCCCGGGGTGCGCGTCGACGCCGCACACCGGATCGGTCCGCTGCACGTCGGTGAGGACGCGCTCGTCGTCGCCGTGGCCTCGGCGCACCGGACGGAGGCCTTCGCGTGCTGCGCCGCCCTCGTCGACGCGATCAAGGCCGAGGTGCCGATCTGGAAGCGCCAGGACTACGCCGGCGGCGACCACTCGTGGGTCGGCCTCGCATGACCGACCCCGGGTCAGCGGCCGGCCCGCACGAGCACCCGAGCCCCGGCCCAGCAGCCGGCCCCGGGCGCTACGACCGGCAGATCACCGTCCCCGGCGTCGGGCCCGATGGCCAGGAGCGCCTGAGGGCCGCCCGCGTCCTGTGCATCGGGGCAGGCGGCCTCGGTGCCCCTGCGGCCCTCTACCTCGCCGGCGCGGGGATCGGCACGCTCGGCATCGTCGACGACGACACCGTCGACCTGAGCAACCTCCACCGGCAGATCATCCACCGCACCGCCGACATCGGCCGGCCCAAGGTCGATTCCGCCGCCCGCGCGCTCACCGCTCTCAACCCCGAGATCACCGTCGCCACCCACCGTGAGCGCCTGAGCCGGGACACCGTGCTCGACGTGCTGGACGGCTACGACATCGTGCTCGACGGCTCCGACAACTTCGAGACCCGCTACCTCGTGTCCGACGCCTGCACCGTCCTCGGGATCCCGCACGTGTGGGGCGCGGTGCTCGGCGCGGGCGGGCAGCTCAGCGTGTTCGACGCCCGACGCGGCCCCGTCTACCGCGACCTCTACCCCGACGTCCCCGCGCCGGGCAGCGTGCCGTCCTGCGCGGAGGGCGGCGTGCTCGGCGTGGTGCCCGGCGCTCTCGGCGTCGCGATGGCCGCCGAGGTGATCAAGCTCGTCCTCGGCTACGGCACGCCGCTCATCGGCACCGTCCTCGTCCACGACATGCGCACCGGCACCTGGGAGTCCGTGCCGCTCGCCGCGAACCCCGACGTCCGCCGGCCCGCTACCGCGGCCGAGGTCGGCGCCGGGATTCGCTCTCGCGTCACCGTCGAGCAGCTCGCCGCAGCACTCGGGGAGCGGGATGCCGGGGCCCGCGACTTCGCGCTCCTCGACGTGCGCGAACCGGGCGAGCACGCGGCGGCCGCGATCCCCGGCGCGCGCCTCGTGCCGCTCGACCGGATCCTCGCCGGGGAGGACCTGCCGACGCCCAGCGGGGCCGAGGTGTTCGTCCACTGCCGCTCCGGTGCCCGGTCCGCGCGCGCGGCCGCCGCGCTCAGTGCCCGCGGGTACGTCGTTCACGACGTCGCCGGCGGCATCGAGGCCTGGGCGCGCCGAATCGAACCCGGGATGCGCATCGACCCCTGACTGCGGATCGACTCCTGAGTCCGAGGCCACCTCAGTGCGGTCAGCAGGATCCGGGGTCACCTCAGTGCGGTGGCGCGCTTTCCACGGTCGCTCCAGTGCGGATACCGAGAAGTAACCGCACTGGATCGACTACCGAACACCGCGCCGGACCTCGCGCGCACCGCACCCCACGGGCCCCGGCGCCTGGATCCGGCGCCGCCCACCGGGCATAGACTCGATCATGCAGCATCACACCCGACACCGCACCGCCCGGCGGTCAGCCGCCTCCGCGGTGCACGGAAGGATCGCGTCATGGCCACCGTGTCCGAGAACATCGTCGAAACCCTGTCCGAGAGCGGCGTGGAACGCGTCTACGGCCTCCCCGGGGACTCCCTCAACGCCTTCACCGATGCCCTGCGCACCCACCCCCGCCTCGGCTGGGTCCACGTCAGGCACGAGGAGGCGGCCGCCTTCGCCGCCTCGGCCGAGGCGGCGATGACCGGCGGGCTCGCGGTATGCGCGGGCAGCTGCGGGCCGGGCAACCTCCACCTCATCAACGGCCTGTTCGACGCCCAGCGCTCGCGCGTGCCGGTCCTCGCGATCGCCGCGCACATCCCGAGCTCCGAGATCGGCACCGGGTACTTCCAGGAGACCCACCCGCAGGACCTGTTCCGCGAGTGCAGCGTCTACGTCGAGCACGTCACCCGGGCCGACCAGATGCCCCGGCTGCTCCGCATCGCCATGCGCGAGGCGCTCGAGAAGCGCGGTGTCGCCGTGCTCGTGGTCTCCGGGGACGTCCTGCAGGCGCAGCTCGACGCCGAACCCGAGGTGATCACCGCCCACCCCTCCCGCGTCATCCCTGCCGAGTCGCAGCTCGACTTCGCCGCCGAGGCACTCAACACGTGCTCGCGCGTGACGATCCTCGCCGGAGCCGGCACCGCCGGGGCGCACGCGGAGCTGCTGGCGATCGCGGAGACCCTGCAGGCGCCGATCGTCCACGCCCTGCGCGGCAAGGAGCACGTCGAGTACGACAACCACTTCGACGTCGGGATGACCGGGCTGCTCGGCTTCGCCTCGGGCTACCGCGCGATGATGGAGGCGGAGACGCTGCTGGTCCTCGGCGCCGACCTGCCCTACCCGCAGTTCTATCCGGGCGACGCCACGGTCGTGCAGGTCGACATCCGCGGGGAGCAGATCGGGCGGCGCACCCCGGTCGACATCCCGCTCGTCGGCGGGGTCTCCGAGACCATCGAGTCCCTGCTGCCCCGGCTCACGGCCAAGACGAGCAGCAAGCACCTCGACACGATGACCAAGCACTACGCGAAGACCCGGAAGAAGCTCGACGAGCTCGCCGGGCCGACCAAGCGCACTATCCACCCGCAGTACCTCACCCGGCTCATCGACGAGGCGGCCGCAGACGATGCGGTGTTCCTCCCCGACGTCGGCTCCCCGGTGATGTGGGCGGCCCGCTACCTCACGATGAACGGGCGCCGCCGGCTCATCGGGTCGTTCACCCACGGGTCGATGGCGAACGCGGTGTCGCAGGCCATCGGCGTCCAGGCCACCGACCGGGACCGGCAGGTCATCGCGCTCGCCGGCGACGGGGGACTCGCGATGCTCCTCGGCGAGCTCATCACCCTGACCCAGAACGAGCTGCCGGTGAAGACCGTGGTGTACAACAACTCCTCGCTCAACTTCGTCGAGCTCGAGATGAAGGCCGCCGGCTACGTCAACTTCGGCACCGACCTGAAGAACCCGGACTTCGCCCGCGTCGCCGAGGCGGTCGGGATCCGAGGGATCCGCGTCGAATCGGCGCAGGACCTGCCGGCAGCCGTGGAGGAGTTCCTCGCCCACGACGGACCCGCCCTGCTCGACGTCGTCACCGAGCAGCAGGAGCTGTCGATGCCGCCGAGCGTGACGGCGGAGCAGGCCAAGGGCTTCGCGCTCTACGCGATCCGCACCGTGATGAGCGGCCGCGGCGACGAGCTCATCGACCTCGCCAAGGCGAACCTCCGCCAGCTGTTCTGAGGGCGCGTGCCCGGCTCTCTGCCGCTGGGGTACTGGAAGCCGGCGCTCCCGGTGCACCCCAGTGCGGTCTGCTGGTTCCCGGGGCGGTCCTGTGCGGTCTGTTGGTTCCCGGGGCACCCCAGTGCGGTCTGTTGGTTCCCGGGGCACCCCAGTGCGGATACTCGTCCGTAACCGCACTGGGGTGACTGCGGAACGGGGCTGTCGCACGGAATCGGTCTCGGAAGGACCGGCACCCGAACCGGCC
The DNA here is from genome assembly GCF_039541555.1 of Brevibacterium pityocampae. Taxonomy (NCBI): domain Bacteria; kingdom Bacillati; phylum Actinomycetota; class Actinomycetes; order Micrococcales; family Brevibacteriaceae; genus Brevibacterium; species Brevibacterium pityocampae. Next base: position 397,981 of record NZ_BAABGL010000004.1, on the reverse strand, counting down.
CTGAACCGGCCCCGGAAGGACCGGCTGCGTTGCCGCGTGCGTCCTCAGCCGTGGATGCGGCGCCAGGCGCGGCCGAGGCGGGCGGCGCCCTCCTCGAGCGTGGGGACGTCGAGCTCGGCGAAGGTCAGGCGCACGGCCCCACGAGTGCGCGAGGGGTCGCCGCCGAGGCCCTGGCCGGTCGCGCCTGCAGCGCCGCCCGCCGCCCCCGCAACATTCGCGGCGACTGCAGCGCCGCCCGCAGGACCCGCAGCATTCGCGGCGCCTACAGCGTCGCCCGCCGCGCCCGCCGCGCTGGCGGCACCCGCCGCACTCGCCGCACCTGAAGCGCCGCCCGCGCCACCCGTCGGGGTGACCCCGAACCATTCGCCGCGCTGGTAGACGAGCCCCTCGTCCTGGGCGGCGTCGAACAGGGCCGCGAAGTCGGCGTGCTGGTCGCGGAACCGCGCCCACAGGAAGAACCCGCCCTGCGGCTCGATGATGTCGAGCTCGCCCGGCAGCTCGCGGTGCAGCGCATCGAGCAGCGCCCGGGCCTTCTGCGCGTACACCGCACCCGCGGCGGCATTGGCCTGCGCGTACTCGGGACGCCCCACGATCCGCTCGACGATGTCCTGGAGCACCCCGCTCGCCTGCCCGTCGAGCCGGTTGCGGAGCTTGACGTACTGCTCCGCGAGCGCCGACGGGACGACGGTGTACCCCAGCCGCAGCGCCGGCCCCAGGGTCTTCGAGAAGGTGTTGACCCCGATCACGTGCTCACTGTCGCGGACCCACGCAGCTGCGGGCACCTCGGCCCCGGGGAAGGCGAGCTCCCGGTACGGGTCGTCGGCGAACACGGTGAACCCCCAGCGCTCGGCGAGCTCGGTGATCCGCTGCGCCTTCTGGGCGGACAGCACCGCGCCGCCCGGATTGTGGAAGGTCGGCACCGTGAACACCGCCTGCGGACGTACCCCGGCGGCGAGGTGCGACTCGAGCTCGTCGACGTCGAGACCGTCGGCCTGCACCCCGACGGGCACGACCCGCACGCCCGGCACGAGGTCGAGGACGCGGAGGAACAGCGGGAAGATCGGATCGTCGACGACGATCGTGTCCCCTGGATCCAGGGTGCCGAGCACCGCGACTGCGAGGCCGTTGATGCCGCCGCTGGTGACGATGATCCGCTCGGGTGAGACGCCTTCGCGCTCGGCGAGGAGCGCGCGGAACGACGGCGTGCCCGCCGCCGGCACGTAGCCCAGCCGCGCACCGTAGCCGGGGGAGTCCATGAGCTCGTGGACGGCCTCGCGGTAGAGGTCGACCGGGAGGAGGGACCTGTCCGGATTGCCGCCGCCGAGGTCGATGCTGCCGGAGCCGACCCGGATCAGGCTGGCGTCCCCGAACCCCTGCCGACCGGGCAGGCCGGAGAGCAGAGAGCTGCCGCCGGGCAGCCGGGTGCGCGCGGGATCGGTGCCGGTGGGTGCGGTGCCGGCGGGTGAGGTGCTGTCGAGGTGGGTCATGGGTCTCCTAGTCGATGAATCTCTTCGCGATCCAGTTCCCGAGGAACTGGACGCACTGCACGAGCACGATGAGCACGATGATGATGAGCGCCATCACCGCCCAGTCGAACCGCTGGTAGCCGTAGGTGAGCGCGAGGTTGCCCAGGCCGCCGCCGCCCACCGCGCCGGCGACCGCGGTGGCGTCGATGAGTGAGATCGAGATGAAGGTCAGCGAAAGGAGCAGCGGGCCGAACGCCTCGCGCACGACGAACCCGAAGAGGATGTGGAGCGGTCGGGCGCCCATCGCCTCGGCGGCCTCGACCACGCCGGGGTCGACGGCGACGAGGTTGGATTCCGCGACCCGGGCGATGCCCATCGCGCCGGCGATCGCGAGCGGCGGGATCGCCGCGCTCGGGCCGATGCTCGTGCCGATGATCGCCCGCGTCACCGGGGTGAGCGCGACGAGCAGGATGATGAACGGGATCGGGCGGAAGATGTTGACGACGAAGTTGAGGACGAAGTGGACCGCCCGGTTCCCGAGGATCTGGCCCGGGCGGGTGGCGAACAGGAAGATGCCGAGCGAGAGCCCGACGACGGCGGCGATGAGGAACGCCGCGGTGACCATGTAGAGCGTCTCGAAGAGCGCGTCGGCGACCTTGGGGACGACGGTTCCGAAGTCGATCACCAGCGGATCACCTCCGCCTGCGCACCGAGCTCGGCGACGAACGCCTCGACCGCCCGGTCCTCGCCGTAGAGGGCGAGGCTGAGCTGGCCGTAGGGGTGGTTCTTCACGCGCGCCACCCCGCCCTGGATGATCGAGAAGTCCACCGCGTGCGCGCGGGCGAGCCGCGACAGCACCGGGGTGCCGACGAGGGTGTCGTCGACGGTCACGGAGATCCGGTGGTCGGTGAACTCGCCGCGCAGCTGGGTCTTCTCCGCCTCGGTGAGCGCGGTCCGGGTGTAGGACTCGACGAGCCCGGCGGTCACCGGGTGCGCCGGCCGGGACAGGATCTGCTGGATCTCCCCGGTCTCCACGACCCGCCCGGCCGACAGGATCGCCACCCGGTCCGCGAGCCGGCTGACGACGTCCATCTCATGGGTGACGACGACGATGGTGATGCCGAACTCCTCGTTGACCGAGCGCAGCAGGTCGACGATGTCGCCGGTGGTCTGCGGGTCGAGCGCGCTCGTCGCCTCGTCGGACAGGAGGATCGAGGGCCGGTTGGCGATCGCGCGGGCGATCCCGACCCGCTGCTTCTGCCCGCCGGACAGCTGCCGGGGCTTGACGAACGCCTTGTCGCCGAGGCCCACGAAGTCGAGCAGCTCGCTCACGCGGGCGGAGATCTGCGCCTCCTTCATCCCCGCGAGCTGCAGCGGGACGGCGATGTTGCCGTATACCGTGCGCGAGTTCATGAGGTTGAACTGCTGGAACACCATGCCGATGCCGTGGCGCAGCCGTCGCAGCCGGTCGCCCGTGACCCCGGCGAGGTCGACGCCGTCGACCTCGACCGTGCCCGAGGTGGGCCGCTCGAGCGCGTTGATCATCCGCAGCAGCGTCGACTTGCCCGCGCCCGAACGGCCGATGAGCCCGAAGATCTCCCCGGCCCCGACCGACAGGTTGACGTCGTCGAGCGCGGCGGTGGTGGCACCCTGCTTCGTGGTGAAGGTCTTCGACACCCCCGACAGGACGATCCGGTCGGTGCCCGGGGTGGCCGGGGTGCCCGGCGTCGTGGCGGAGGCGCCGGCCGGCCCGGTCTGCTCGTGAGCGGCCGAGGAGGCGGCCGCGGCCGAGGCGCTGCTCCGGTCGCTCATGTTTCGCGGGCCTTGTCGAGCTCCTCGAGCGCATCGAGGAGCTCGCTGCGCGGGCGGTCGACGTAGGAGGCCTGGCCGTTCTTCTCCTCGTTGAAGGCGTCGACGACCCGCTGGTCGCGGTAGGTCTCCTCGAGCTGCTCCCACACCGGGTCCTCGGCGCGGTCGGGCATCGTGGCGACGATGATCGTGTACGGCACGGAGGAGGGCGCCTCGGGATCCTCGGCCTGGAGGGCGTCGTCGACGGTGATGCCGAGCGCCGGGTCGAAGTCGTCGGTGCCGACGACGACGCCGTCGACGGACGGGTCCTCGTAGGCCGTCTGCACGGATTCGTGGGCGAGCCGGGCGAACTCGATGTTCTTCGGGTTCGCGGTGATCTGCTCCTCGGTCGGGTAGAAACCCTCCTCGTCGCTGATCTCGAGCAGGCCGGCGCTCTGCAGGATGAACAGGGCGCGGGAGAAGTTCGAGGGGTCGTCCGGCATCGCGATGCGGGCGCCGTCGGGCAGCTCGGCGAGGTCGGTGACGGTCGAGGAGTAGAGGCCCCACTGGGAGATGTTCGTCGAGAACAGCGGGGTGATGTCGGAGTCGTTCTCACCGTTGAACGCGCTGAGCCAGGCGATGTGCTGGAAGGAGTTCGCGTCGACCTCGCCCTCGAGCAGCGCGGTGTTCGGCAGGTACGGGTCGTCGAAGTTGACGAACTCGAGGTCGAGGCCGTTCTCCCGGCCCACCTCGATGATCGCGTCCTGGTAGTCGCTCTGCGCGGTGTCGGCGATGCGCAGCGCGGTGAGCTCGCCGGCGGCCCCTCCGGCACCGCCCTCACCGCCGGAGCGCTGGGTGAGCGCGACGATGCCGACGGCGACGAGTGCGAGCACGGCGAGGATCGCGGCGACGATCATCCCCCGCCGGCGGCCGGCCCGACGGCGGTCGAGGTGCTCCTGGACGGAGGCGTGCGTGGAGCCGGAGCCGGGTGCGGAATCAGCGGCGGAGGGATTCGTGGAGCCCGGACGGTCGGCGGGTGGGCGGGGCGAGGTGGTCATGGCTGGTCCTTGGTGACGAGGGCCCGGTGGGCCGGAAGATGCGGTGGAGTGCCCGGGGGTGGAGATGACGCGGTGAAGTGCCCGGGGGCGGGGAGGCGCGGCTGTGTGCGCACACAGCAGGACGCGGGGCATCACGGTGCGGTCAGTCGGTTCCCGGGGCGAACCAGTGCGGATACTGACGGGTAACCGCACTGCAGCGGCAGTTGAAAGGTGCATTCGCACTGACATGCCCGGGGAACCTGCAGAGTGGTCCCCGGCGCTCGTCGGTGAATGCTGTTCAGCGACGGTGCAGGGAGGACGTCAACAGATGACGGTGGTGACGCGCATGAGGTCGATGTGGAGGCGCCGCCAGCACAGCGGGCTCAGAGGATGCGTGGTCACCCCAGAATTGAACGCCACCGGGAGTCGAACGGTCAAATACCGTCTCGCGATCCGGAGCCCCCGCGGCGGCGGTCGTCGTCCTCGTCCTGCGGTGCGCTGTTCCCACCCGTGGTGCCCGCGTCCTCGTCATCGGCGAGCTCGCCGGTGATCCAGCCGGGCGGGGCGGGATCCTCGGAGCCACGCGCGGAACCGGTCGGCCCGGAGTGCGCCGACCCGCCGGATCCACCGGGCCCACCGAAACCGGGCCCACCGAAACCGGGCCCGCCGAACACCACCGGCCCACCGAAACCGGGCCCGCCGAACACCACCGGCCCGCCGGCGCCGGTCCGCCCGCCGAGGCCGCCGAGGCCGTTCTGCCCTGCCGCGGCCCGCCCGAGCGCGCGTCCCAACCGGACGCCGAGGAGGATTGCGGCGACACCCTGGAGGACGAGGAAGGCGGCGACGAGCCACAGCACCGCACCGATGCCGGCCGCCGGGTCGAGCAGCAGCACGGCGCCGAGCACCAGCCCGAACCCGCCGAGCAGCAGCAGGCCCCACCACAGGGATCCGCCCAGCCGGCGCAGGGCGAGTGCGCCGAGCACCGCCAGCCCGCCGAGCAGGAACGCCCACAGTCCGGCGATGACGGCGATGACCGCCGCGGACTCGCCTGGCAGCAGGAGCACGAGGACACCGAGTCCGATCGCCAGGAGTCCGCGCGCCAGCGGCCAGCCGGAGCGGGAGCCGGAGCGCCGGGAGGCCAGACGCAGCAGCGCGAGGACGCCGTCGGCCAGGAGCCACGCCGCGCACAGGACGACGATGACGAGGAGCGCGAAGTCCGGGAACACCGCCATGAGAAGGCCGGCGAGCACGGACAGCACACCCTGCACGATCACGGTGGTGCGCATCCGAGCGAGGGCGCTGACGGGGTCGAAGGGCGTGAAGGCGGTCATCCGTGAGCCTCGATCCTGCGCAGCCGCAGCCCGGCCGGGTACGCGTCGAGCGTGTCGGGCAGGGCCGAGCGGCGCCCCGACATGTACGTGGCGAGCACCCGCCCGCCGGTGCCCGCACCGTGGCCGGCGGCGAGCGCCGGGTCGTCCGGGTCGAGGCCGAGGCGCCGCGCTGTCTGCCGGGCCACGGCGTGCGGCGAGTCGTGGAGATTGCGGGTGGCCGGTCGGCGGGCGCGGATCCGGTCCTCGACGAGGCCGTAGTGGGTGCAGCCGAGCACGATCGTCTCCACATGCTCGGGGGTGGCGGCGATGGCCGCGTCGATCGCGGTGTCGACGGCGGCGAGCTCGGCGCTGTCGATCGCCTCGGCGAGCCCGGCGCACGCCACCGGGTGCACCTCGGCCTCGGCGGCGAACTCCTCGATGAGTCCGCGCTGGTAGTCGCTGACGGTGGTGGCGCGGGTGGCCCACACGGCGAACGGCTCACCAGCGTCGGCGGCGGTCTTGATCGCCGGCACGGTGCCGATCACCGGGGTGCCCGGCTCGAGCTGCGCGCGCAGCGGGGCCAGCCCGTGGACCGAGCCGGTGTTGCACGCGATGACGACGGCATCGGGCTCCCACGGGGAGAACACCTGGGCGGAGGCGATGATGCGCTCGGCGACCACCTCGGCATCGAGCGCCCCGTAGGGCATCCAGTCGGGGTCCATGGAGAGGAGGAGGTCGGCGTGCGGGACGCGGCGGTGGAACGCGTCGGCGAAGTCGACGAGGCCGAGGCCGGAGTCGATGAACCCGACCAGCGGCGTGCGGGGGCGAGACATGTCTCAGTCCTTTCCGTGGACCCGGCGGCCGAGGCCTTGGGGGCGACGAGTGCGTTCTCGGATCGGTCGGCCGGCGCGGTGCCGGCAGCTGCGGGCGCCTCGGCGGCGGTGCGCCGTCTGCGGCTGAGCAGGCGGGTGGTCGCGGCGGTGGGGTGCGGCCGGGGGTGGGTGAAGGCGCTGATGCGGCGGAAGTGCTCGGCGGTGAGCCCGCGGCTGAACTCGGGGGCGATGAGGAGGAGCCGGCCGGGGTAGGTCTCGGAGAAGTAGGAGTAGGTGGCGGGGGCCGCGAGGTCGTCGTCGATCCAGATCGCGCGCTCGTCGGGGTGGTCGGCGAGCCAGGCCTCGACAGCATGGGCCTTCCACCAGCTCTGCGGATCGCCGGCGAAGCGGTTGTAGGAGTCGTCGGGCATGGGGATGACGGGGTAGGTGCCGCGGAAGCCGAGCGTGGGCTCGAGCTCGGTCGTGCACCGGTCGGACCAGGTCGAGAGCCACACGAGGTCGACCAGGCGCTGCTCGACGAGCCGCTCGAGGCGGCGCACGACCGCCGGGCGGAAGTGGAGCTCGTAGTTCCAGGCGTGGACGCGGCGGCGCCGTTCGCGGTAGAAGCGCATGCCGGTCACCGGGTAGGAGTTGAGCACGCCGTCGACGTCGAGGAACAGGGTCACCTGTCGCGCACGTCGGCGTGCGGAGTCCTCAGATGTCATCGTGTGCGTGTCGGCCGGTTCGTCGTCGCGCCCGCGCACCGCAGGGTCGCCCCCCGGTGCGGCGCCGTGCCGCCTCCCTCGTGGTCCCAAGAATATCGGCTCCGCCTGAGCGCGCGACTCAGCGTCCGCGCCGGGCTGCTCACCGCGGGGTGCGCCGGATCGGTCCGTGTGTACGGAGTGCGAGACCGCCCGGGCGGGAGCCGGGGAAGAATGGCACACTGGCCCCATGAGTGAACTGCACCACATGAGCGTCCTCGACGTGATCGCCGCCTTCCGCTCCCGCGAGCTCTCCCCCGTGGAGTATCTGACCCATCTGACCAGCAGGATCGCCGCGCATGACGGGGAGATCAACGCGGTCATGGACGTCATGGACGAGCCGGCCCGGCAGGCCGCGCAGGCCGCCGCCGAGGTGTACGCCCGCGCAGATGCCGACACCCCGCTGCCGGCCCTGCTCGGGGTGCCGCTGCTCGTCAAGGAGCAGCACAACGTTGCCGGCTGCTCCGCGACTCGCGGGTCGCGGGTGCTCGCCGGGCAGACCGCGCCGGCGGACCATCCGGTCGTCGCGCGGCTGCGGGAGGCGGGTGCGATCCCCTTCGCCCGCACCACCACGCCGGAGTTCTCCTGCGCGACCTTCACGCAGACCGCGGCCTGGGGCACCACCCGCAACCCCTTCAACCCGGACTGCACCCCCGGCGGCTCCTCGGGCGGCTCCGGTGCCGCGGTCGCCGCCGGCTACGGGCCGCTCGCCACCGCCTCGGACATCGCCGGATCGACCCGGATCCCCGCCGCGTTCGGCGGACTGCCGGGCTTCAAGACGCCCTACGGTCGGACACCCGGCGTGGTGCCGCTCAACACCGACTGGTACCGCGGCGACCACGTCCTCGCCCGCACCGTCGCCGACACCGCCTACGCGACGAACATCATCGTCGGTCCGCACGCCGGCGACCACGCGACGATCGCGCCCGCACACGTCCTGCCCACCGCGTTCGCCGGTGCGGCCGGCGTGGCCGGGATGCGGATCGCCGTCTCCCGGGACCTCGGCTGCTACGACGTCGACCCCGAGGTGGCCGCCGGCCTCGACACCGTGGTGGCGGCGCTGCGCGGGGCCGGGGCGGAGCTCGTCGAGATCGACCTCGCGCTCTCGCTCGCCGACGTCACCGACGCCTCGAGCGCCCATTACGGTCACCTCATCGCGCAGAACATGACGCGCATGTGCGGCGGCGACCTCGACCTCCTCGAGCCGTACTCCAAGCGGTTCGTCGAGTACACCCGCGACTTCGCCGAGCGGATCAGCCTCCTCGAGGCCGCCGATCTCGAGACGAAGGTGCAGGCGCAGATCGCGGACGCGATGGCCGGATTCGATGCGCTCCTCACCCCGACCTCGGCGATCGGCGCGCTCGAGGCGGACAATGCCTACCTCGAGGCGCTCGAGCGGCCGGCCGGCCCGCTCGACTTCTACTGGCAGGCGCACATGACGATCCCGTTCAACATCGCCAACCGGTGCCCCGTCATGGCGGTGCCGAGCGGCATCGGGCCCACCGGCGTGCCGACGAGCGTGCAGATCGTCGGCCATCCGTTCGCCGACGACTCGGTGTTCACCGTCGCCGCCGCGGTCGAGGAGCTCCTCCCCTTCCCCCGCAGCCCGCTCATGTGAGGCGGGCGCCGGGCCGCTCATGTGAGGCGGGCGGGCAGGTCGCGGCGGGTCAGCCGCGGCGGGCGAGCAGCACGATGTCGACGGTGTGCGTGCCCCGGCCCGTCCGGTCGAGGCGCTCCACGGTGATCCCGGGGACGCGCGCGGCTTCCGCTCGCACGGCGTCGACGTCCGGGCGCGGGACGTGCGGCGGCGGGCCGTGCGGCGACTCCGGCGCATGCGTCGTCCACAGCAGCCGGCCGCCGGGGCGCAGCAGACGGAGCGCTCCCTCGAGTGCGCCGTCGACTCCGTGGAGGTACGCGCCGACGACGAGGTCGTAGTGCTCGGCGGTCGACTCCATCCATTCCATGAGGTCGCCGGTGATGCCGAGCAGTCCGCGATCCCACCCCTCGGCGAGCGCCCGCTTCCACAGCGCGGCGATCGCCGTCGGTGAGAAGTCCACGGCGGTGGTGCGCAGACCGGCCTCGACGAGGGCACGGGTGTTGCGTCCGGTACCGGAGCCGAGGTCCACCGCCGTCCGCGCTGCGGCTCCCCGCACGGCGGGCCCGGCGTCGGAAGGGGCGTCCTGCCGGGTGATCTCCGTGAGGAGGGCGAGGAGCTCGCGATCCGGCTCCGCCCCCTCGACCGAGGTCTCCGGGGCCTGCGCGTACCGGGCTTCCCAGTTCATCCGTTCATCGGTGTCCATAGGACGTGTATACCGCCCCGCGCGAGATCGCACACATCGTCACATGCACATGCACATTCCGGTCCTGTGGGTCGTCCGCGTGGGCGTGCCGGTCCCCGGGGGCGGGCGTGGGCGCGCCGGTGCCGGCCCCGGAGTGCGGAGCAGCGCTGCCCGGGGACCGGTGATCAGCCCTCGTCGTCCATGTAGGTGCGCAGGTAGGCCTTGTCCTTCTCGCTGATCGGGCGCGGCCGCTTGGTCTCCGGGTCGACGGTGACCATGACGTTGAGCGCCTCGAACACGACCTCGTCCTCCTGGATGCCGGTCGTGCGGATGGTGAACGAGCTGTTCCCCACACGCGCGATCCGCAGCTCGAGGACGAGCTCGGGGCCGTACATCACCGGCTTCCGGTAGTCGAGCTCGAGGCGCACCGCGAGCTTCGGGGCGCTGATCGAATCGCGCCCGCGCATCCCGACGAGCCAATTGATCCGCCCCTCCTCGATGAGGGTGACGATCCGGCCGTTGTTCACGTGCCCGAGGATGTCCTGGTCGGACCAGCGGATCTGCGGACGGTGGATGAAGACTTCGGACACGGAGGTTCCTCTCGGCGGATCGGGTATCGGATCGGGTTCGGGATCGGCAGTGCGATCGCAGGGGTGGACATGCGTTCCCGGACCATCATTGCGGACCGGGCACCGGCCCTCTAATCTTAAGCTAATCAATCATTCGGTAACTGTTTTGAACGCGGGTCGTGCATCGTGGCGCGCCCGGGTTCGCACAGGATGGGCGACCCTCGTCCGACCGCCGCCACCAGCCCCGGAGGACGCACCGTGACCAGCTCAGACCACACCTCGCCCGCCCCGCAGGGATCACCCACCGCCGCCGGTTCCGCCGGGACGTCCGGATCTCCGGCCGCGCTCAAGCCGCTCGAGGGCTTCCGCATCATCGACCTCGGCGGCATCGGTCCCGGTCCCTTCGCCGCGCTCGTGCTCGCCGACCTCGGCGCCGAGGTCATCCGCCTCCAGCGCCCGAGCGAGCAGGGCGTGCCGAACAGCCCGGTGCTCGATCGCGGCAAGAAGTCGATCGTCGTCGACCTCAAGCAGCCCGAGGGCGTCGCGGTGGTCCGCCGCCTCGTCGCCGGGGCCGACGCCTGCCTCGAGGGCTTCCGGCCGGGGGTCGCCGAGCGCCTCGGCCTCGGCCCGGCCGAGCTCATGGCGGAGAACCCGGCACTCGTCTACGGCCGCATCACCGGCTACGGGCAGACCGGGCCGCGCGCGCAGGTCGCCGGGCACGACATGAACTACATCGCCTCGGCCGGCGTCCTCCACCAGCTCGGCCGCGCCGGCGAGGGCCCGCAGTTCCCCGCCAACCTCATCGGCGACTTCGGCGGCGGCGGCATGGTGCTCGCCGTCGGCATGCTCGCCGCGCTCGTGCGCGCGCGGACCAGCGGTCAGGGTGCGGTCATCGACGCGGCGATGATCGACGGCGCCAACCTCCTGTGGGCGATGATGCACGGATTCGCCGCCCAGGGCCTGTGGAGAGAGGGGCGCGGTACGAACATCCTCGACTCCGGTGCGCCGTTCTACGACCGCTACGAGACGAATGACGGGCAGTGGGTGTCCGTCGGCTGCATCGAGCCGCAGTTCTTCAAGGTCGTCATCGACGGCCTCGACATCGGGGACCGGATGCCCGGGAAGTTCGGCACCTTCGACTATCGCAAGCAGGAGACCTGGCCGCAGATCCGTGCCGCCTTCACCGAGGCGATCGCCGCCCGCACCCGGGACGAGCTCGTCGAGATCTTCGACGGCACCGACGGCTGCGTGTTCCCGATCCTCTCCTTCGACGAGGCCGAGGCGGACGTCCACAACTCCGCGCGCGCCGTGTTCTACCGCGACGCCGACGGCGTCCGGCAGCCCGGGCTGGCGCCGCGGTTCGCCCCGGCCGGCGGAGCCACCTGGGCCGGCGGCGACTCCGACGGCGCGCCTTTCGAACACCCCGCACCTGCCCCGCGGACCGGTGCCCACACCGCCGAGGTGCTCCGCGCCGCAGGCTTCGACGCGGCGGAGATCGACCGGCTCACCGCGGCAGGGGTGGTCTCCGGCACGGAGTGATCGGGGCCTGCGGCGGCCGGACTGCGGTGGCCGGCGCGCGGCGGTAGGCTCGGTCCGCGACCCCGACCCGGAGCCGCTGCACCGCCGGATCCGAACGAATGGGCTGTGACCTGATGACCCCTGACGCCTCGCACCCCGCCGCAACCGCGACCGACTCGACCGCCACCGCATCCTCGGCGGCGACAGCCGCCGTGCCCGGTCGCGCCTCGCGCCGGCCCGCGATCCTGTGCTGGATCGTCGTCATGCTCGAGGGCTTCGAGCTCGTCGTGCTCGGCGCGGTCATCCCCACCCTGCTCTCCACCGGGCACCTCGGCTTCACCGCTGAGGCGGCGACCGCGGTGGCGACGCTCAGCCTCGTGGGGGTGGGCCTCGGGGCCGCCGGCATCGGCTTCCTCGCCGATCGGGTGGGGCGCCGGGCGGCGATCCTCGCCTGCGTCGTCGTCTTCAGCATCTTCACCGTGCTCGTGCCCTTCGCGCCGAGCGTCCTGTGGTTCGCGGTGTTCCGGCTGATCGCCGGGATGGGGCTCGGCGCGGTCCTGCCGACCGCGCTCACCTACGTGGGCGAGTACTCCGGTGCCGGGAGCACGGCGCGGGCGACGACCCTGACGATGACCGGCTACCACACGGGTGCGGTGCTCGCGGCGCTTCTCGCCGTGCTCGCCGGAGCGGACTGGCAGCTCCTGTTCCTCGGCGGCGGGATCGTCGGCTTCCTCCTCCTGCCCGTCCTCTGGCTGCGGCTGCCGGAGTCCCCGGCCTTCCTCGCCGCACGCAGTGCCCGGGCCGCGGCGCGTGGTGTCGGTGGATCCGCTGCGGGGCCGTCGGCAGGAACGGCGGCGGCCGCGGCAGCAGGAGGCCCGGCGAGCGCCTCGGCGGGTGACCCGGCGGATCCGGCTTCTGCAACCGGGCGCGGGGGCCTGTTCTCCGGCGGGTTCGCGCGGGTGACGATCGGGGTGTGGGTGGCGAGCTTCATGGGCCTGCTCCTCGTCTATGGCCTCAACACCTGGCTGCCGTCGATCATGGAGGAGGCCGGGTACCGGCTGTCCGCCTCGCTCGTCATGCTCCTCGTCCTCAACCTCGGCGCGGTGGTGGGGCTCGTGGTCGCCGGCCGGACCGCGGACCGGTACGGCACCCGGCCGATGGTGCTCCTGTGGTTCGGTGCGACCGCGGTGCTCCTCGCCCTGCTCAGCGTGCGGATGGAGAACCCGGTGGTGCTCCACCTCGCGATCTTCGCCACGGGCGCGTTCGTGTTCTCCGCGCAGGTCCTCGTCTATGCGTACGTGTCGTCGGTGTACCCGGCCGAGGTGCGCGGCACGGCGCTCGGGCTCGCCGCCGGGGTGGGGCGGCTCGGGGCGATCGTCGGGCCGTTCCTCACGGGAGCGCTCGTCGCCGCGGGGATCGCCTACCCCTGGGGCTTCCACCTGTTCGCCGTCGTCGCCGTGCTCGGTGTGATCGCGATGGCACTCGTCCCGCGGACGGTCCGCGGGTAGTGCGCCGCGAGCGGCCGGCGGCTCCGTCAACTGTCCGGTCCTCGAAGATCCCGCGATTCCTGCAATCGCCCCCACAACCTGTTCAGGTCGGGTGGGCGCTTGCAGTTTTCGCGGGACAGTCGTGCAGCGGCAGGCCCATGCGTGTGCGGATTTCAGTCGTTGAGGGTCTCGACGCGGTGGACGACCTCGGACAGGGGAGCCCGTTCGGTGCGGTAGGTGTTGCCGGGAGCGGCGTGATCCGGGTGCCCGAGCGCCATCCCGGCGATGACGTCGACGTCATCGGCGAGTCCCAGGTAGCGGTGGATGAGATCGGCGTGCATGCCGATCGAGCCGAGCGCGCACGCGCCCAGGCCCGCCTCCCACGCCGCGTACTGGAGCGTGCCGATGTAGGCGCCGGTGTCCACCCAGCCGTAGGGGCCGACCTCCCGGGTCGAGGTGATGACGAGACCGACGGGAGCGCCGAAGAACTCGAAGTTCGCCAGCGAGGCCTCGAACCGGCCCACCCTGTCCTTCCGGTCGATCCCGAGCGACTCGTAGCGCCCGTAGCCGGTCACCCGCTTGCGGTGCATCTGCTCCTCGGTGAACCGGCCGGGCAGCGCGAGGTCGGACACGACCGTCTTCTGCTGGGTCCGGGCCGTCACCGCGGCGCGCAGGCGCCGGCCGATCTCGCGGAGCACCTCGTCGGTGAGCACGTGCACCTGCCAGGCCTGGGTGTTCGACCACGACGGGGTGCGCTGCGCGGTCTCGAGGACGGCGGTGAGCTGCTCCTCGGTGACCGGCTCCCCGGTGAAGTGGCGGACGCTGTAGCGCTCCGCGAGAAGGGTGCGGAAGGACCTGCCCCGGCCGTCCGCGCCCGGGCGAGCGGGCGCCTCGGGCACGGCGGAGGAGGCGTCGGCCGGGGCGGCTGCCGAAGCGCCGCCGCCGGTCGAGCAGTCGGTGCTCGTCACTTCCGGCGCTTCCTCTCGTTGATCTGCGTGAGGAGCTCGTGCTCGGCGTCGGGGCCGGGCTTGATGCCCCCGGGCAGGCGGAACATCAGCAGTACGCCGGCGAGCATCCACAGGCCGAACATCAGGTACGACTGCCATGCGAGGGTGACCGAGATCGGGGTGAGCTCCGGGATGTACATGATGATCAGGATGGCGCAGAGCACCGCGGCGATGATGCCGATGGCGATGCCGGCGCCGCCCTTGCCGCCCACGCGCAGCGGGCGATCCATGCCCGGCTCCTTCTTGCGCAGGATGACGAACGCGACGGCGACGAGGCCGTAGGCGAAGACGATCATCGGCGAGCCGGAGTCGACGACCCAGCCGAGCATCGCGGTGCCGGCGAACGGGGCGAAGGCCGACAGGATGCCGATGAACAGGAGGGCGTTGACCGGGGTGCGGTACTTGGGGTGGAGCTTGCCGAACCAGGCCGGGATCATCCCGGAGTTCGCCATCGCCCACATGAGGCGCGAGGCACCCATGAGGAAGGCGATCCACGAGGTGATGATGCCGGCGAGGCCGCCGGCGATGACGATGTCGCCCCAGATCGGGTGGCCCATGAGATCGGCGAGGGCATCGGCGGTGACGAGGTCGAACGAGGCGAGCTGGGACGCGGGCAGCGCGAGCGAGGTCGAGAAGATGATGATGAGGTAGAACAGCACCGCCATGACCACCGACATGACGACGAGCTTGCCGATCTGCTTCGGCGGGACCTTGATCTCCTCCGCCGACTGCGGGATGACGTCGAAGCCGACGAAGAGGAACGGCACCGCGCCGAGCACCGCGACGAAGCCGATCGCCCCGCCGTTGAACAGCGGCTGGGTGTTCGACAGCTCGCCGCCGACGACTCCGCCTGCGAGCAGGAGGAACGCCATGATGACGAGGAAGCTCACGACGAAGGTCTGGACGAGACCGGCGACCTTGACCCCCCGGATGTTGATCCACATGACGATGAGCGAACCGATCGTCCCGGCGAGCGCCCAGGTCAGGTGCACGTCGAAGTCGGCGATCGTCCACAGGTGGATCTGCTGGAAGTTCGGGAAGAGGTATTCGATCGTCCGCGGGAACGCCACCGCCTCGAACATCACCACGCTGATGTACCCGCCGGTGATCGCCCACGAGCCGAGCAGCGACAGACGCGGGCCCATGCCGCGGATGAGGTAGTTGTGCTCACCGCCGGCGTGGGGCATCGCGGCGACGAGCTCGGAGTAGACGACGCCGACGAAGCCCATGATGATGCCGCCGACGACGAACGCGAGGAGCGCGCCGAGGGTGCCGGCGCTCTCGAGCCAGCCGCCGGTGAGAGTGATCCAGCCGAAGCCGATCATCGCGCCGAAGCCGATGAACAGCGCGTCGACGTTGCCGAGGACCCGGACGAAGCCGTGACCGCGATCGACGTGGCCGAGCTCGTCCACGGACGCGCTGGAGGTGGATCGGGCCCCGCTGGAATCGGGCGTCGGCGGATGAGTGCTCATAGCAGCTCCTTCAGCAGCTCGGTGAGGATGGTCACACTATAGGAGATCGCGGGACCCGTGATGCGCACGACATCGACCGCAGTCGAATCGTGACCCGAACGGTTCCGGAGCCGGGTCCGTGCGGTGCTACGGTGTAGCCGTGCCCCGCGTACGCATTCCGCGCCCGGTGACCGTGATCCTGGCCGGGTTCTCGGCCGCGCTCGCCACCGGCACCGGACTCCTCATGCTCCCCTTCGCCACCGTCGGCGACGGGTCGATCGGGGTGCTCCCCGCACTCTTCACCGCGACGTCGGCGCTCAGCGTGACCGGGCTCGTCGTCCTCGACACGGGCGGGGACTTCACACTGTTCGGGCAGCTCGTCATCCTCGGCCTCATCCAGGTGGGCGGCCTCGGCATCATGGTCTTCACGATGCTGCTCGGCATGCTCGTCGCGCGGCGCGCCGGTCTGCGGTTCCGGAGAGCGGTGGCCCACGAGACGCGCTCGTCCGGATTCGGCGGGATCCGCCCGGTGATCGTGCGGATCATCGGGTTAACCCTCGTGGTCGAGGCGGTGACCGCCGCGATCCTGGTGCCGCGCTTCAGGTTCGGCTACGACATGGACTGGGCGCAGGCCATCCTGTTCGGGGTCTTCCACGCGATCTCCGCGTTCAACAACGCCGGTTTCGGCCTCCACGCGGACAGCGTCGTGCGGTACGCGACCGACCCCCTCGTCATCCTGCCGCTCGCGCTCGCGGTGATCATCGGCGGGATGGGGTTCCCCGTCCTCGTCGAGCTCGTCCGCCGCTACCGCTTCCCGCTCTCCTGGTCGCTCACCACGCGGATCGTCGTCGTCCTCACCCCTCTGCTCCTGCTGGCGGGGACGGTGTTCATCGCGGTGCAGGAATGGCGCAATCCCGGCACCCTGGGTGCCCACGGGACCGGCGGCCGGATCCTCGCCGCCTTCTTCCAGTCGACCATCGCCCGCACCGCGGGGTTCAATTCCATCGACATCGCCCAGATGCACCCGGTGAGCTGGTTCGGGCTCGACATCCTCATGTTCATCGGCGGCGGACCGGCCGGGACCGCAGGCGGCGTCAAGGTCACCACCGTCGCCGTGCTCGCAGCGATGACCGTGTCCGAGGTGACCGGCGGTCGCGCGGTGAATCTCCTCGGGCGCCGGATCGACACCGCGGTCCATCGGCAGGCGTCGACGGTGATCGTCCTCGCGCTCGCTCTCGTCCTCGGCGCCACGATGCTCATCATGCTCGACGAGCCGCAGTGGGGCCTCGATCGGATCCTGTTCGAGGCGATCTCCGCATTCGCGACCGTGGGCCTGTCGACCGGCATCACCGCGGAGCTGCCCGCCTTCTCGCAGGTCGTCCTCATCGTCCTCATGGCGGTCGGACGGATCGGGCCGGTGACCCTCGCCTCGGCCCTCGCGCTGCGACGCAGGCACGCGAGCTACGCACTGCCCGAGGAGCGGCCGCTCATCGGCTGAGACCGGGTCTTCCGCGCGGCGCGGACGCGATCGATCCCGGCACCACCCCGCGCCGCAGGCACATCGGACCAGCGCAGAAGCACAGGAGGAGACGCAGTGAACACATCGAGATGGCTGGCGAAGCCGGCCGCATTCCTCACCGGCGACCCGGGCCGGCTCGCCGGCGCCGGGGCGATCGCAGTGATCGGCCTCGGCAGATTCGGTGCAGCGGTGGCCACCGAGCTCACCGCACTCGGCGCGGAGGTCATCGGCATCGACATCCGCCGCGACGTCGTCGACGACCTCCGTGACCGCCTCGCCTTCGTCGCGACCGCTGATTCCACCGATGAGCAGGCGCTGCGGCAGCTCGGGATCGCCGAGGTGCCAGCGGTCGTCGTGGGGATCGGCTCGGACATCGAGGCGAGCATCCTCACCACCTCCCGCCTCCTCAAGCTCGGGGTCCCTGCGATCTGGGCGAAGGCGATCGGCGAGCCGCACGCCGAGATCCTCGGGCAGCTCGGGGTCGAGCACGTCATCCGGCCCGAGAACGACATGGGCCGTCGCCTCGCGCACCTCATCAGCTCCCGGCTCCACGATTTCGCGGCCATCGACGAGGACTTCGCCGTGGTGCGGATCTCCCCGCCGGGGTCGATCGTCGACCGTCCGCTGGGGCCTCAGCACCTCGAGCGGCACCACGGCGTGGCGGTGGTGGGCGTCAAGCGCGGCGGCGGGTGGCACTTCGTCGAACCCGAGACCGTGGTCTACCCGGAGGACGAGATCCTCGTCGCAGGGCATCCGCGGGCACTCGAATCCTTCAGCACTCTGACCTCGGACTGAGCCCGGGGCTGCTCGCGACCGCCGATCGTCGACGGCCGCCCGGGCGCGCGACCACGACGGATCCGCCCGGGGCGGATCGAGGAGCGATCGGTGCGCGCGGCTAGACTCCGGACCATGGCAGAACTCAAGGACGCACTCGACGTGCAGACCGCTCCGATCGTCGCCCTCGGCCTCCTCGGCGGCTATGTCTCCGCCCGCGAATCCGGCATCCGGCCGCTGGGCGGGGCGGTGCTCGCCGCAGCCGGCGTGTACGCCGGCCGCACCTGGCTCGCCAAGGGGGGTGCGGCGACGACCGCCGGCCTCGCCGCCGCGTACGTGCTGGGATTCGGTCTGTCCCACCCGCTGGCCAAGAAGATCGGCGCCTGGCCCTCGGTGCTCACCGTCACCGCCGCCGTCGCCGGGGCATCGGCCGTCGCGGTCGACCTCCAGGACTGACACCGCCCGTGCCGCCGAAGCTCCCCGGCCTCACCCGGTACGCCCCGGCGCTCGCCTCGTGCGCAGCGCTCGTCCTCTACGCGACGCTGGCGATCATCATGTGGCGGATCTTCTATTCGCCGTCCTGGGACCTCGGGATCTTCACCCAGCTCCTCACCCGGTACTCCGCTCTCGAGGTGCCGATCGTCGACATCAAGGGACCGGGCTTCAACCTCTGGGGCGACCACTTCCATCCGATCCTCATCCTGCTCACCCCGCTGTTCTGGCTCTTCCCCTCCGGGCTCACGCTCATGCTCGCGCAGGCCGTGCTGTTCGCGGCCTCGGTGTGGCCGGTCGTGTCGCTCGCCGTCGAGCGGCTCACGCCCCGCGGCGCCTGGCTCCTCGCGGTCTCCTACGTCGGCTCATGGGGTCTGCTCAACGCCGTCACCGCGCAGTTCCACGAGATCGCCTTCGCCGTCCCGCTGCTGGCGTTCGGACTCGTCGGGTGGATGCGCGGGCAGAAGCTCGGCGCGGCGGTGGCGATCGCGCTGCTCGTGTTCGTCAAGGAGGACCTCGGGCTCACGGTCGCGGTGTTCGGCCTCGCCGTCTGGCTGCGCAGCCGCGCCGACCTCAAGTACGGGCTGTTCCTCGCCGGCTGGGGCATCGCCTGGACGGTCTACGCGGTGCTGATCTTCATCCCCGCCTTCAACGTCAGCGGCGGCTACGACTACTCCGACAACGTCACGCTGGCCGAGACGCTCACCGCGGGGCTCACGACGAAGATCGGCACCGTCGGGTTCCTCGCGCTCGCCGCCGGGGTGATCGGCCTGCGCTCGCCGTTCATCCTCCTCATGCTCCCCACGCTCGGCTGGCGGTTCCTCGGCAACGTCGAGGGCTACTGGGATACGAGCTTCCACTACTCCGCCGTCCTCATCCCGATCGCCGCCGTCGGCCTGCTCGACGGGGCCGGCCGGCCGCACCGGACGCTCGCCCCGGCGGTGGCGGCTGTGGCCTCCTTCGCGCTGCTGAGCCAGACGAACATCCACCTGCTGTGGGAGGCGGACCGGTACCGCGTCGACGGCAGCGGTGCTCTCGAGGCCTCAGTCGAGTACGACTCCGTGGTCACCGACGTCCGGCTGCTCGCCTACCTCGCCCCGCACACCGACGTCTACTGGTACGGCAGCTCCGAGGAGTTCGTGCCCGAGGCGATCGCACTGCGGCCCGACGACCACGAGGGCTCGATCGAGGCCTGGGCCGAGGAGCGCTACGGCGGCGACTGGACCCTCGTCCACGAGAGCGGCGGCTACCAGGTGGTGACGAACGCCGGGTAGTTGCGGCGGAGGTGATCGGCGGCGGGCGGAGGTGCAGTCGGGCGGTCCGACCGCGCGGTATCCGGAACCGAGCGCGCAATTGCGCGGCTGGAATCGGATACCGCGCAGTAGGACGGCGCGGCAGCGCCTCAGTCGGGCGGATCGGGCAGGCGGATGTCGAGGAAGTCGACGTCGAGGTCCGGGGATTGCTCGCGCAGTGCCGCCCCCGCCCGGCGCAGACGCTCGCGCATGAGGGCGCTGATCGTGGTGAGCGGCTCGGCGGGCTTCCCGCCCGGGCCCGCGGCGTCCCCTGCCCCAGCGGCGGGCTCCCTGCCCGGGCCCGTGCCTGCCGCGGCACCGGCGACGGACCGTGCCCCGGCGGCCCCCGCCTCGGCGCCGGTGCGGGCCCCGGCCACGGGCCGCAGCGCCTCGGGCTGCTGCACGAGGACGAATCGACGCGAACCGCCGTCGGCGGCGTTGAGCTCGAGCACCGCCTGTCCGGTGGTGCCGGAGCCGGCGAAGAAGTCGAGGACGATCGCCTCGCGGTCGAACATCGTCTGCGAGCGCACGAGCGTGCGGATGAGCTCGAGCGGCTTCGGATAGCCGAACAGCCCGCCGAGCCCGAGCGCCTCGAGATCGGCCCGCCCGCCCTCGTTGAGCGCCTTGATGATCGAGTACATCTTCGAGCTCGCGCGGTCAGCCGGGGTCAGCCGGAGCACCGCGTGCTTGCGCACACCCTGCTCGTCCGGCTCGCCCCATGCGCGCAGCCGCAGGGTCCCGGCGGCCAGCCCGGCGTCGACCTCGGCCTTCTTCGCCTCCCCGCGGACGGCGGCGATGTCCTCGTACATGAGCCGGCGCTCTGCACCGCGGGTGTACTTGCCGAAGCTCACCCGCAGCCAGTCGTCGTCCACGAGGTACCGCGTGCCGTCGATCGTCTCGTACCGGGCCGGCGGGCGCTTCTCGGTGAGGAACGGACCCACTGCCCGGGCGTCCTTCGCCCAGACGAGGACGAAATCGTGGCCGCGCACGAACGACCGCGCGTTCCCGCCGCCCTTGGCCCGCTGCTGGATGAAGGAGCCCAGGTAGTTCTCCTCGCCGAACACCTCGTGCCCGAGGAGCTGGAGGTGCGCGTTCTCCCGGTCGTCGATGGAGACGAACACGACACCGTCCGCGCGCAGGAGCGCGCGGGTGAGCAGCAGGCGGGGGAGCATCAGCGACAGCCAGCCGCGGTGCCCGGCCGCCCCGAAGGTGTCGCGGTAGGGCAGGGCGTTGCCGGTGTTGTACGGCGGGTCGATGCAGACGACCTTGACCTGTGCGGCGTGGGAGCGGCGGAGAATTCGAAGGGCGGCGAGGTTCTCGCCCTCGATCGCGAGGTGACGGTCGAGCGGGAGGAGCGGTCCGTCGGGGAGGAGCGGTCCGGTGCCGTCGGGGCCGGAGGGATCCTCGGCGGCGAGGGCGGCAGCGGCGGCCTTGCCGGGCCAGTCGAGGGTCAACGGCGACTCCATGCGGGCCCCTCTCCTGTCGACGGCGCCCACCGGGCCGGGCGGGCGTCTCGGATCCCGGCCCGCGCCTCGGACGCGGCCGAGCCCTGTCGGCGGGTGGGCGGTTCTGCCAAGATAGCACCATGACAATCTCACGCATCGCCGTCGTCGGCGGAGGCATCATCGGCACCGCCGTCGCCCGCGAGCTCGCCCTCCGCGAACCCGAGGCCACCGTCACCGTCTTCGAGAAGGAATCCCACCTCGCCGCCCACCAGACCGGCCACAACTCCGGCGTCGTGCACGCCGGCCTCTACTACGAGCCGGGCAGCCTCAAGGCGCAGCTGTGCCGGCGGGGTGTGGAGATGCTCGTCCAGTACGCCGCCGTCAACGGCATCCCCTACGACGAGTGCGGCAAGCTCGTCGTCGCCCACACCACGCTCGAGGTCGACCGGCTCGAGAAGATCCACGAGCGGGCGCGCGCCAACGGCGTGCCGCACGTCGCACTCCTCGACCGGCACGAGATGCGCGAGATCGAGCCCAACGTCCGCGGCGTCCTCGCCCTCCACTCCCCGCACACCGCGATCATCGACTTCGTCGCCCTGACCGAGGCGTTCGGCAACGACGTGCTCGCCGCCGGCGGACGCATCGAGTACAACTCCGAGGTCGCCCGGCTCGACACCATGGGCAACGAAGTGCGGGTCGCGCTCGCGATGCCCGGGGTCGAGTCGAAGATGACCCAGGACGCCGGCTCCTTCGACCTCGTCGTCACCTGCGCCGGCCTGCAGGCGGACCGCCTGGCACGCGCCTCGGGCCTCGAGGCGGAGCCGCGGATCGTGCCGTTCTCCGGCGACTACTTCCTCATCGAGCAGCCCGCCGCGGACGTGGTCAAGGGCCTGATCTACCCGGTCCCGGATCCGGCGTACCCGTTCCTCGGCGTCCACCTCACCCGCCGGATCGACGGCGCGCTCATGCTCGGCCCCAACGCCTTCCTGTCGATGGGGCGGGAGAAGTACACGCGCGGGTACTCGAAGGGCGGGTTCGACCTCGGCGACATCGGCTCCACCCTGGGGTACAAGGGGTTCTGGAAGTTCGCCAAGGACAACGTCAAGGCCGCCGCCCGCGAGGCCCGCACCGCGGTGTCGCCCAAGGCGTTCATCGCCGAGGCGCAGCGCTTCGTCCCCGACCTCGACCCGCTGACCGTCAAGCCCGGTCCGCGCGGCGTGCGGGCGCAGGCGATGAACGCCGACGGCTCGCTCGTCGACGACTTCGTCATCACCACCCGCGGCCGACTCACCCAGGTGCGCAACGCGCCGTCCCCGGGGGCGACGAGCTCGATGGCGATCGCCGAGCACATCGTCGACAAGGCGCTCGGCTCGCTGCGGTGAGGTGAGCCCGGATGCGCTTAATTGCGTATCTGTGATAAAGGCGTGATGATGGGCCTCGACCCTGCAGCCCAGTGACGGGAACCGCCGTGGAACGAACCCCGCTCGTCGAGATGACCGGCATCGAGATCGTCGACGACGCCCAGCGCACCGCGAAGCCCTCCGACCTGTTCTGGCCGTGGTTCGCCGCGAACGTCTCCGTGTTCGGCATGAGCTACGGCTCGTGGGTGCTCGGCTTCGGGATCTCATTCCTCCAGGCGACCGTCGTCACGGTGATCGGCGTCGTCGTCTCGTTCTTCCTGTGCGGGCTCATCGCGATCGCCGGCAAGCGCGGCAGCGCCCCGACGATGGTGCTCTCCCGCGCGGCCTTCGGCGTGCACGGGCAGAAGGTGCCGGGCATCGTGTCCTGGCTGACCTCGATCGGCTGGGAGACCTTCCTCGCGATCACCGCCGTCCTCGCCACCGCCACGGTGTTCGAGGCGCTCGGCTGGGCGAGCGGCACCGGGGTGCGGGTGATCGCCGCGCTCGTCGTCGCCGGCGTCATCGTCACCGCCTCGGTGCTCGGCTACCACATGATCATGCGGCTCCAGTCGATCCTCACCTGGCTCACCGGGGCGATCACCGTCCTCTACGTCGTCCTCGTCATCCCGCACATCGACTTCGCCGCCGTGATGGCGCTCCCGCACGGCAGCCCGCAGCAGATGATCGGGGCGCTCGTCATGGTGATGACCGGGTTCGGCCTCGGCTGGATCAACATCGCCGCCGACTGGTCGCGCTACCAGAGGCGCTCCGCCTCGGACTCCTCGATCGTCGTGTGGAACACGATCGGCGGCTCGGCCGCGCCGGTCATCCTCGTCACCGTCGGCCTGCTGCTCGCCGGCTCCGACCCCGCCCTCATGGACGCCGTCGCCGTCGACCCGGTGGGCGCGCTCGCCACCCTGCTGCCGGTGTGGGCGCTCATCCCGTTCTGGATCACCGCGCTGCTCGCGCTCGTGTCCGGCGCGGTGCTCGGCATCTACTCCTCCGGCCTCACCCTGCTCAGCCTGGGGATCCGGATCCCGCGCCCGGTCGCGGCCGGCATCGACGGGCTCATCC
Organism: Brevibacterium pityocampae; assembly: GCF_039541555.1. Taxonomy (NCBI): domain Bacteria; kingdom Bacillati; phylum Actinomycetota; class Actinomycetes; order Micrococcales; family Brevibacteriaceae; genus Brevibacterium; species Brevibacterium pityocampae. Next base: position 374,500 of record NZ_BAABGL010000004.1, on the reverse strand, counting down.
TCACGATCGGCACGATCTGGGTGGTGTTCTTCGCACAGGACTTCCTGGGGCCGTTCCAGAGCTTCCTCATCACGCTCGGCGTGCCGCTCGCTGCATGGGCCGGCATCCTCATCGCCGACATCCTCACCCGCCGCGCCGACTACCACGAGCCCTCGCTGTTCGACGCCCGTGGCGTCTACGGGGCGTTCGACTGGACGAGCCTGGTGACGATGGCCGTGGCCTCCGTGCTCGGCTGGGGCCTCGTCATCAACCAGTTCGCCGCCGAGGCGGCCTGGAACAACTGGCAGGGGTACCTGCTCGGCCCGCTCGGCGGGAAGGACGGCACCTGGGCGTACGCGAACCTCGGGGTGCTCCTCGCCCTCGTGCTGTCGTTCCTCGTCACCCTGCTGCTGCGCCGCCGGACGATCCGCCGGCAGGAGGCAGCGGCAGCCGAGCTCGCCGTCGCGGGGCTCGACAACGCGCCCGGACCGCTCGACGGGGGCCGGGGATGACGGCGGAACCGGTGGGTGCCTCGGGAGCGGTGGGTGCCGCGGAGCCGGCGGGCTCCTCGGATCCGGCGGCTGCCGGGGTCGAGGGGCGGGCCGAGGGGCAGCCTGCGTTCCGGGCCGGCCGCACCCGGGTGCCCCACCTCGTCGTCATCGACCCGCAGGCGATCTTCGCCGAACCGGGCTCGGACTGGTCATCGCCGGATTTCGCTAAGGCGTTCGCGCGGATCCGGGAGATCGCGCCGCTGTTCGAGGGCCGGGTGAGCGTGACCCGCTGGCTGCCGACCGCGGACCGGTCGACGGCCTGGGGCGACTACTTCCGGCAGTGGCCGTTCGCCGATGTCAGTGCCGCGGACCCGCTGTACGCCCTCGTCGACGGGGCCGCGGAGCTGTCCGCGCGGCCGCCGGTCGACGCGCCGACCTTCGGCAAATGGGGCGCGGAGCTCGCGGCACGGGCGGGAGCGGATGCGCACCTCGTGCTCACCGGGGTGTCGACGGACTGCTGCGTGATCTCCACCGCGCTCGCCGCCGCCGACGCCGGTATGCAGGTGAGCATCGTCACCGATGCGTGCGCGGCTTCGAGCGCGGAGAACGGCCGGGCGGCGCTCCATGTCATGGGCCTCTACGCCCCGCAGATCGAGCTCGTGAGCGCGGCCGACGTGCGGGAGATGCTCGCAGGCTGAGCCGGCGTGCGCCGAGCCGCAGGGTGCCTCGGACCGGGTGGGTTCCCGGGTGCGCGGCACCTCGGGCACGGCCTGCCCGCGCTGCCTGCGCACGCGACGGTGGGGCGAACGGGGGAGTGCGGGGCCGTTGATGGCCCTGCTCCCACTCGTTCGCCCCACAGTTCACGGTGCTCCGGAGTTGCGGTGCCGCGGAGCTGCGGCTCGGTTCAGAAGCGGCTCGGATCAGAAGTGGACGCCGGGGAACTCGAGCTTGTACTCGACGTTCCCGCCGGAGATCGAGGTGACCTTGACGAGCGGGAAGTACTTGTCCCCGTTCGGCATCTCCATGTCGCAGGTGGTGGAGGCGCCGACGGCGTAGGCGTTGAGGTCGCGGCAGGTGACGTCGATGCCGGTGACGCCGGACTCCTCCTCCGCCGCCTCCTTGACCGATACCGCGAGCTCGTTGCCCGGGATCGTGACGTCGGAGCCGCTGCTGCCGGAGTCGGAGGTGTACTCGTCCTCGGACGACCTGCCGCTGCCCGAACCGGTGCCGCTGCCCGAACCGGTGCTGGTGTCCTCGGTAGGGTCCTGGTCGGGGATGTCGCGCTCCTCGGTGTCCGAGCCCTCGCGGCTGCCGCCGCCGTTCGTGTCCTCGGCGCCGGTCGCCTCGTCGCCGTTGCGGTTGCGCTCGGTGGTCTCCTCTGTCTGCTCCTCGCCGTTGCCTTCGCTGCCGGGGCCGACGGAGAACTCGAAGCTGCAGGCGGACAGGGTGAGGGCAGTGGCGAGCCCGGCGACGACCGTCGCGGACTTGGTGATGAGTGCTCGTCGCATGGTGTCTCTCCTGGGGATCGCGGTTCCCGCTCCTGCGGCGAACCTCTTGATCCCAACCTATGAACGGTGCGTGTGGCACCTGTTGCGACGGCAGTGGCCTTCCGGCCATTCGTGTTCCGGCCTCGACACATCGTGCGCGGGTGGGGGCTGGGCGGCGGCTCGGGACCGCGGGTCCGCAGCCCGCCGGTCACAGCCACCGAGGTGCGCTGATCTCGCCGTAGGCTGACAGGTGTTCGCGCACGCCGCCGGAGCACTGCTGCACGTGCAGCGTGAGGAGCTCGGCGAGCGAGACCGCATAATGCCGAGCGCAGTAGGTGGAGGCGTGCGGCCCGGAGGCATCCTCGTCATGGTCCGGGACGACGATCGTGTGGGTCGGGGTGTCGGTGCAGACCGACTCGTTCCAGTCGCAGCCGCGCGGCCGCTGCCCCTCGGCCGGGAGGTCGATGTCGATGTCGCCGTGGTCGAGCGTGATCTTCGTGCTCATCATGCGTCGCTGTCCTCACTGTCGTCGGTCGTCTCCTCGGCAAGGAGTTCGAGCACCATCTCCTCGGCGCGAGCGATGCCACGCCGGATCTGATCGGGGCCGAGTGCTGCGTCCGGGTCGAGCCACGGGCCCCACCGGCGGGCGAAGCGATCCCGCTGCTTGTCGCGTTCGGCTTTCGCTCGGCGGGGTTCGACATGGATGTGCACCGTGGCGCCGTCATCGTCGGTCTCGACGGTGACGAGATGGTGCTCCCGGGAGACGAGCAGACCGGTTCTCGTGTTGGGATCCTCGATGACCCACCACGGGGAATCCTCGTCCTCCGCTGCTCGAGTGAAGTGTTCGAGCTGCTCGGTGTCGAGAGCATGATCGACCCGGGCATCGCGGAGGATCCCTCCCTCCGAATGCAGGACGAGGGTGGGCTGCAGAGGGGCGAGGCCGTCTTCGCCGTCGACCCATGACCGGATGCTCTCCGTCGACTGGTCGTTCGCCAGCCAGGGCTTGATGGGGAAGTCGACGGATCGATCCGTCGAATCGATCCTCACCCGCCGCAGGATGAAGGCCTTTTCTTGTGGAAGATCGACCGGGAGAAGAGCGGACTTCACCACCGGTGCTGCGACGTGGATCCCCTGCAGAGCTGAGGTTGATGTCGAGGACCTCCTGCCACACCCGCTCGAACTCCTCGTCCTCCTGGGCGACGGAGTTCCGCCGCGACACCCCGGCGTTGTTGACGAGCAGGTCGATCCCGCCGAACTGCTCGACCGCGGTGTCGACGAGCGTGCTGAGGTCCTCCGGGCGACTCACATCGCAGGGGACGGCGAGCGCCCGGGCGCTCGGGGCGAGCTCCTCGATCTCGTCGATCACCTCGGCGAGAGGGTCGAGCTCGCGATCGGCGAGGACGACGTGGGCTCCCTCGAGTGCGAACAGTGCGGCGGTGGCGCGACCCATCCCGCTCGCCGCTCCGGTGACGATCGCGGTGGCACCGGCGATCGAACGGGAGGCGAACTCGAGGAGCGGGAGCGCGGAGGTCGTCGCGGCGTCCGCGGCGGACGATGCCGGGGCGGGGTGAGGATCGGTGGGCACGGGGACTCCTTCGTCCGGGGCGGCAGGCCACTTCAGCCTAGCGTGCACCGAGATCACCGGACCGAGCTCTCCGGGCCGATAGCACTGCGACCGCCCCGAGCGCCGGGCCGGCCACGTCGAGATGGATCCCTACCCTGAGTGCCGTTCGAGGAACTGGTACACCTCGGTCGTGTCGACGCCGGGGAACACGCCGGGCGGCACCGCGGCGAGCAGCGAGGCGTGGGTGCGGGCGGCCGGCCAGGAGGTCTCGGCCCACTTGTCCTCGAGCTGCTCCGGCGCCCGCCGGCAGCACGTGGGGTCCGGGCAGCGCGACTCGGAGCGCTTGGCCGTCTCCCGGCCATCGAACCACTTGACGTGCGCGAACGGCACGCCGACGCTCACCGAGAAGTCGCCGGCGCCGGGCAGCACGCGGGCCGTGCACCAGAACGTGCCGGAGGGGGTGTCGGTGTACTGGAAGTAGGGGCTGAACCGGTCGGATACCCGGTAGACCGTGCGCGAGGTGAAGCGCTTGCACGCGTACTGGCCCTCGATCGCGCCGAGCGGATCGGTGGGGAACGGCAGGCCGTCGTTCGAGTACGCTTTGTGCACGGTGCCGGAGATGTGGACCTTCATGAAGTGCACGGGCAGCCCGAAATGCTCGGTCGCGAGATTGGTGAACCGGTGGGCGGCGGTCTCGTAGCTCACTCCGAAGAAATCGCGCAGCTCCTCGATGGAGATCCGGCGGTCCTTCTTCGCCTCCGCCAGGAACGGCACCGCGGCCTTCTCCGGCAGGAGCAGCGCGGCGGCCAGATAGTTCGCCTCGACGCGCTGGGACAGGAACTCGCCGTAGTCCGAGGGCGGCGTGTGCCCGAGCAGGTGCGCCGCCAGCGCGGTGAGCAAGTGCGAGCGGGGGTCGTGGCCGGAGGCGTCCTCGTTCGACAGGTAGAGGCGCCGGTTGCGGGTGTCGGAGACCGAGCGGGTGGACTTCGGCAGATCGGATACGTAGTGGAGCGAGAACCCCAGCCGCTCGGCGATCCGCGCGGCCTGCCGCTGGCTCAGCGGGCCGTCCTCGTAACCGATCGCTTCGAGCACCTCGGCGGCCTGCGCCTCGAGCTCGGCGAAGTGGTTGTTGCGCGCACGCATGGTCTCGCGCAGGCGCTTGTTGGCCCGCCTGGCCTCCTCCGGGGTCGCGGCGCGGTTGCGCACGACCTGCCTCAGCTGCCGCTGGAGGCCGACGATCGCCTCGAGCGCGTCCTGCGGCAGCGACTTCACCCGCACCTGCGGGAGATCGAGCGAGGAATAGAGCGGGGAATTCTGTGCGCGCTCCGCCTCGAGCTCGAGCGCCTGCCGGGCGTCGAGCGGGTGCGGGTCGAGCAGCTCCTCGGTCGAGGTGCCGAGCGCCTCGGCGAGGGCGGAGAGTATGGTGAGCGAGGGCTCGCGCTTGCCGTTCTCGATCGAGGAGATCTGGGAGGCCGCCCGGCCCACCGCCTCGCCGAGCTGCCCCAGGGTGAGATCGCACCGCGTGCGGAAGTGGCGCACCTTGCGACCGATGCTCAGCGCATCGGTGACGGGTGCCTCGTCCGCGGTGCGGCGCTCGGTGAGCCGCTCCGAGGTGCGCTGAGCCGGGTGCTCCGAGGCGTGGACGGGGGTGCTCGCGGCGGTGCGAGCAGGGGTGCGGGATCCGGTGGCCATGCCTCCAGTGTCCCATCCTGTGCGATTTCCCGCCACAGAACCCGCTGAATTCTATACAGCGGAAATATCGCCAGATTTCTAACGAGAAACCTCTGTGCACGCCTCGCAGATCCGCCCAGACTGGTGAACACCACCAAAGAACCGGAACGATTCGATCGGACCGGCACGGAGGCGGCTTGACCAGCACCACCGCACGACCCGCACAGCAACGCCAAACCCTTGACTCAGGAGTGATCTTCATGACGCAGAACGATCTGCACAACGCCGCAGCCATCCAGCAGGACTGGGACACCAACCCCCGCTGGGCCGGCATCACCCGCGACTACAGCGCCGAGGACGTCGTCAAGCTGCGCGGCTCGCTCATCGAGGAGCACACGCTCGCCCGCCACGGCGCGGAGACCCTGTGGAACCTCATCCACACCGAGGACTTCGTCAACGCGCTCGGCGCGCTCACCGGCAACCAGGCCGTGCAGCAGGTCAAGGCCGGCCTCAAGGCGATCTACCTCTCCGGCTGGCAGGTCGCCGCCGACGCCAACCTCGCCTCGCAGACCTACCCGGACCAGTCGATCTACCCCGCGAACTCCGTGCCGGCCGTCGTCCGCCGCATCAACAACGCCCTCATGCGCGCCGACCAGATCGAGATGTCCGAGGGCCAGAAGCAGATCGAGAACTGGCTGGCCCCGATCGTGGCCGACGCCGAGGCCGGCTTCGGCGGCGTCCTCAACGTCTACGAGCTCATGCGCGGCATGATCAACGCCGGCGCGGCGGGCGTCCACTTCGAGGACCAGCTCGGCTCCGAGAAGAAGTGCGGCCACCTCGGCGGCAAGGTCCTCGTGCCCACCGCTCAGCACATCCGCACCCTGAGCGCGGCCCGTCTGGCCGCCGACGTCGAGAACGTCCCGACCCTCGTCATCGCCCGTACCGACGCCGAGGCTGCGACCCTCATGACCTCCGACATCGACGAGCGCGATCAGAAGTACGTCACCGGTGAGCGCACCGCCGAGGGCTACTACAAGATCACCAACGGCATCGAGCCCTGCATCGACCGCGGTCTGGCCTTCGCCCCGTACTCCGATCTGCTGTGGATGGAGACCTCCACCCCGGACCTCGAGGTCGCCAAGCGCTTCGCCGAAGCCATCAAGTCGGAGTACCCGGACCAGCTGCTGAGCTACAACTGCTCGCCGTCGTTCAACTGGAAGAAGCACCTCGACGACTCGACGATCGCGAAGTTCCAGCGCGAGCTCGGGGCGATGGGCTACAAGTTCCAGTTCATCACCCTGGCCGGATTCCACGCGCTCAACTACTCGATGTTCGACCTCGCCCACGGCTACGCCCGCGAGCAGATGAAGGCCTACGTCGAGCTGCAGGAGCGCGAGTTCGGTGCCGAGGACCGCGGCTACACCGCGACCAAGCACCAGCGCGAGGCCGGCACCGGGTACTTCGATCTCGTGTCGACCGCGATCAACCCGGAGTCGTCGACCACCGCGCTCGCCGACTCGACCGAGGCCGCCCAGTTCTGAGCGACCGGGGCCTCACCCATAGCGTGCCATCCGGGGCCGAGGGCTTTTCAGGGGTTTAGCCCCCGGCCCCGGTTGGCCACGACACGCGGTGCCCGGTACCTGAGCCGGTACCGGGCACCGCACCCCTTCTTCACCAGGAGATGACACCGATGTCCCGCATGATCATCACCGGCCCCATGACGACCGGTTACGAGCAGATCCTCACCGCCGAGGCCCTCGACTTCGTTGCCGCGCTGCACGAGGAGTTCGTCGGCCGCCGCCGCGAGATCCTCTCCGCGCGCGAGGTGCGCCGGGCGAACATCGACCACGGCCGGTTCCCCACCTTCAAGGCCGAGACCCGCAGCATCCGTGAGGACGCCGACTGGCAGGTCGCCGGCCACCGCGGCGCCCCCGGTCTCGAGGACCGCCGAGTCGAGATCACCGGGCCGGTGTCGGCCCGCATGGCGATCAACGCCCTCAACTCCGCCGCCCGCGTCTGGCTCGCCGACCTCGAAGACGCCACGTCCCCCACCTGGGACAACATCGTGACCGGGATCGGGAACCTCACCCGCGCGGTGCGCGGGGAGCTCGAGTTCACTGCGGCGGACACCGGGAAGCAGTACCGTGTGACCAACCCGACGCCGCCCACCATCGTCGTCCGCCCGCGCGGCTGGCACCTGCCGGAGAAGCACCTGCGTTTCGTCGACGACAACGGCTCGGAGTTCGCCGCCTCGGCCTCCCTCGTCGACTTCGGCCTCTACCTCTTCCACAACGCCGCCGAGCTCATCGCCCGCGGCCGCGGACCGTACTTCTACATCGCGAAGCTCGAGGCCGCCCGCGAGGCGAAGCTGTGGAACGACGTGTTCGTGTTCGCGCAGGATCGGCTCGGCATCCCGCAGGGCACCATCCGTGCGACCGTGCTCATCGAGACGATCACCGCGGCCTTCCAGATGGAGGAGATCCTGTGGGAGATGCGCGAGCACATCGCCGGGCTCAACGCCGGCCGCTGGGACTACATCTTCTCCCTCATCAAGAACTTCCGGAACCACCGCGACTTCCTGCTGCCGGACCGCTCCGAGGTCACCATGACGGTGCCCTTCATGCGGGCCTACACCGAGCTGCTCGTGCAGACCTGCCACAAGCGTGGGGCGCACGCGATCGGCGGGATGAGCGCCTTCATCCCCAACCGCCGCGAGCCGGAGACCACCGCGCACGCCTTCGAGCAGGTGCGGGCCGACAAGCAGCGTGAGGCCGGCGACGGCTTCGACGGCTCGTGGGTCGCCCACCCGGACCTCATCCCGGTGGCGCAGGAGGCCTTCGACGCGGTGCTCGGCGACCGCCCGCACCAGCTGGACCGGCTGCGCGAGGACGTGGCGGTGTCCGCCGAGGACCTCATCGACATGTCCGGGATGGACGGCACCCCGACCGAGGCGGGTGTACGCGCGAACATCCGCGTGGGCCTCGGCTACCTCAACGCCTGGCTCGGCGGCACCGGGGCGGTGGCGCTGAACAACCTCATGGAGGACGCCGCGACCGCGGAGATCTCCCGCGGCCAGATCTGGCAGTGGGTGCAGCACGGCGCGCAGCTCGTGGACGGGCGCACCGTCACCCGCTCGCTCGTCGACCGGTTCCTCGCCGAGGAGCTCGCGACGATCCCGCGGCACCCGGCCGACCACTACTGCGATGCGGTGGAGATCTTCCGCCAGACCGCACTGCGCGAGGAGTTCCCCGACTTCCTCACGACCCCGGCGTACACGCAATACCTCGTCGACCGCCGGGCCCGCGAGCTCTCCTTCGTCGCCTGATCCCACCCACCCCTGAGGGTGCAATTTCTGAAGGTTCCTGAGAACGGAATCGCCGGATATTGCACCCTCAGTCGTGTCCCGGGCCGGTGGAAGGATGGTGGCTGACCTGCGGTGATGCTGCGGTGCGGGTGAGGTGCCGGGGCGGCTGCGCCTCGGTTGCGGGCTTTCTGTGGTCGGCACCGGGCCGGCGGGCGCCTCGGCGGGGGACCCCCCGTGGTCGGCGCCTGGCCGGTGGGTGCCTCCGCGGCGGACTGGCGCGGATCGCGTCGGGTGCCATACTGATGCCATGACGGTTCTCATCGGTTACCTCCCGGCGCTCGAGGGTGAGGCGGCGCTCGAACTCGGATTCACCGAGGCGAAGCTGCGCGGCGCTCGAGCCGTCGTGGTGAACTCGCCGCGCAAGGGCGCGGTCGACAGCGTGACCACGATCCAGCAGCAGGACGCTGCGCGCATCGTCGAGCTCGGCACGGAGGCCGGGGTCGAGGTCGAGGTCATCCAGCCGACCCACGAGGACGACCTCGTCGGCACGCTCAACGATCTCGCCGAGGAGCACAACGCGCAGATCATCGTCATCGGCTTGCGCAAGCGCAGCGCGATCGGGAAGTTCATCCTCGGATCGCAGGCCCAGCGCATCCTCCTCGACGCAGCCGTCCCGGTCCTCACTGCCAAGGCCTGATCGGCCGGGCCTGGTGGAACCAGGCGCGATGCGCGCGACCCGGGGCACTGACTCCGTGAGCCCTGCGGCACCGAACTGCGCGGTATCCGGAAAGAGCCGCGCAATTGCGCGCCGGGAATGAGATACTCCGCAGTTCGCGGATCGGTGCCCCGAACCGACGGCGCCCGTTCGTGTCCATCCGCGTCCGTCCGCGGCTACTCGGTCAGCCGCCGACCGCAGACCGCGCAGGCGCAGACGTGGTCCGCAGGCGCATCCGCATCTGCACCCCGACCTGCATCCGGGCCCGCGCTCATATCCCTGCCCGCTCCGGCACGCGCCTCGACACCGGCACGCGCCTCGGCGACTGCGTCCGCCTCAGCCTCGGCCCGGCGGGTGCGGTCCTGCTCGACCGCGGCCACGAGCCACGCCGCCATGCTCGCCGTCACAGCACCGAGGAGCGCGATCCCGAGGATCATGAGCCCGACGGCCACCGCCCGCCCGGCCGCGGTGACGGGGTACAGGTCGCCGTAACCCACCGTCGTCGAGGTGACCACCGCCCACCAGAGCGCGTCGCCGAAGCTCGTGATCTGCGAATCCGGGGCCTCCTGCTCGACGTCGAGCACCGCGAGACTGCCGAAGAAGATGCAGAAGACAGAGGCGACGACGACGTAGGCACCCGTGCGGCCGATGAGCCGCTGCTGGAACACGCGGTTGAGGATGCGCAGGGTGCCGAGGATCCGGAGCAGCCGGAGTGCGCGGAACATCGGCAGCGCGACAAGGAACACGTCGTACCAGTGCTGGAGGATGTAGCGCAGGCGGTGCTCGGCGAGAGCGATCCTGATCACGAAGTCGACCGCGAACGCGAACCACGTGGTCCACGAGACCGCGACGAGGAAGCTCTCGAGCGTCGGCGACAGAGTCGGATCGATGACCGTCCACGCATAGGCGCCGACGAACGCGAAGGACAGGAGGAGCATCGGGACCTCGGCCCGGCGCTCCCATCGCTCCACGCGTGTCGGCTCGGCGGTCGATTCGGTGTGCGGAGCGCGGGTCGTCGGCTCGGCCATGCGGCACCTCGATTCCTGGGGTCGATCACTGGGGTCTGCACGTGAGGTGCAGCGCGCGAACGGCAGTAGGAGAAGCGTACCGGGGGCTGTGATCGACCTTGCGATGGATCGCGGATCCGCTCTCAGGAACCTTCGGAAATCGAGTTCTCAGGGGAGGGGGCTGGGAGGCGCCAGGCGAGGAGCTCGGCGAGGTGGACGCCCTTCCGGTCGCTGAGGTCGGCGAGCTGCGTGCGGCACGAGTAGCCGTCGGCGAGCACGATCGCCTCCGCCGGTGCCTCCCGGACAGCCGGCAGCAGCGCGAGCTCCCCGACCGCCTCCGAGGTCTCGTAGTGGCCCTCGACCACCCCGAAGTTCCCCGCCAGGCCGCAGCAGCCGCCGAGCACCCGGGTGGTGATCCCGGTCCGGGCGAGCAGCTCCCGGTCCGCGGCGAACCCCATGACCGCCGAGTGGTGGCAGTGCGGCTGCACGACCGCGGTGAGGTCGGACAGGTCGGGCGCCGGGTACCCGATGTCGAGCAGGTATTCCGCGAGCGTGCGGGTGCGGGCGGCCACGCGCGCTGCCGCCGAGGTGCCGAGCAGCTTCCCCGTCTCGTCCCGCAGGGTCGCCGTGCACGACGGCTCGACGCCGATGATCGGCACGTCGCCGGTGGCGTCGAGCGCCTCGACCGCGGACCCCATGACCTGCTTGGCCAGGTCGAGCTGGCCGGTCGAGATCCACGTCAGGCCGCAGCACTCGGTGCTCGGGATGACGCGGACGTCGACGCCGGCATCGAGGAGCACCCGGACCGCGGCGGCGAGCACCCGCGGGGCGAAGAAGTTCGACCAGGTGTCGGCGAACAGGACGACCTCGCGGGTCCGCTGCGTGACCCCGGTCGCCCCGCTGCCGTCCGTCGCCCTGGTGGCGGCTCCGGTGCCGGCGGCGGCCGCCCCGGCGCCCTCCTCTTGCCGGCCACCGGCGACCAGCCGCCCCGCACCGTCCGAGCGCCTGCCGAACCAGCGGGTGAAGGTCGTGCGCGTGAAGGCCGGGATGCGGCGGCGGGCGTCGATCCCCGCGACCTTCTTCGCCAGCCGGCCGAGCACCGGCAGCCGCTCGGTGAGGTTGGCGAGCGGCGCGAGCGGCGCACCCACCCGTGAGAGCCACGGCAGCCAGCCGAGCACGTAGTGGTCCATCGGCCGCAGCCGGCCCTTGTACGCCTGGTGGAGCACCTCGGCCTTGTACGCGGCCATGTCGGTACCGGTCGGGCACTCGGAGTCGCACGCTTTGCAGCTCAGGCACAGGTCGAGCGCCTCGTGCACCTCGGGCGCCCGCCAGTCGGTGTCGACGAGGTCCCCGGACACCATCTCCTGGAGCACCCGGGCGCGGCCGCGCGTCGAATGGAGCTCGTCACGAGTGGCCTGGTAGGACGGGCACATCACCCCGCCCGTCGCCGCGGAGTCCGCCCGGCACTTGCCCACCCCGGTGCAGCGGTGGACCGCGGTGGTGAAGTCGCCCTGGTCGTGGGCGAAGCCGTAGCCGAGCCCGGCCGGGCGCACCGGCAGCAGATCGCCGGGGCGGGCGAGCGCCACCCGGATCCCGGCATCGAGCGGGTCCGGGTCGACCATGATCCCGGGGTTGAGGAGGTTCCGCGGGTCGAACAGGTGCTTGACCGCGGCGAACAGGGCGATCGCGGCGGGGGAGTACATGCGCGGCAGGAGCTCGCCGCGGGCCCGGCCGTCCCCGTGCTCGCCGGACACCGAGCCGCCGTAGCGGGCGACGAGGTCCGCCGCGGCGAACATGAAGTCGCGCATGGCCTGTCGGCCGCCGTCCTCGTCGAGCGGGAAGTCGACCCGCATGTGGAGACAGCCGTCGCCGAAGTGCCCGTAGGGCAGCGCCCACAGCCCGTGCTCCTCGAGGAGCGCCATGAGCTCGCGCAGGTAGTCGCCGAGGCGCTCCGGCGGGACCGCGGAGTCCTCCCACCCGGCATGGGCGTCCCGGCCATCGGGGGTGCGGGAGACGAGGCCGGCACCATCGGCCCGGATCTTCCAGATCGGTTCCGCGTCCCCGAGTCCGAGGATCATCGAGTCACCGGCCGCGGCGGCCGCGACGAGCTCCTCGGCCTGCGCTGCGAGCGCGGCGGCGTCGTCGGAGGCGAGCTCGACGATCATCCAGCCGTCCCCCGCGGGCATGGGCGGCACCGCATCGGGACCCTTCGTGTCGATGAGCCGGTCGACCATCCGCCGGTCCATGCCCTCGCAGGCGGTGACGGGGAAGCGGCGGAGCACCGGCACGTCGTCGGCCGCGCTCGGCATGTCCGGGTAGCCCAGCACCACCGTGGTGACGTGGGCGGGGTCGGCGACGAGGCGCATCTTCGCGGCGAGGATCACGCCCCAGGTGCCCTCGGAGCCGACGAACGCCTTCCGCAGGTCGAAGCCGTGCTCGGGCAGGAGGTTCTCCAGCGCGTACCCCGACACCTGCCGGGAGAAATGGCCGAGCTCGGTCCGGATGGTGCCCAGGTTCTCGCCAACGAGCGCGTGGAGGCGGGGGAAGAGATCCGCATCGGCGGCCCCATCGAGGTCGACGATCGTGCCGTCGAGGAGCATGACCCGCAGTGCGAGCACGTTGTCGACGGTCCGGCCGTAGCCCATGGCCCGCGGTCCGCACGCGTTGTTGCCGATCATCCCACCGATCGTGCAGCGGGTGTGCGTCGAGGGGTCCGGGCCGAACCGCAGGCCGTGGGCGCGGGCCCGGGCCTGCAGCTCGGCGTGGACGACGCCGGGCTCCACCCACGCGGCACGCTCCTCCGGGAGGATCTCGCGGACGGCTGTCATGTGCCGGGAGAAGTCGAGGACGATGCCCGGCCCGATGGCGTTGCCGGCGAGCGTGGTGCCGGCCCCGCGCGAGGTGATCGGCACCTCGAGTACGCGGGCCACGGACAGGGCGGCGGCGACCTCGGCCTCGTCGGCGGGGAACACGACGGCGGTGGGGACGATTCGGAAGAGCGAGCCGTCGGAGGAGTAGGCGGCGCGCTGGGCGGCGTCGGTCGTGAAGTCCCGGAGCCCGGCCGCTGCGAGGGCCCCAGCGACCTGCGCCACACGGTCCGGTGCGGGAGCCGGATAGTCGGGCGCGGGATGAGCGGTGGGGCGAGCGACGGTATCCGAAGTCATGGACCCATTGTGTCCCGCGGGCCGAGCGACCGCCACGGCTGTTCGCGGAGCGGTCGAGATGTGGCGGCGCAGCGGTATCGGTGCGGCCGGCCTACACGGACGGGAGGAATGGGCGGGAGGAACGGGCGGGGGCGTCGGCACGAGTGGGACAGCGCGCCGTGCCGTGCGGGGCCGCGCGACCGCCGACAGCCCGGACCGTGCGCCCAGCCTGCAAGCTCCCTTGTCGGCTCCGTGCGGCGGATGATACTATAGGGTGACAAGACAACTTGACAAAATGAAAACCGGATCAAGTCACGATAGAATAACATCTATCCTGGCGGTGCGGGTTGTTGCCGCCTGGTCTTTGAGTTTGGTTAGAGAATCCTGCTGTAATGCACTCGGTGGCATGCAGTCGGTCTTGACCGTGGCACCTGTGCACGTCTTTCAGTTGTGTGACTCGATGACCACACACCGAATCGAGTGGGTCTGAGGTAGAAGTACATGTCACGTCGCGCACGACAGCTGACTGCAGAGCAGAAGGTGCTCGTCAACGCTGTCCGACGCATCGCCCGGCAGCGGAGCCGGGTGAATGCGAACTATGTCGCCGCCATCCTTCGTGCGCGTGAGGAAGAGGTCACGTATTCCGCGATCGCCGACGCCGCGGGGACCTCCTCGCAGGCAGTGCAGGAGATCGTCCGCCGCCACCGCGAGTCCAACGAGAACCGCTCCGGCAGCTTCGGGGTGGCCGGGGACATCGCCGCCATCAGCTCCCAGTCCGCGCCCTCGGCCTCCGCCCCCGAACAGGGCCCCTCCGGCGCCGTCACCTGACCCCGGCCGCTAGGCTCGAAGGGTGAATACGGAGACGTTCCTCGCCGACCCGCTCCTCGTTGCCGCGCGCGATGCCGCGCTCATCGCGACGAGCCGCATGACGCACTGGCGGCAGCGGCTCGACACCGCCCTCGTCGAGGCGAAGGGTGATCCCAACGACCTCGTCACCGTCACCGACGCGGAGATCGAATCCCTCGTCGCAGGTCATCTGCGCGCCGCCCGCCCGCAGGACACCATGGTGGGCGAGGAGGGCGCTGCCGCCCGCACCCTCGCCGAGGTGCCCGGCGGCGACCGCATCGCCGCCCGCCTCCTCGCCGGGCCGGGTGCGCTCGAGTGCCCATCCGTGGAATCCGGGAACCGTGCCGAATCCGCAGTCGGTTCCGAGCCCGCGTCCGGCGTCCGTGACGCGTCTCCCGGCGAAGCCGCGCCTGCCGTCGTAGCCGACCGGCCGATCGAATGGCACGTCGACCCGATCGACGGCACGGTGAACTACGTCCGCGGGATCGAGCAGCACTGCTTCTCGATCGGCGGACGCGATCCCGAGTCGGGCCGCTGGGTCATCGGCCTCGTCGCCGCTCCCGCCCTGCGCACGGTGTGGTTCGCCCGCGCCGGCGGCGGGGCTTGGAAGGTCCCGGGCCTGCCGGGGCCGGTGGAGGCGCGCGCGACGTCGGCGAATCCGCTCCTCGTGCCCGGCGAGCTCGCGTACACGCGCCTGTCGGGCACCCCGGACGGGCGCCGGGGCCGTGTGCTCGCGACCGGTTTCAGCTACTCGCCGGAGAGGCGGACCCTCCAGCTCGCCGCACTCGGGCGGATCATGGAGGAGTTCGACGACATCCGCCGCGCCGGTTCCGCCGCCGTCGACCTCTGCTACGCCGCGGAGGGTCGGGTCAACGCCTACTGCGAGTACGGCATCAACGTCTACGACTGGGCCGGAGGCGCGGTCGTCGCCGAGGAGGCGGGCCTCACCGTGCAGCGGCCCGACGGCGAGGAGAGGCTCTGCATCGCCGCGGACACCCCGGAGCGCTTCGCCTTTCTCCGCGAACGCTTCTACGCCTGAAGCCCTCCATCCTGACTGGTGAGAGCGCATGCCTGAGCACTCGATCAATTAGGCCACACTTCGCTTGGCATATTGCCGGGGGTAAGGGTAGGCTTACCTCGGTAAGCACAGAGGAATCTTGCGTAATTTTCGATCGCCGCACTCGGCGCGGCGCCCCGGGAACCGTCGAGACGCGGATCGTCGGTGCTGACCATTCGGGCCCGAGGCCGCGATCCCGCCCGGGACGCCCTGCGTGCCCGTCAGCATTCTTCCGTGTACCGACCGATTCAAAGGACATCATGCTCTCCACTCGATACGGCGTGCTCGGCGCCCTCGCCGCCGCTTCCCTCGTCATGGCCGGCTGCGGCTCCCCGCAGACGGCCTCCGCCGGCGGGTCCGAAGGAGGCTCCGCGGGAGCCGAGATCACCGTCACCCACCCGGCGGGCGAGACCACCGTGACCCAGGACCCGCAGAAGGTCGTCGTCCTCGACATGGCCGCGCTCGACGCGATCGACGCCCTCGACGAGGGCGACGCCGTCGCCGGTGTCGCCAAGGGCAAGGTGCCCGAGGACCTCGCCGACTACCAGGACGGCGACATCCCGCAGGTCGGCTCCCTCAAGGAGCCCGACTTCGACGCGATCAGCGAGATCGGCCCCGACCTCATCGTCGCCGGCGGCCGCACCGCCGAGGTTATCCCCGAGCTCGAGAAGATCGCCCCGACCATCCAGGTCATGGCAGACCCGACCGAGGACCCCGTCGAGGAGCTCGACCGCAACCTCAGCATGCTCGGTGAGATCTTCCAGGCCGAGGACGCCGCGACCGAGGAGGTCGAGGAGGTCAAGGCCGACATCGAGGACGCGAAGAGCGCAGCCGGTGATGCCGGCTCCACCCTCGTCCTGTCCTCCGGCGGCGGCAAGATCAGCGCCTTCGGGCCGGGCTCGCGGTTCGGCATCATCCACACGACCTTCGGGTTCACCCCGGCGGACGAGAACATCGAGGAGTCCACCCACGGCCAGACCGTGAGCTTCGAGTTCGTGTCCGAGGCCGACCCGGAGACGATCTTCGTCGTCGACACCGATGCCGCCAAGGGCACCGAGGGTGCGCAGCCGGCCGAGCAGGTCCTCGACAACGACCTGGTGAAGCAGACGAAGGCCGCGCAGAACGACCGGATCATCTACCTCGATCCCATGACCTGGTACATCATCGGTGTCACCGGACCGCAGGCGCTGTCCGACATGGCCGAAGAAGTGCAGTCAGCCTGATCAGTGCGTAGCGCCGAGCCTCTTTTCTGCGAGACGCAGAAGCGAGGGCGGGCACTCTCCACCATCACGCTCATCGGAGCGGTGCTGGGAGTGCTCGCCCTCGCGGCCGTGTCCCTCTTCATCGGTGTCGCGGAGTTCTCCCTCTCCGATCTGCTGAGCGGGCAGGACAAGGCCGCCGAGGTGTTCGCCATCTCGCGCATCCCGCGCACCGTCTCCCTCATCCTCGCCGGCACCGCGCTCGCCGTCGCCGGCCTCATCATGCAGATGATGGCACGCAACAAGTTCGTCGAGCCCTCGACCGCGGGCACCGTCGAGTCCGCCAGCCTCGGACTCCTCCTCATCACCCTCGCGGTCCCGAACGCCTCGATCTTCCTCAAGATGAGCGCCGGGTCCGTGATGGCGCTGCTCGGCACCGGGCTGTTCCTCCTCATCCTCACCCGGCTGCCGCTGCGCAACACCCTCTTCGTCCCCCTCATCGGGCTCATGCTCGGCGGCGTCATCGCCTCGATCTCGACCTTCATCGCCTACGGCTCGAACCTCCTGCAGACCCTCAACGCCTGGACCACCGGCGACTTCTCCGCCGTCCTCAAGGGCCGCTACGAGCTGCTGTGGATCGTCGGCATCCTCACGCTCATCGCCTACATCGCCGCCGACCGCTTCACCGTCGTCGGCCTCGGCCAGGACTTCACCACGAGCCTCGGCATGAGCTACGGGAAGATCATGGCGATCGGGCTGACGATCGTCGCCCTCGTCACCGCGGTCGTCGTCGTCACCGTCGGTGCGATCCCCTTCCTCGGGCTCATCGTGCCGAACCTCGTCACGCTGCTGTTCGGCGACAACGTCCGGCGCGGCGTGCCCTGGGTCGCGGTGCTCGGCGCCGGCCTCGTGCTCCTGTGCGACGTCGTCGGGCGCATCATCATCTTCCCCGCCGAGATCCCGATCGGCCTGACCATGGGCGTCCTCGGCTCGGGCCTGTTCCTGTTCCTGCTCCTCTGGGGGTCGAAGCGTGAGTACTGAACCCGCAGCCCTGGGCGTCATCGAGACCCCCGAGCCCGAGCGGCGCACCCGGCAGTCGATGCCCGCCGGCATGCGCCTGGCCGTCGTCCTCATCGTCGCCGCCGTGCTGTGCTTCGCGTTCGTGTTCTGGGACATCCGCGGCGCCTTCGAGTACATCGTCGAACGGCGCACCACGGCGGTCATCGGCATGGTCATCGTGGGGGCCGCCGTCGGCACCGCCTCGGTCGCCTTCCAGACGGTCACCGGCAACCGGATCCTCACCCCGTCGATCATGGGCTTCGACGCGCTGTTCATGCTCATCCAGACCGCGCTGACCTTTGCCGTCGGCTCGACCGCACTGGCTCTGTGGAACGTCACCGGACGCTTCTTCGCGGAGATGATCGCGATGGTCATCGTCTGCATGCTGCTCTACACCTGGCTGCTCGTCGGCGCCCGGCGGTCCCTGCAGGTCGTGCTCCTCGTCGGAATCGTGCTCTCGACCCTGTTCCGGTCGATCTCCCTCTTCCTCCAGCGCATCATGGACCCCAACGAGTACCAGGTGCTCCAGGACACCTTCTTCGCGAGCTTCAACTCCATCCAGGCCGAGATCGTGCCGGTGGCCGGGATCATCGTCGCCGTGGCGTGCGCCGGTCTGTGGCTGCTGCGCAACCCGCTCGACGTCATGGGCCTGGGTCGCGACACCGCGATCAACCTCGGCGTGCGCCACCAGCGGGTCACCGTCTGGGTGCTGTTCCTCGTCTCCGTGCTCATCGCCGCCTCGACCGCGCTCGTCGGGCCCTCGACGTTCCTCGGCCTCATCGTCGCGCACCTCGCGTACCAGCTCGCCGGGTCGTACCGGCACGCGGTGCTGCTGCCGTTCGTCATCGGCGTCACCGTCATCACGCTCGTCGGCGGCCAGTTCGTCATGGAGCACCTGCTCGGATTCTCCACCGCGCTCAGCGTCATCATCGAGTTCGTCGGCGGCCTGCTGTTCATCGGCCTGCTGCTGCGCAGAAAGGGCACCACATGATCGAACTGTCCGGCGTCACCAAGATCTACGACCACCAGGTGGTCGTCGACGACGTCACGCTGTCGATCCCCGCCGGGGGCGTCACCTCGATCATCGGCGCCAACGGGGCGGGCAAGTCGACCATGCTGTCGATGATCGCGCGCCTGCTGCCCTCGGACGCCGGCTCGATCACCGTGGCCGGGATGGACGTGTCGACCGTCGCCTCCGACCGGCTGGCCCGGCACCTGGCGATCCTCCGCCAGGAGAACCACATGACCATGCGCCTCACGGTGCAGGACCTCGTGGCGTTCGGCCGCTACCCGTACTCGAAGGGCCGGCTCACCCCGGAGGACACCTTCGAGATCGAGCGCCACATCCAGTACTTCGACCTCGGCGGGCTCCGCAACCGGTTCATCGACCAGCTCTCCGGCGGACAGCGGCAGCGTGCCTACGTCGCGATGGTCATGGCGCAGGACACCGAGTTCGTGCTCCTCGACGAGCCGCTCAACAACCTCGACATGAAGCACTCGGCGCACATGATGCGCCTGCTCCGGCGGGCCGCGGACGACCTCGGGAAGACGATCGTCATCGTCATCCACGACATCAACTTCGCCTCGACCTACTCGGACTCGATCATCGCGATGAAGCGCGGCAAGATCGTGGCCGCCGGGAACTCCTGCGACATCATGACGACGGAGTGCCTGGCGAACATCTACGACATGGACATCCGCATCATCGAGGTCGACGGCCGCCGGATCGGCGTGTACTTCTGAGCCTCCTGGGTGCGGGGGACGGTTCGGGGGTCACCGCAGTGCGGATCCGGTGCCGAAACCGCACTGGTTCGGCCGTGGAATGGGAGAACCGCACTGGAGTGCCTGTGGAGCGGAAGGACCGCACTGGAAGTGGCCGTGGAACGGGAGAACCGCACTGGAGTGGCCGTGGAGCGGAAGGACCACACTGGAAGTGGCCGTGGAGGTCGGGGTCCGGCGCGCCTCAGGCCGACTTCTTCCTCCCGCCGGACTTCTTCGACGATGACGACTTCTTCGACGCTGTCGAGGCCTTCGACGTCTTCGCCGATGACGACGTCTTCGTCCCGGACGCGCTCTTCGAGGACTTCGCGCCGGATGACTTCTTCTTCGAGGCCGGTTTCTTCTTCGAGGCCGGTTTCCTCCCCGACTTCGAGCCCTTCTGCGGGGATTTCTTCGCGCTCGTCTTCGCGGAGTCCGAACTCTTCTTCTTCGACTTCGAGCCCTTCTTCGCGGTGCCCGACTTCGAGCCCTTCGCACTCGCACCCGACCCCGCGGTGCCCGCCTGGGAACCGCCCGCCTGTGAGCCGCCCGTCTGCGAGCCGCCCGTCTGCGAGCCGCGGCGCTTCTCGACGCTGCGCTTGAGCGCCTCCATGAGGTCGATGACGTCTCCGCCGCCCTCGCCGTCTCCGCCGTCCTCGTCGTCGGTGCGGCCGAAGGTCGCGTCCGTGTCGAGCGCGTCCCCCTGGTCGAGCTTCTCGTCGATGAGCGTCCGCAGCTCCTCCTGGTACTCGTCGACGAACCTCTCCGGCTCGTAGTCCTCGGAGAACTGCTCGACGAGCGCACGCGACATCTCCATCTCCCGCTTGCTGATCCTCACCTCGGCCGAGGCGGCGTCGAAGTCCGCATCACGCACCTCGTCGGCCCACAGCATGGTCTGCAGGACGATGACGTCGTCGCGCACGCGCAGCGCCGCCAGCCGGGTCCGCGAGCGCAGCGCGAACGTCACCACCGCGGTCCGTGCGGTCTCCTCGAGCGTCCGGCGGAGCAGGATGTAGGCCTTCGCCGACTTCGCGGCGGGCTCGAGGTAGTAGCTCTTCTCGAAGGTCATCGGGTCGATCTGCTCGTCCGGGACGAACTGGACGACCTCGATCTCCTTGTCCGCCTCCGCCGGCAGCGACTCGAGCTCCTCGTCGGAGAGCACCACGGTGTCCTCGCCGTCGTCGTAGGCCTTGTCGATGTGCGCGTAGTCGACCGTCTTCCCGCACACCTCGCAGCGCCGCTGGTACCGGATCCGACCGCCGTCGGCGTCATGGACCTGATGGAGATCGATATCGTGGCTCTCGGTCGCCGAATACAGCTTGACCGGCACGCTGACGAGGCCGAAGGACACCGTTCCGGACCAGATCGCTCTCATGTTCCACCCCTGTCAGGACGCGTGCACGAGCACTAGGATGCTGTTCCATCAGCCTAGCGAGTACCCGAGCGACCACAAGGCCCCTTGAATCCGCCGCCCCCGGGACCCGACGCGCGGCCCGACGGAGGAGGACGGATGGCGAAGCGGCAGAAGGTCACGGTCGACGGCCGGCAGCTGACGCTGAGCAACCTCGACAAGGTGCTCTACCCGTCCGCGGGGACCACGAAGGCCGAAGTCCTGACCTACCTCAGCACCATCGCGCTGGTGCTCGTCCCGCAGGCGGCCGGGCGCCCCGTCACGCGCAAGCACTGGCCGGACGGGGTCGGCACCGAGGCCGAGCCCCGGGCACCGTTCTTCCGCAAGGACCTCGAGGACTCCGCCCCCGGCTGGGTGCCGCGGGAGGACCTCGAGCACTCCGACCACACGAACACCTACCCGCTCATCGACGGGCCCTCAGTGCTCGCCTGGCTGGGGCAGGTCGCGGCCCTCGAGATCCACGTCCCGCAATGGCGGTTCGACGCGGACGGCGTCCCGCAGAATCCCGACCGGCTGGTGCTCGACCTCGACCCGGGCCCGGGGCTCGGACTCGCCGAGTGCGCCGAGGTCGCCCGCCTGTGCCGGGACATCCTCACCGACCTCGGTCTCGAGTCGGTGCCGGTGACCTCCGGGTCGAAGGGCATCCACCTCTACGCCGGGCTCGACGGCGCCTCGACCTCGGAGCAGGTGTCCGAGGTGGCCCACGAGCTCGCTCGGTCCCTCGAGGCCGATCACCCCGACCTCGTGGTGAGCCGGATGAAGAAGTCGCTGCGCCGCGGCAGGGTGCTCGTCGACTGGAGCCAGAACAATGCGAGCAAGACCACCGTCTGCCCCTACTCGCTGCGCGGCCGGGCCCGTCCGTTCGTCGCCGCGCCGCGCACCTGGGACGAGCTCGACGACCCGGGCCTGGCGCAGCTCGACCACCGCCAGGTGATGGACCGGGTGGCCGACGGCCTCGACCCGATGGCCGATCTCGGGCAGGGCCAGCGAGCGGACGGCTCGGCCGATGCGCTGGACGCCTACCGGGCCAGACGGGACGCCGCCCGGACGCCGGAGCCGGTGCCGGAGGCCGCACCGCACGGGTCCGCGCGGGGCGGCTCCAGGGGGACGGGCGAGGAGGAAGCCGGGCGGACGGCGGGCTCCGCGGGCACCGAGCCGATCTTCGTCATCCAGGAGCACCACGCCAGCCGCCTCCACTTCGACACCCGCTACGAGCGCGACGGGGTGCTCGTGTCCTGGGCGGTGCCCAAGGGCCCGCCCCTGGAGCCGGGCGTCAACCGGCTGGCGGTGCAGACGGAGGACCACCCGCTCGAGTACGCGCGCTTCGAGGGGAGGATCCCGAAGGGGGAATACGGCGCCGGTGAGGTGACGATCTGGGACTCGGGCACGATCGCCATCGAGAAGTGGCGGGCGGGCGAGGAGATCATCGCCGTGCTCGACGGGCGCCCGGACGGCGGGCTCGGGGGAGTGCCCCGACGCTACGTCCTCGTCCATACCGACGGCGACAGCTGGCTCATGCAGCTGATGAAGGACCAGCCGGCGGCCGCGGCACCCTTCACCGACGACCTCCCGGCCCCGATGCTCGCGACGGCGGGATCGCCGGCGGATCTCGACGCCGACGACGAATGGGCGTTCGAGGGGAAGTGGGACGGCTATCGGGCGATCGCCGGGGTCCGGGAGGACGGGGTCGAGCTCCGCAGCCGCAACGGCGTCGACCTGCTCCCCACCTTCCCCGAACTCGCCGCGCTCGCCGAGCTCGTGCCCGCCGGCACGGTGGTCGACGGTGAGATCGTCGCCCTCGACAGCAGCAGCCGGCCGAGCTTCGGGCTGCTCCAGACCCGCGGGAAGCTCACCCGTCCCCGCGATGTCGAGCGGGCGATGGAGGACACCCCGGCCCACCTCTTCGTCTTCGACCTCCTCCGCTCACCGGAGCACGGCAGTCTGCTCACCCGCCCGTACTCCGAACGCCGCGCACTCCTCGAGGAGCTGCTGGGCGGGGACGGGCGGTCGGGCAGCGACCGCATCCAGGTGCCCGTCGCCCTCGGCGTGCCGGTCGACGCCGCGATCGACATCAGTCGTGAGCTCGGCCTCGAGGGGATCGTCGCCAAGCGGACGGACGACCGCTACCTGCCCGGCCGGCGGTCCCGCGGCTGGATCAAGATCAAGCACGACGCCCACCAGGAGGCGGTCGTCATCGGATACCGGGCGGGGAAGGGGAGCCGCTCCTCGACCCTCGGCTCCCTGCTCCTCGCAGTGCCCGAGGACGGGGAGCTCGCCTACGCGGGGCGCGTCGGCAGCGGATTCGCCGAAGCCGAGCTCGCCGACCTGCGCGCACAGCTCGACCGGATCACGCGCAGGACCCCGGCTGTCGGCGATGTCCCCGCGGCGGACTCCCGCGATGCGACGTGGGTGAGCGCGAAGCTCGTCGGCGAGGTCGCGCACTCCGGCCGCACATCCGAGGGGCGGCTGCGACAGCCGATCTGGCGCGGGCTGCGCCCGGACAAGACCCCGGACGAGGTGCGCTGGGAGTCGCCGGTGGAATGACGGCCCGACCCGGCCGGTGCCCTGCCGGACCGCGCCTCAGACCGGCTCAGGAGTGCGATCGGCCGGCGCGCTGAGCGGGCGGACCGAGGCGCGGACCGCGACGACGAGGAGTACGGCGAGCCCGACGATGAGGAGGCCGTCGGCGGCGATGTAGAGGTAGTGCCAGGACGAGCCGCCGTCGTCGACGCCGGCGAGCACCATGTCCGTGCGCCGGTTGAGTAGCGGCCGGATGCCGGCGACCTTGATGAGCAGCACCGCGGTGAGCGCCCAGGTCAGTCCGCGCTGCACCGTGCCGACCCCGGCCCGCAGGGTCGCGAACAGGAGCACGAGGGCGAGGACGACCTCGACGGCGTTCATCGCGGTGAACACGAGCCTCCCGATCCCCAGGCCGAGCGGGATCGTGATGCCCGGCGCCTGGAACTTCAGCGGCGCCTCGAGCAGGGAGATGCCGATGAGCAGACCGAGCCAGATCGCCGGCAGGACGATCCGCAGCCCGGCGCCGAGGCGCGTGTCCGGACGGGCCGCCCACCCGCCTCGGGCCGGGGCTGCGGGGGAGTCGTGGAGGCGGGGGTCGGAGGTCATGCCCCGCAGTGTACGCCCGCCCGACTGGGCACCCCGCCGGCCGGCGCCTGCTCTCGCCCCGCAGCTCGCCCCACCCGGCCCGCCCTCTGCCGCTGGGGGCGCCCTCGACCGTAGACTGGCCCCATGCGTCTCTTCACCCACGCCGATGTGGCGACGTTCGACCCCGCGAACCCCACCGCACGCGCGATCCTCGAATCGCAGGGGAAGATCCTCGCGGTCGGCAGCGTCCGCGAGCTGCGCGATCTCGCGAGCGACACGGTGCGCGTCGAGGAGATCGACTGCCGCGGCACCACGATCATCCCCGGTCTCGTCGACGCGCACCTCCACGCCGGGATGTACGCCGACACCCTCGCCGACATCGACCTCCGCCGGGTCCGCTCCGAGCACGAGGCGATCGAGGCGGTCCGCGCCCACGCCCGCACCCTGCCCGAGGGCGTCTGGGTGACCGGCGGCCGCTGGGACTTCAACACCTGGGACCGGCCGGAGCAGCCCGACCGCACCCTCCTCGACGAGGCGTTCCCCGACCGGCCCGTGGCGCTCTGGACGATCGACTACCACACCCTGTGGTGCAACGGCGCGGCCCTGCGCGCCGCCGGGATCCACGACGACACCCCGAGCCCGCGCGGTGGGGAGATCGTCCGCGACGAGCACGGCCGCCCCACCGGCATCCTCCGCGAGGACGCCGCGACGCTCGTCGAGCGCATCATCCCCGTCCTCCCGCTCGAGGTCCGAGTCGACCGGCTGCGGAAGGCGCAGGACTCGTGGCTCGCCGAAGGCCTCACCGGCCTCCACGACATCGACGGCCAGGCCTCCCGGGAGACCTGGGAGGCGCTCCGCGCCGCCGGCGAGCAGCGGCTGCGCGTCGTCAAGTACCTGCGGCTCGAGGAGTTCGACTGGGCCAAGCGCACCGGCTGGCGCACCGGCCGCGGCGACGACTGGTACGTCCAGGGCGGCCTCAAGCTGTTCTCCGACGGGGCGCTCGGCTCCCACACGAGCTACATGTCCTCGCCGTTCCCGCACGCCGCGGGCGAGGAGCCCAACCACGGCATCCAGATCGCCACCGAGGACGTGCTCCGCGGCCAGATCGCCGAGGCGCTCGACCGCGGGATCTCGCTGGCGATCCACGCGATCGGCGACCAGGCCAACCACCACGTGCTGTCCGCCCTGGCCGCGAACACCGAGCGCACCGTGCGGGCCGAGCGGAGCTTCGGGCGGGTGTTCCGCCACCGCATCGAGCACGCCCAGTTCATCCAGCCCGCCGATGTCGCCCGCTTCGCCGAGCTCGGCGTCGTCGCCTCGATGCAGCCGCGCCACTGCATCTCCGACCTCCACCTCCTCGACCGGCTGCGGCCCGACGAGTCCCTGGCCGCCTACGCCTGGGGCGATCTCGCCGCGGCCGGCGCGACGGTGGCGTTCGGCTCCGACGGGCCCGTCGAGCCGGCGAATCCCTTCGCCGCGATCTACGCCGCGATGACCCGCGCCGACATCTCCGGCGACCCGGCCACGACCTTTCAGCCCGAGCGCCGGATCAGCGCCTACGCCGCGATCGAGGCGCACTCGGCGGGCGCGGCCTACGCCGCCGGCCTGGAGACGCGCACCGGTCGGATCAGCGCCGGGATGGCCGCGGACTTCCTCGTCCTCGACCACGATCTGCTGCGCGGGGACGGCTACGACGGGATGACCGGCGAGGCCGCCTCGGAGCAGGCACTGTTCGAACACGCCGCGCGGGTGCGCGACACCCGGCCGCTCATGACGGTCGTCGGCGGGCAGGTCGCCCACAGCCGCTGAACCGCGCCCGCGGTTCCCCCCGGCCGCAGCTCCTTCCGGCCGCCGGCTGCGGAGTGTGGGGGATATGCACGAGTGTGGGGGCGTCGATGCACCTACTCTCCGCCGATACCACCACAGTCCGCTCCCGGCCGGCTGAGCGGGTGCTCCCCAGCGGCGGCCGGTGCTCCGCAGCTCCTTCCGGCCGCCCGGCCGGGCCGCTATGATGGACCCCACAGTTGAATAAGCCGTGATGACACGTGTCGGGAGAGCCGTGCGGTCGATGATCCGGAATCCCCGCCCTGCGCAGCAGGCGCGCGGCCCCGGTCCGAGGCCCACCGCGGCGCCGTAGGTGCAATTCCCTCCCCGGGAAACTCTCAGGCCCAGTACCGATGCGTGCAGGCGACTCTGGAAGAGCCGCGCCGTGGTCTCCGCAGACCGCTGGCGCGAGGTGCTGACAGAACGGGGAGGACCACCGTGCCCGACCCTGTGTCCGTCTCCCCGACGTGCACACCACCGTGAGGACTTCCATGACTGCTGGTTCCCTGGACCGCACCTCGACCCTGGCCCACACCTCGGCCCCCGCCGGCGACACCGTGCGCCCCTTCTCCGACCGCCACATCGGCCCGCGCGCCCCGCAGGTCGAGGAGATGCTCGCGGCCATCGGATACGACTCTCTCGAGGCGCTCGCCGCCGAGGCCGTGCCGGCCACGATCACCGAGGACGGCCCGCTCGCGCTCGCCCCGGCCTTCACCGAGGCCGAGGTGCTCACCCGCCTCAAAGAGATCGCGGCGAAGAACGTGCGCCGCGTGCAGATGATCGGGCAGGGCTACTCCGACACCATCACCCCGGCCGTGATCCGCCGCAACGTCGTGGAGAACCCCGCCTGGTACACCGCCTACACCCCGTACCAGCCGGAGATCAGCCAGGGCCGGCTCGAGGCGCTGCTGAACTTCCAGAACGTCGTCCAGGACCTCACCGGCCTCGACATCGCCAACGCCTCCCTCCTCGACGAGGCGACCGCCGTCGCCGAGGCGGTCCTCCTCATGCGCCGGGCGAACAAGAAGGGCTCGGTCGTCGTCCTCGACTCCGAGACCCACCCGCAGACCATCGCCGTCGTCCGCGCCCGCGCCCGGGCAATGGACTTCGAGGTGCGGATCGCCGACCTGTCCCAGGGCCTCGCCGGCGAGGACGTGTTCGGCATCGTGTGCGCCCAGCCCGGCACCTCGGGCGCGGTGCGCTCCTTCGACGCCGCCGTCACCGGGGCGAAGGAGCGCGGCGCGCTGGTGACCTTCGCCGCCGACCTCCTCGCCCTCACCCTGCTGCAGGAGCCCGCCGCCCAGGGAGCGGACATCGCCGTCGGCTCCGCGCAGCGCTTCGGCGTGCCGCTGTTCTTCGGCGGGCCGCACGCCGGCTTCATGGCGGTGACCGAGAAGCTCAAGCGGATGCTGCCCGGCCGGCTCGTCGGCGTGTCCAAGGACGCCGACGGCAAGCCCGCGTACCGGCTCGCCCTGCAGACCCGCGAGCAGCACATCCGCCGCGAGAAGGCGACCTCGAACATCTGCACCGCGCAGGCGCTGCTCGCCGTGTGCGCGGCGATGTACGCCGTCTACCACGGCCCCACCGGGCTGACCCGGATCGCCTCGCGCATCCACCGCCTCGCCCACGCCTTCGCCCAGCAGGTCGCCGCGGCGCCGGACACGGCGGTCGTCACCGAGGCCTTCTTCGACACCGTCACGCTGTCCGTCCCGGACCCGGTGGCAGCCGTCGCCGCCGCGGAGGCGTCCGGCATCAACATCCGTCGCTTCGACGCCGACCACGTGAGCGTGTCCTTCGGCGAGCCCCACACCGTCGTCGACGCCAACGCCCTGCTCGCCGCGCTCGGCGCCCCGGGTCGGATCGACGAGGCGGAGTTCGACACCGCCGGTCAGGGCACCTTCGGCCCCGGCCACGTCGCCGCCCCGCAGCTGCCCGAACCGCTCGTGCGGACCTCGGAGTTCCTCACCCACCCGGTGTTCAACTCGCACGGCTCGGAGACGATGATGATGCGCTACCTGCGCACGCTCGCCGACCGCGACCTCGCGCTCGACCGGACGATGATCCCGCTCGGCTCGTGCACGATGAAGCTCAACGCCGCGGTGGAGATGGAGGCCATCACCTGGCCCGAGTTCGCCACCATCCACCCCTTCGCCCCGGAGTCCCAGACCGCCGGCTGGCGCGAGCTCATCGCCGAGCTCGAGGACATGCTCGTCGAGGTCACCGGCTACGACCGGGTGTCCCTGCAGCCGAACGCCGGCTCGCAGGGCGAGCTCGCCGGCCTGCTCGCGATCCGCGGCTACCACCTCGCCAACGGCGAGCCCGCGCGCCGCATGTGCCTGGTGCCGGCCTCCGCCCACGGCACGAACGCCGCCTCCGCGGTGCTCGCCGGTCTCGACGTCGCCGTCGTCAAGACCGCCGAGGACGGCTCGATCGACCTCGACGACCTCGACGCGAAGATCGAGAAGCACCGCGACACCCTCGCCGGCATCATGATCACCTACCCGTCCACGCACGGCGTGTTCGAGGCCGACGTGCGCACGGTGTGCGAGAAGATCCACGACGCCGGCGGCCAGGTGTACCTCGACGGCGCGAACCTCAACGCGCTGCTCGGCCTCGCGAAGCCGGGCAAATTCGGCGGCGACGTCTCCCACCTCAACCTCCATAAGACCTTCTGCATCCCGCACGGCGGCGGCGGCCCCGGGGTGGGCCCGGTGGCGGTGCGCGAGCACCTCGCCCCGTTCCTGCCCGGCGACCCCACCGACCCCGCGCTCGTCGCCGGGGACCCGGACACCGCGCACCTGCCGGTGAGCGCCTCGGTCCACGGCTCGGCCGGCGTGCTGCCGATCAGCTGGGCGTACCTGAAGCTCATGGGTCCCGACGGGCTGACCGAGGCGACGAAGACCGCGCTGCTCGGCGCGAACTACCTCGCCCGCGAGCTCGACGACTCCTTCCCGGTGCTCTACACCGGGGCGACCGGGCTCGTCGCTCACGAGTGCATCCTCGACCTGCGCGACATCACGGCGCGCACCGGGGTCACCGCCGAGGACGTCGCCAAGCGGCTCATCGACTACGGCTTCCACGCCCCCACGCTCGCCTTCCCGGTCGCCGGCACCCTCATGGTCGAGCCCACCGAGAGCGAGGACAAGGGCGAGCTCGACCGCTTCATCACCGCGATGCGCGCCATCCGCGCGGAGATCGACGCGATCGGCACCGACTACTCCTACGAGCAGTCACCGTTGAAGAACGCCCCCCACACCGCCACCTGCGTCATGGACGACTGGGACGCCGAGTACTCACGGAGGACGGCGGTGTTCCCGGTGCGCGGCCTCGAGCTCACGAAGTACTTCCCGCCGGTGCGCCGCATCGACGGGGCCTACGGCGACCGCAACCTCGTGTGCTCGTGCCCGCCGCCCGAGGCGTTCGAGACCGCCGAGGAGCCCGCCGGGTCCGCCGGTGCCGCGGACTCGGGTTCCGCGACCGAGGCGCCCGCGACGGAGGGCTCCGCGGGTGAGCCCGCCACCAGCCCGGCCGATGTCGACGACGCGGGCGGCAGCACCGACGTCGCCGGCAGGGCCGGCGGCTCCGCCGCCACCGATCAGCAGACCGAGGGAGACCAGCGATGAGTGCCGACACCACGCAGCAGGCCGGGAAGCCGACCGGCCCGCGGCAGACCCCGCTCCATTCCGTCCACTCGGCCCTGGGGGCGAGCTTCACCGACTTCGGCGGCTGGGACATGCCGCTCAAGTACGGCTCCGAGCTCGCCGAGCACCGGGCGGTGCGCGACGCGGCCGGGATCTTCGACCTCTCCCACATGGGCGAGGTGCGGGTGACCGGCGCGGAGGCCGCGGCGTTCCTCGACTTCGCGCTGCTCGCGACGTACTCGACGATGAAGGTCGGCAAGGCGAAGTACGGCGTCATCGTCGACGAGTCCGCCGGCATCATCGACGACCTCATCACCTACCGGATGGCCGATGAGGAGTACCTCGTCGTGCCCAACGCCTCGAACACCCCGGCCGTCGCGGCCGCGCTCGCCGAGCGCGCCGAGCAGTTCCGGAGCGCAGGCACCGCGGACGCGGGATCGGTCGACCTCGAGGTCCGCGACGAGTCGGGCGACACCGCGCTCATCGCGGTGCAGGGGCCGGCCGCCGAGGCGATCCTGCTCGCCACCCAGGACGACGCCGGTGCCCGAGCCGGCATCGAGGACCTGAAGTACTACGCGTGGGCGCCGCTCACCGTGTCCGGCATCGACGTCATGCTCGCCCGCACCGGCTACACCGGGGAGGACGGCTTCGAGCTCTACCTGCCGAACCCGCAGGCCGTCAGCCTGTGGGAGGCGCTCACCGCCGCTGGGGAGGGCCACGGCCTCGTGCCCGCCGGGCTCGCCGCCCGCGATTCGCTGCGCCTCGAGGCCGGGATGCCGCTGTACGGCAACGAGCTCAGCCGGCAGACCACGCCCATCGACGCCGGCCTGGGCCGGATGGTCACCGCCGCGCTGAAGAACAAGAGCGAGTTCTGGGCCCGGGCCGCGCTCGAACAGCTCGCCGGCACGGAACCCGCCCGCGTGCTCGCCGGACTCACCTCCGAGGGGCGCCGCGCCGCCCGCGCCGGAGCCGTCGTCTCCGTCGACGGGAGCGAGGTGGGGACCGTGACCTCGGGCCAGCCCTCGCCGACGCTCGGCCACCCGATCGCGCTGGCCTACCTCGACTCCGCTGCCGCGGAGCCGGGCACCGCGGTGAGCGTCGACATCCGCGGCAAGGCGAACGACTTCACCGTCACCGCCCTGCCGTTCTACTCCCGCAAACAGGACTGACGCACCGGCCGGCCCGTCCGCGGGCCGGCCGGGTCGCCGGATGTCACCGGCTCGCCGGCGGCATCCGACGGTCGGCACCCGCACCCATCGCAATCGCACCGCCGAGGCCGCCTCGGCATCCACGAAAGGACACACCATGGCAGATCTGCCCGAGCTCCCGCAGGACTTCTCCTACTCCGCCGAGCACGAGTGGGTGAACGCGAGCGCCGGCGCCGTCACCGGCTCCACCGTCAAGGTCGGCATCACCGCCGTCGCCGCCGACGAGCTCGGCGAGATCGTGTTCGTCGACCTGCCCGCCGTGGGCGACACGATCACCGCCGGTGAGACCTGCGGCGAGGTCGAGTCGACGAAGTCGGTCTCCGACCTCTACTCGCCGGTGACCGGTGAGGTCGTCGCGGTCAACGAGGCCGCCTCCGACGACCCCGGCATCATCAACTCCGACCCCTATGGCGAGGGCTGGCTGTTCGAGGTGGCCGTGTCCGCGGCCGGCGAGCTCATGGACGCCGCCGCCTACGCCGAAGCCACCACCTGATCCGGGGCCGTCCCATGGCGATCAGCGTCTTCGACCTCTTCACCGTCGGCATCGGCCCGTCGAGCTCCCACACCGTGGGGCCGATGCGGGCGGCCGCGAGCTTCGCCGAGCTCATCGGCGAGCGGGTCGATGAGGTGGCCTCCCTCGAGGTCGACGTCTTCGGCTCGCTCGCCGCGACCGGCCGCGGCCACGGCACCTTCGACGCGATCCTGCTCGGCCTCGAAGGGGTGCAGTCGGATCTCGTCGAGCCCGATGAGATCGTCGAGCGCACCGAGAGGATGCGCAGCACCGGGTGCATCCGGCTGGCCGATGCGAAGGAGATCGCCTTCGGGATCGACGACCTGCGGCAGCGCCCGCTGACGATCCTCGAGCGCCATCCCAATGCGCTCGAGCTCCGCGCGCTCGACGCCGGCGGCGAGGAGATCGCCCACGAGACCTACTACTCCGTGGGCGGCGGCTTCGTCGTGTCCGCCACCGAGGACGCCGCGCTCGCGGCGGGTGGCGAGGCCGGGGCCGGAGCCGATGCTCGGGGCGGGGACAGCGCTTCCGATCCGTCCGCCATGGCCCAGCCGGCCGATGGCACGAGCCCGGCGGGTACCTCGGCCGCGGGATCCGGTGAGGCGGGATCCGGTGAGGCGGGATCCGGTGAGGCAGGAGGCGTGCCGTTCCCGTTCGAGACCGCCGCGGAGCTCCTCGAGATCTGCCGCCGCGAGGACCTGCGGATCTGGGAGGTCATGCTCGCCAACGAGAAGGTGAGCCGGGACGAGGACGAGATCCGGCGCGGGCTGCTCCACATCTACTCGGTGATGGACCAGTGCACGATGAACTCGCTCGACCGCTCCGGCTACCTGCCCGGCGGGCTCAAGGTGCGCCGCCGTGCCCACGACTGGTTCCTCCGGCTTAAGGCCGAGGACCCGGGCAAGGACCCCAAGTACTACCAGGAGTGGGTCAACCTCATCGCGCTCGCGGTCAACGAGGAGAACGCCTCGGGCGGGCGCGTGGTCACCGCGCCGACGAACGGGGCGGCCGGGATCATCCCCGCCGTCCTCTACTACGCGCTCAACTACGTCACCGAGGTTGTCGAGGGCGGACAGGCGGCGCGCGCCGACGCGATCGTCCGCTTCCTCCTCACCGCCGGTGCGATCGGCGTGCTCTACAAGGAGCGCGCCTCGATCTCCGGGGCCGAGGTCGGCTGCCAGGGTGAGGTCGGATCCGCCTCGTCGATGGCCGCCGGCGGTCTCGCCGAGGTGCTCGGCTGCTCGGTGCAGCAGGTGGAGAACGCCGCGGAGATCGCGATGGAGCACAACCTCGGCCTGACCTGCGACCCGATCGCCGGGCTCGTCCAGGTGCCGTGCATCGAGCGCAATGCGATCGCCTCGGGCAAGGCGATCAACGCCGCGAAGATGGCGCTGTGGGGCGATGGCGAGCACCGGGTGTCGCTCGACGAGGTCATCGCGACGATGCGAGCGACCGGGGCGGACATGAGCGACAAGTACAAGGAGACCGCGCTCGGCGGGCTCGCCGTCAACGTCGTCGAGTGCTGAGCGGGGGGCGCCTGGCCGCTCCCGGTGCACTGCAGTGCGGATACCGGTGAGTATCCGCACTGCAGTGCACCCGGAACCGACGAACCGCACTGAAGTGGCGCCGGAACGGCTGGGATAGCCGGGGTCGAGGTGCGGGCCGGCATCACTCGGTGGGCCGGCCGGCCTGCCAGTAGCCCTTGGAGAACACCGAGCGGCGGGTGAGCGCCGTGCGCGTGAGCAGCAGCCTGCGGATCCGCGCGACCCCGCCGCCCTCACCGCACAGCCACGCGCTCGTGAAGTCCGGGGCGCCCGCCGTGCTGCCCTCACCTGATCTTGCACCCGGCTCCGTGCCGTGGTCCGCTCCCGTCGCGAGCGCTTCGGAGATGGCCCCCGCGAGCAGATCGCCGGGTCGTGCGGACCCGCGCACCACCCAGGTGATGTCGATCGACTCCGGCCGGTCGGCGACGGAGTCCATGCTGTCGACCTCGACGAAGGCGCGGACCCGCGCGGCGTCGGGTGTGCCGGCCAGCTCCTCGGCGATGTGGGCCAGCGCCGGCAGCGCGGTCTCGTCCGCGGCGAGCAGCTGGGGACCCTCGGCGGGACGGCGGTACCCCGCCGAGCCCTCCTTGAGACCGACCTCGTCCCCGGGACGCGCCCGCAGTGCCCAGGCCGACCCCGGGCCTGCGTCCCCGTGCGTGACGACGTCGACGTCGATCTCCCCGCGCCCCGGCCGGTGCCGCCGCACGGTGTAGCAGCGGACGTCGGGTCGGATGTCTTCCGGGAGGTCGCGGACTGCGCGGGCGACCTGGAGGACCTCGGGAGCCGGCAGCGCGAGCGCGACCCCGGGGCGCGGCAGGATGAGTGCGAAGTACTCGTCGGGTCCGACGGGGACGAAGGTGCGCAGCGACTCCGCGGCCAGGGTGATCCGTCGGACGCGCGGGGCGACCTCGACGTTCGCCGTGACGGTGAGCCGGTGGAGGACGTACTCCTCGCGCGGCGGGGCGATCGCCATGAAGCGGCCGTAGACCGCGGTCGCTGCAGACAGGAGCGTCGAGCTCACGGTCCTCGGCGGGGGTGTCATCGCGGCGGGCTCCTCTGTGTTCGGCGGCACCCGGGATCGGGTTTCCGGAAATTAGGTTACACGAACATGCTCAAATGAGGTTAGCCTTATCGCATGACCATGCATGCCCCGTCCGCCGCGCCGACCGCGGCCGGCGGCCTCCCCATCCCGCCGCTGCGCACGAGCGTCCCGCTCCTCGGTAGCCTCTACACCGCCCAGTACGTCGGTGTCGGATTCATCTACTTCGGCCTCGTCGCGATCCTGCGGCGGCAGGGGATCGAGCTCGCGCAGCTCGCCGCGTTCCAGCTC
Organism: Brevibacterium pityocampae; assembly: GCF_039541555.1. Lineage (NCBI taxonomy): Bacteria > Bacillati > Actinomycetota > Actinomycetes > Micrococcales > Brevibacteriaceae > Brevibacterium > Brevibacterium pityocampae. The sequence goes on along the minus strand of NZ_BAABGL010000004.1, from coordinate 340,646 downwards.
ATCGGCGCGGTGTGGGCGCTCAAGTTCCTCTGGGCGCCGCTCGTCGACGCTGTCGGACGCACCCGCACGGGGCACTACCGGAACTGGATCCTCGTCGTCCAGCCGCTGCTCGCGCTCAGCGTCCTCGCACTGCTCCTCATCCGCGAGCCCGCCACGCAGCTCGGGGCGCTCGGACTCATCATCGGCGCCTACGCATTCCTCAGCGCCACCCAGGACATCGCCGCAGACGCCCTCGCCGTGCGGATCGTCGACGCCCGCCACCGCGGGGTCGCCAACGGACTCGCCGGGGCGGGGTCGTGGCTCGGCAACATCCTCGGCGGCGGGCTCGTCGTCGTCATGTACGACGCGATCGGCTGGACGGCCGCGGTCGTCACGCTCACCGTGCTCACCCTCCTCCCGCTCGTCCTCGTGCTCCGGTTCGCGGAGCCTCTGCCGCGGGGGGCCGGGGTCCTGCCCCGTTCGGCGAGCTCCCACCCGCACTCCGCCGGGGCACCGGCCGGGTTCGCCGGCGCCGCCCACGGTCTGCGCGCCTCCGTGCGGGCGATGCGCTCGCTCTTCGCCCAGTCGGGCTGCCGCTTCTGGGCGCTCGCGGCGATGCCCGCCTTCCTCTGTGGGGTGACCGCGGCCTACGGCCTGCTCACCGTCGCGCTCGTCGACGCCGGCTGGTCACTCACCGCGATCGGCGTGCTCATGGGGATCGTGCTCGGCTTCCCCGCGATCGCCGCCTCGCTCGGCAGCGGGTGGCTCCTCGCCCGGTTCGGCCGCCGCACCATGATCCTCGCCACCGGAATCGCCGCCGCCGCTGCGACCCTCGGCCTGCTGCCGCTCATGGGCGGGGACGGTTCCCGGCTGGCCGTGGTCGCCGGGGTGTGCCTGTACGTCGCGGCGATGGCGGCGGCATCGACCGTCGTGTACACGGTGAACATGGACTACTCGCGGGTCGAATCCGCCGGCGTCGACTTCACCCTGCTCGCCTCGACCGCGATCCTCTTCAGCTATGTGTCCGGGGCGCTCATGACCTGGCTCGCCGGCAGCCTCGGGTACGTCCTCGTCACCGTCATCGCCAGCGGGCTCGCGCTCCTCGGCACCGGGCTCGCCGCCCTCCACGCCCAGCGGCACGGCGTGCGGGCCTTCGCTGCTGAGGAACGGGCACACTGAGCGCAGCGCGGCCGATCGAGCCCGGAATCGGGGTCTTCCCGGGTCACTGCAGTGCGGATACCGGTGAGTATCCGCACTGCAGTGCACCCGGAACCGAGGAACCGCACTGGGGTGGCGCCGGAACGCCCCGGATAGCCGGGGCCGAGGTGCGGGCCGCGGCACTATCCCTCCGGCTCGTCCCCGGCACCGGCCTCAGCGGAGGGTGAAGCCGGGGACCAGGGGGTCGGCGGGGTCGACGGTGAAGGTGTGCTCCCCGGTCCGGTGGGCGCTGCCGGTGACCTCGGGCACGATCGCCGGGAGCCCGTGCGCGTGCGTCTGCTCGAGGATGCGGCCGACGAACCGCGTGCCGACGATCGATTCGTGGACGAGCCGGGTGCCTGGGCGGAGCACGCCCTCGGCGGCGAGGGTCGCCATCCGTGCCGCGGTCCCCGAGCCGCACGGCGAGCGGTCCACCTGGCCGTCGGCGAACACCGTGACGTTGCGCTGCACCGGGCTGCCGTCGTCTTCGAACCCCAGGTGCTCGACGAAGATCACCCCGTAGATGCCGCTGAGCCGCGCGTCCTCCGGGTGCTGAGCGAGCTCCGTGCCGTCGAGCGCGGCCTTGATCTCCCGGCCGAGTGCGATGGACTCGGGCAGGTTCTCGGGGACCACAAGGAGCCCGAACGCGGTCGCGTCGACGCTCGCATAGAGCGCGCCGCTGCTGCTGATCGACACCGGCACCGTGCCGGCACCCGTGTGCACTTCGACGCCGGAGTGGAGGTGGACGCTCGGCACGTTGACGAACGCCGCCGAGGCGACCCGCCCCTCGGCATCGGTGCTCACCCGGGCGGTGACCCGGCCGGACGGGACATCGATGACGACGTCGGTGGTGCCGCCCGCTCCCACGGGCACCCGGCCGGTCTCCACCGCCCAGGTCCCGAGCGCGATCGTCCCGTGCCCGCAAGCGGTCGAGAACCCGTCCGCGTGCCAGAACAGCACGCCGAAGTGCGCGCCCGGGTCATCGGGTGCGGTGATGAAGCCGCCGTACATGTCGGCGTGGCCGCGCGGCTCCGAGCACAGCAGCCGGCGCAGCCCGTCGACCGCGGGGTCCGCCATCGCCTCGAGCCGCTTGTCCGCGACGGTGGGGGCGGAGAGGGGCGGGGTCTCCGTGACGATCCGGAACGGCTCCCCGGCCGTGTGGTAGTCGGTGGTGCGGATCGGTTCGGAAAGGGCGGGGTTCGGCACGTCGGTGTGCTCCTCTGCGGCGGTGGGTGGCGAGCGGATGCGTTCTCCGGCTCCACCCCGATTGTTGCAGGCGCGGGGCGCGCACCGTGACCGACGGAACTGTGGAGCCCCCTGTTCACAATACCCCTAGGGGGTATAAGATCGAAGGGCGAAGTCACCCGACACGATCGAGGAGTTCACATGAGTTCTTCGGACGCCCGTCACCAGGACGCCCACGCCGCGCACGAGGAGCATTCCGACCGTCACGGCCATCCCAGTCGCGGCCATTCCGGCCACGGCCAGCCCGGTCACAGCGGCCACTCCGACCACGGCGGCCACTCGGGCCACGGCGGTGGACACGGGGATCACGCCGCCATGTTCAGGAGCCGGTTCTGGCTGAGCCTGGTGCTGGCTCTCCCCGTCATGGCCTTCAGCCCGATGTTCGTCGGGTTCTTCGGCCTGTCCGTGCCCGAGTTCCCCGGCGCCCACTGGGTCGCCCCGGTGCTCGGCACGGTGATCTACCTCTACGGCGGGATGCCCTTCCTGACCGGCGGGATCTCCGAGCTCCGGTCCCGCAGGCCCGGGATGATGCTCCTCATCGCGATGGCGATCACCGTCGCCTTCGTCGCCTCGTGGATCACCAGCCTCGGGGTCGGCGGCTTCCAGCTCGACTTCTGGTGGGAGCTCGCCCTGCTCGTCGTCATCATGCTGCTCGGCCACTGGATGGAGATGCGGGCACTCGGGGCGGCATCGGGCGCACTCGATGCGCTCGCCGAGCTCCTGCCCGACGACGCCGAGAAGGTCGTCGACGGCGGGACCGTCACCGTGTCCGTCGCCGAGCTCGCCGCCGGTGACATTGTCCTCGTGCGCTCCGGTGGGCGCGTCCCGGCCGACGGCCGGATCGTCGACGGCCATGCCGAGTTCGATGAATCGATGATCACCGGAGAATCCAGGACCGTGCCGCGCGCCGCGGGGGACACCGTCGTCGCCGGCACCGTCGCGGTCGACGACTCCGTGCGCATCGAAGTCGAGGCGACCGGGGACGACACCGCGCTCGCCGGGATCCAGCGGCTCGTCTCCGAGGCGCAGGACTCCTCCTCCCGCGCCCAGGCGCTCGCCGACCGGGCGGCCGCGCTGCTGTTCTGGTTCGCGCTCGGCGCCGGGATCATCACCTTCCTCGTCTGGCTGCTCATCGGCTTCCCGGACGAGGCGGTCGTCCGCACGGTCACCGTGCTCGTCATCGCCTGCCCGCACGCCCTCGGCCTCGCCATCCCGCTCGTCATCGCGATCTCGACCGAGCGCGCCGCGAGCGCCGGGGTGCTCATCAAGGACCGGATCGCCCTCGAGCGGATGCGGTCGATCGACACCGTGCTGTTCGACAAGACCGGCACCCTGACCCGGGGTGCGCACACCGTGGCGGCGGTCGCCTCCGTCGACGGCCTCGACGACGGGCGGGTCCTCGCCCTGGCCGCCGCGGCCGAGGCGCGCAGCGAGCACCCGGTCGCCCGCGCCATCACCGCCGCGGCCGCCGAATACGACGATGCCGCCGGGCTCCCGCTGACCGGGAGCGACTTCTCGTCGGCTGCAGGGCGCGGGGTCCGTGCCCAGGTCGACGGGACCGAGGTCGCGGTCGGGGGACCGAACCTGCTCGAGGAGATGTCACTCGAGTCGCCGTCGGAGCTCGCCGACCGGATCGAGGAGTGGACCGGGCGCGGAGCGAGCATCGTCCACGTCATCGCCGACGACCGCGTCATCGGCGCCGTCGCCCTCGAGGACGCCGTCCGGCCCGAATCGCAGGCCGCGGTGAAGGCGCTCCGGGACCGTGGGGTCCAGGTCGCGCTCATCACCGGCGACGCCCGACAGGTCGCCGAGGCCGTCGGCCGGGAACTCGGCATCGACGAGGTGTTCGCCGACGTCCTCCCGCACGACAAGGATTCCGCAGTGGCGGATCTCCAGGGCCGGGGGCGGTCCGTCGCCATGGTCGGCGACGGGGTCAATGATGCGCCGGCGCTCGCCCGCGCCGACGTCGGGATCGCGATCGGTGCCGGAACCGACGTCGCGATGGAGTCCGCGGGCGTGGTGCTCGCGGGCAACGACCCGCGGGCCGTGCTCTCGATGATCGATCTGTCCCGCGCGAGCTACCGGAAGATGATGCAGAACCTCGTGTGGGCCGCCGGCTACAACGTGCTCGCCGTCCCGCTCGCCGCCGGTGTCCTCGCGCCCCTCGGCTTCGTGCTCTCCCCGGCCGTCGGTGCGATCCTCATGTCGCTCTCGACGATCATCGTCGCCCTCAACGCGCAGCTGCTGCGCCGGACCGAGCTCGATCCGCAGAACCTCGCGCCGACCGCCGAGCAGGACGATGCCTCACGCCGGGAGACCGCGGGGGCTGCGGAGCGCGGATGAGCAGCCGAGCGTGCTCCGGCGCCTCGGCGTGCGCGGTCGCGCTCCGTCGCTCTCCTCGTCAGCGGCTCAGAAGGTCTTGGCGTCGATGACGAACCGGTAGCGCACGGCGGAATCGACCACCCGGTCGTAGGCGTCGTTGATGGCGTCCGCGTCGATGAGCTCGATCTCCGCGGTGATCCCGTGCTCGGCGCAGAAGTCGATCATCTCCTGCGTCTCGCGGATGCCGCCGATGTTCGAGCCGGCGACCGTGTGCCGACCGCCGATGAGCAGTCCCGGCTGCACCGACAGGGGCGCCGGCGGCAGGCCGAGGAGGACGAAGGCGCCCTCGGGGCGGAGCATCTTGAGGTAGGTGTCGGTGTCGAGCGGGACGGAGACGGTGTTGAGGATGAGGTCGAACTCGCCCCGGTGGGCGCGGTGGAAGCCGTCCTCGGCGGTGGAGACGTAGTCCGCTGCACCGAACCGGCGGCCGTCGTCCTCCTTCGCCAGTGAGTGCGAGAACACCGTCACCCGGGCGCCCATCGCCGCGGCGAGCTTGACCGCGACGTGCCCGAGCCCGCCGAGGCCGACGACGGCGACGTGCGAGCCGGGCCCGGCCTGCCACTTGCGCAGCGGCGAGTAGGTGGTGATGCCGGCGCACAGCAGCGGGGTCGCCGCGGCCGGGTCGAGGGACTCGGGGATGCGGATGAGGAAGCGGCGACTGACGGGGATGTGGGTGGCATAGCCGCCCTGCGTCACCGAGCCGTCGACCCGGTCGGTGCTGTTGTACGTGCCCACGGAGCCGGTCTCGCAGTAGTGCTCGTTGCCCGCCGCGCACTGCGCGCACTCGCCGCAGGAGTCGACGAGGCAGCCCACACCCACCCGGTCGCCGAGCGCGAAGTCGGTGACCGCGGAGCCGAGCTCGGAGATCCGGCCGACGATCTCGTGGCCGGGCGTCATCGGGTAGCGGCACCCGCCCCACTCGTCCCGCACCGTGTGGATGTCGGAGTGGCAGATTCCGGCGAACTCGATCTCGATCATCACGTCGTCGGCCCGCAGCTCGCGCCGGTCGAGGGTGCCCTTGGTCAGGGGCTGGTCGGGGGCGGTGGCCTGGTAGCACGCAACAGCAGTCATGCGCAGAAGTCTATGCTTCACCCCGGGGCTTGTGCTCCGGGTCACTCAAAGGTATGTTGGGCAAGCCTTTGAAGATCGAGACCTGAGCAGGACGATCGTCCTGGTGAGACAGGTCGAGCCGGCGCGGGCACCGGCGCCGCGGGGCGCCTCGGGTGCGGTGCGCGGGCCGACCGCAGAGCGAGGAGAACGCACGTGGCCGAGTTGAAGAAGTCCCTGGGAGTGTTCCAGCTCCTCGCCTTCGGGGTCGCCGGAGTGGTGGGGTCGAGCTGGATCTACACGAACTCGACGCTGTTCGACTCCTACGGCTCCGGCGGCGTGGTGTTCGGCCTGGCGATCGGCGTCCTGCTCGCGACCTGCGTGGCGCTCGCCTACTCGGAGCTCACGACCGCGTTCCCGCGCGCCGGCGGCGAGGTCGTCTACTCCTACACCTCGATGGGCCGCGGGCCGGCGTTCTTCACCGGCTGGATGCTGCTCGGCGCCTACGTGTCCTCGCTCGCGTTCTACGTCACCGCGTTCGGGTACCTGCTCGGCAACTTCTTCCCCGTGTTCAACACGATCCCGCTCTACACGATCAACGGGGAGACGGTGTACCTCCCCGTCCTCCTCGTCGGCGTCGTGCTCACCGTGCTGTTCTTCGCGCTCAACTGGTTCGGCATCGAGGTCGGGGCGCAGGTGCAGCTCGCGCTGTTCGTCGCGATCATCGTCATCGGCGCCGCGCTCGTCGTCGTCGGCTTCACCACCGGCTCGCCGGACAACTTCTTCCCCGCCTACCACCCGGAGAACTCGGCGATCGCCGACACGCTGCGCTTCGTGGTCCCGAGCATGACCTTCCTCGCCGGCTTCGGCCTCGTCGCGGTGCTCGCCGAGGACGCCCGGATCTCCGCCCGAAAGATCGGCCGCACGGTCGTCATCACCGTGCTCGGCGCCGGCGGCTTCTACTGCCTCGTGCTCGCCGCCACCGCCTGGGTGCACCCATGGGAGGAGATCGCCGCTATGGACCTCGGCACGGTCTCCGCCTTCGACGCCGCCGGCTTCCCGCTGCTCGGGATCGGCGCGTACCTCATCGCCTTCCTCGGCCTGCTCACGAGCTTCCTCGGCCTGTTCGTCGCGAGCTCGCGGATCCTCGTCGCGATGGGCCGGGCGAACCTCCTGCCCGCGCAGCTCGCCGCGATCCACCCGAAGCGCCGCATCCCGCACATCAGCCTGATCTTCACCGCCGCCGTCACCCTGGGCCTCGGCTGGCTGGGCCCGGGCGCGGTCGTGTGGTTCCTCGACACCGGCGGCGTGTACCTCGGCATCGTGTGGTGCATGGTCGTGATCGCGAAGTACCTCCTGCCGCGCCGCTATCCCGAGCTCGAGCGCCCCTACGTGTCGCGCCTGTGGTTCCTGCCCGCGGTCGGCGCGATCGGCGCGCTGCTCGTCATCGTCTGGGCGATCGTGCCCGGTACCGGCGCCTCGCTCGTGTGGCCGGCGGAGTACATCATCCTCGGCGTGTGGATGGTGCTCGGCATCGTCCTCTACGCCGTGTCCCGCGCCAAGCCGCGCACCGAGGCGCTCCGCGCGCTGCTCGGCGACTCCTACGAGCACCTCCACCGCCACGAGGTCGAGGCGCAGCGACGGGAGTCGGAGTGAACGCGGGGGAGGGCCTGACCGCAGCCGAGGCGGCCGGCGCCGTGCCCGGTGACGGTCCGCTGGCCGGCGCGGGAGCAGGTGCCGAGGCGCGGGCGCGGGCCGCCGTGCGCGCCCACCTCGCCGAGGCGTTCGCCGCGCATCCGGCGCCCGAGGTTGCCTGGGGGCTCGTGCTCGACGGCCGGCTGGTCGACGGGGAGAACCTCGACCGGGCGTTCCGCATCGCCTCGATGACGAAGTCCTTCACCGCGGCCGCGGTGCTGGGGATCCGGTACGGGGCGATCCCCGCCCACCGGCGCCTCGACCTCGACGATCCGATTGCCGAGTTCGTGCCGGAGGCGAGTGCCCCGATCCGGGCGATCACCGTCCGCGACGCGCTGACCATGGCCGGCGGCCTGCCCACCGACGACCCCTGGGCGGACCGGCTCGAGGCGATGACCGCAGCAGAATTCAGCGAGCTCGTCACCCGGTCGCCGCTGCGGCGGTTCGCCGCCGGTACCGGGTACGAGTACTCGAACCTCGGGTACGCGCTGCTCGGGCGGGTCATCGAGGAGGTGACGGGCCGGCCCTACACCGAGGTCGTCGCCGAGGAGATCCTCAGGCCGCTGGGCCTGGAATCGTCTGGGTTCGACGTCGCCGCGCTCCCTCCGGCGGCGGTCGTGCCCGGATTCCGACGGACTGCGGACGGCGGCCTCGAGGATCTCGTCCCGACGCGGCCCGGCGCCTTCTCCGCGATCGGCGGACTGTGGTCGACGGTGCCGGACATCGCGGCCTGGATCGGCAGGCTGCTCGATGCGAGCGCGCCCGTGACCGCCGCAGGTCCTGCGAAGGAGTCGGGCGATGGCGCGGGAGCCGACCCGTGGGCGCGCCCCCTGCGCGACATCCAGCAGCCGCAGCGCTTCATCGGGATCGATGCGTCCGCCGGGGGGCCGTCGGCGAACTCCTACGGCTGCGGCCTCCACTCCTCGACCGACCCGGTGTTCGGCGAGTTCGTCCACCACTCCGGCGGGTACCCCGGCTTCGGCTCGCACATGCGCTGGCACCCGGCCACGCGCTCCGCCGTCATCGTGTTCGGCGATATCACGTACTTCCCGGCCCGCACGATCGCCACCGGCGCCGCCGAGGCGTGCGTCACCGCACTCGGCTGCGACCGCGACCCTGCCGGGCAGCCGGGAGCAGCAGTGTCCGCCGCAACGGAGGCCGGTGCCGAGACGGGGGAGAGCACCGAGCCGGCGGTGACCGCCGAGGCCGAGGAGCAGCGGGCAGCGGCACCCACGGGCGAGCGGCCGGCGCCATCGAGCGAGCCGCTCGTCGATCGTCTCGGCGTCGAGCTGCCGGTCGCCGCGGAGTCCCGCCGAGTCGCGGAGCGGGTCGAGCGGCTCCTCCGGGCCTGGGACGACGCCGAGGCGGATGCGCTGTTCAGCCCGAACATGGACCTGGACGTGCCGCGGGCGGAGCGCCGCGCGGTCCTCGACGCCGTGCTCGCCGCCACGGGCGAGGCCGGCGCCGAGGTGGGCGGTCCGGAGGCGGGTGGTTCCGACTCAGCCGGATCCGGCTCAGGCACCGCCGATGCAGCGGGGGATCCCCCGGCCGTGCCGGACACGGCGACCCAGCACAGGCACGGTGCCGGAGAGGGCGCCTCGGCGGGGGTGCCGGATGTGGTGTGGCGGAGCCCCACCCGGGCGCGCTGGACGGTGCATGGACCAGATGCAACCCGCACGGTCGCTCTCGAGCTCAACCCCTTCGGGCAGGTGCAGAAGCTCACGGTCGAGGCGCAGGGCGGGGCCGCGCAGCCGGCACTGCACCGGTGAGAGACGGTCAGCGGCGGCTGCGCTGAGCCATCGAGCCGTCAGGTGTGCTCGCGCCCTTCCGTCGACCTGTCACTCCGGCTCGATCTCAGCGGGGATTCTCGAGCGCACGTGACAGGTCGACGTGCTGATCGAGCACATGTGGCAGGTCGATGGGCAGACCGCGCATGTGGGGCGGGTGTGCGGCCCCGGGGAGTGAGTCAGCTTCGGGAAGCTGTGCGGCTCCGGGGGGTGCGGATGAGGCGGATGGCGTAGTCGACGCCGGCCGCGAGGTGGAGCACCACACCCGCCGACAGCAGGAACGTGCCGACCTGGTGGAGCGGTGTGTCCGGCAGCTGGCTCGCGGTCGACAGGAGGAGGACCGGCAGCCCGGTCATGATGAGCGCGGTCCGCCCCTTCCCCAGCCAGCTCACGTGCGAGGTCGCGGTCGCATCGAGGCGGACGGTGCCGACGATCCCGAGGAACACGTCGGTGAGCACGATGACGGCGAGCATCCACAGCGGCAGGATGCCGAACCACGTCATCGCCACACAGATGAGGGTGATGCCCAGCCGGTCGGCGACGGGGTCGAGGATCTCACCGACCCGCGTGACCTGCCCGAAGCGTCGCGCCCAGAAGCCGTCGATCCAGTCGGTGGCACCGAACACCGCGAGCGCGATCGTCGCCGCGATCCGGTGCTCCGGCATGCTCATGAGCCAGATCACCACCGGCACGAGGACGACGAGGCGCACCACGCTGATCGCGTTCGGCACGTTGAGCCAGTCGCCGGCGGCCGAGGTCGCGCGCGGGTCGGGGTCCCCGGCGGGCACCTCGGCGCTCGGACCCGGGGACCCGGCCCGCACCTCGGGCTCGGGATCGGGCCGTTCAGGCACCGGCGAACACCGGCGCCAGGCGGGCGAGCCCCTCATGGGTGACCTCGGGGGTGTTCGACACGAAGGAGAACCGGAGGGTGCGCGGGTCCGGGTCGGCGACATAGAACGGGGCGCCCGGGACGAACATCGTGCCGGCCTTGATCGCGTCGTACACGAGCGCGGAGGCGTCGAAGCCCTCCGGCAGACGCGCCCAGACGAACATGCCGCCCTCCGGTTCGGTCAGCGCGGAGCCCGGGGGCAGGACCTCGCGGAGCCCGGTGAGCATCGCATCGCGCCGGCGGGCGTACTCCGCCCTCACCGGGTCGAGCTTCGCCTGGAGGTCGTTGCTCTCGAGGTAGTGTGCGGCGACGAGCTGGTCCACCGTCGAGGTCTGCAGGGCATTGGCCTGCTTGGCGACGCTGATCCGCTCGAGGATCTCCTCCGGCCCCCGGATCCAGCCCACCCGCAACCCGGGTGACAGCACCTTCGACAGCGTGTTGAGGAGGAATGCGCGGTCGTCGAGCCGCGGGTCCGCGCTGATCGGGATCTGCTGCTCGTCGGTGTAGCGGAGCTCGGAGTACGGATCGTCCTCGATGAGCCAGGTGTCCTGGGCGGCGATGATGTCCGCGATCGCGCGGCGGCGGGACTCCGGCATCGTCACGCCCGTCGGGTTCTGGAACGTCGGGATCATGTAGACGGCCTTGGGCTTCCACTGCCGGATCGCCGCGTCGAGCGCCTCGGGCACGACCCCGCCCTCGTCGGTGTCGATCGGCTTGAACTCCGCCCCCTGGAGCCCGAACGCCTGGAGCGCGGACACGTAGGACGGGTTCTCGACGAGCACGACGTCGCCGGGATTCACGAGCGTCTGGCTCAGCAGGCCGAGCCCCTGCTGCGAGCCCGAGGTGATGAGCACCTGGGCGGCCGTCGTCGGCACTCCCATCTGCGTGGTCCGCAGCGCTGCGGCCTGACGCATCTCGGGCTCCCCGTCGGTGGAGGCGTACTGGAGGGCCCGCTGACCGGCGGTCTCCATGATGTGGGTGAAGGACTTCGTCAGTCCTTCGACGTCGAACAGCTCGGAGGCGGGGTTGCCGCCGGCGAAGCTGATGAGGGTGGGGTCGAACGAGAGCTCGAACAGGGCTCTGATCGGCGACTTCCCCACCGTCGTCACGTATTCGTTGAGGTGTGAGCGAACCGATTCCATGCCCTCATGCTAGCGGGGATCGGGCCGGTTCCAAGGGGTGTGGGAAGAGCGGTTTCCGGGGGTCGGGATCGAATGACGTCGGGTCATGACGCGGGTGGTGCGTCCGGCGGCAGGGCGACCTGATGGATCGGGTGCGCGTGGGTGGGACCGGTGCGTCGGGCTGGGTCGGGTCCGGTGTCAGTCGGCCCGGTCGGCGAGATCGTCGTCGAGGGCGCGGGCGAACCGGGAGAGGAGTCGACCGAACTCGGTGACATCGGCCGCCGGCCACGCGGCGGTGAGGTCCTCCATCGTCGTTGCGAGGCGCGACCGGTGCTCGCGCATCACCGCGTGCCCGTCCGCGGTGAGGTCCACCTGGACGGCGCGCCGGTCTGCGGGGTCGGGGCCGCGGGTGATGAGTCCGTTGCTCTCGAGGCGGTTGACCTGGGCGGTGATCGTCGAGCGATCCACCGACTGCCAGCGGGCGAGCGCGGACATCCGGGCCGGTCCGCAGTCGGCGATGCGTTCGAGCAGCCACACATCGGTGCGGGTGAGCGAGGCCGCACCGCCGCTCAGGCGCTCCCAGGTGGCGCGCCGGCTGCCCCAGCGCTCGATCGAGGTCAGCGCATGACGCAGCGAGGCGAGGACCTCGGCGGTGCGGGGGGACTCGGGCATCGTGCTCAGCTTTCCCGGAGATTTGGTTGGTATGATCAAATCATTCTAGCGCGGACGGTGCGCGATCGGAATCCCCGAGGTGCTCGCCTCGCCCAGCCGGATCGGACGACCATCCGCGCCCGCGCCCTCGACCGAAAGGACAGCATGACCGAGAACACCGGGACTCCCGCAGGACACCCCGCTGCCGGACAGGACCCCGCCCCGCACCTCGCGCAGTCGCCTGCGACCGGGCAGACCGTGCAGCCCGTCCCCCGCGAGATCGTCGCCCGCTTCCACGACTACCTGCCGGCCCAGAACGCCGTCGATCTCCTCGCGGATTCCGACTTCGAGGTGAGCACGGTGCGGATCGTCGGGCACGACCTCACCACCGTCGAGCACGTCACCGGGAACATGACCTGGGGCAAGGCCGCCGGGTTCGGTGCGCTCTCCGGTGCCTGGATCGGACTGCTGCTCGGGCTCGTCTTCGCCCTCTTCGTCGCCGGGATCGGCTTCTTCTCCGTCCTCCTCTCCACGATCGCGCTCGGCGCGGTCTGGGGTCTGATCTTCGGCCTCATCGCCTTCGCGATCAACGGCAAGGCCCGCAGCTTCCGCTCGGTCCAGTCGCTCAAGGCCTCCGAGTACACCGTCGAGGTCGAGGCGCCGCGCGCCGCCGAGGCCATCCGGATCCTCGCCGCCGGACGCTGATCCGGGCCGGGTCCGGCTAGCCTGGTGCCGTGCGCATCCCTCGTCGGCTCCTCTGGACCCTCGCCGCCGTTCTGGCCCTCGCCGGGACGGCGGCGTTCCTCGTCGACCGGCCGGCCGCCGGTGCCGGTCTGCTCGCCGGTGCGGCCGGACTGGCGATCTTCGCGATCCGGATGAGCGGCCCTCGGCCGCACACGGCGTGGTCCCCCGAACTCGAGGACACCTCGGCGGCGGTCGTCTACTGGAAGGACGGCTGCCCCCACTGCCACACCCTGCTCCGCGCCCTCGCCGGTGACGAGCGGATCACCTGGGTCAACATCCATCTTGATGAGGACGCCGATACCCGGGTCCGCGAGCTCAACCGCGGGAACCGGTTCACGCCCACTGCGGTCGTCGGCCGCCGGGTCCTCCCCGACTCCGCCCCCGAGGACCTCCGCGAGCTGCTCGGCGACCCCGCCCCCTGAGACCGCCCCGCCGCTCGATGCAGCTCTTTCTCCCCACGGCGTCTGAATCAGCTGCATCGACGGTCGTGTGCAGGGGAATTCGCTTGTCGACAGAAAGAACAGTCGCATCTGCGTGAGCGCGCCACCCCCAGGCGGCCGCGAACCGCCGTGACCGTAGGCTTGTCCCCATGCGCATGACGAACCTGCTGCAGCTCGCGGCCGCCCTGCTCTTCACCGCATCCGGTGTGATCCGGCTCGCCACGGACCCGGGCAGCGTCCTGGGCTGGCTCTTCGTGGTCCTCGGCATCCTCTCCTTCGTGCTGGCATTCTTCGTCCTCAACCGGAAGCCGCACACGCCCTGGTCGGACGACCTGCTGGCGCCGGGCCGCGCGGTGGTCCTGTGGCAGGACGACTGCCCGCGCAGCCGCGCCCTCATGCGCCGTTTCAACACCGACGGGCGGTTCGCGTTCATCGACGTCGACCGCGATGAGACCGCCGCGGCGAAGGTCCGCGCGCTCATGGACGGCGCGCTCGCCACCCCCGTGGTCCTCACCCGCAATGCGCAGCTGGCCAACCCCACCGCGAACGACGTCATGTGCGCCCTCAAGGACTCCCGGTGAGCGATTCGGCCTTCATCGGGCTGCTCGTCCTCATCGGATTCGGGCTGCCGACCGCGATGATCATTCTCACCTGGGTCGCGTACTCCGGGTTCTATGAGGGGTGGCGGCGGGTGAGGCCCAGGCGGAGAAATTTCCAGGGTCCCTATTGGGGGCTTCCTGCCGCCATCGTGCCGCAGGCGGCGGCGATCGCCGTCCTCGCGCTCTACGGAATCGTTCTCACCTCCGTGCAGCCTCCCATGGAACCGCTCTGGCACTGGGTGTTCCTCGGCACCGTCGTCGTCCTGCTGAACGTCGGGTGGAGCTTCAGTTACAGGATCCCCCGCGCGTGGAAGCCGGAGTGGCTCCGACTCGAGGAGGAGGCGGAGCGGGAGTCACGTCGCTGAACCCGTCGCTGTTCCCAGCCCTCCGCCGCCCCGGTCCCAGCCGGGATCATTCCCGGCGGGCACGCGGCACCGCTCCCTGCGCAGCGTTGCTCCCACCGCAGAGCCGCCCCGCGCGGGCTTTCAGCGGCCGCTGAGGAAGGCGTGCGCGACGCGGAACAGGTCGTGGACGTCGGACACCGCGCACATCTCGCGCGCGGAGTGCATGCTCCACAGCGCGATCCCGGCGTCGACGGTCGTCATGCCCAGACGCGTCGCGGTGAGCGGACCGATCGTCGACCCGCACGGCATCGCGTTGTTCGACACGAACTCCTGGTAGTGCACCCCCGCCGCCGCGCACGCCCGCGCCCACCGCGCGGTGCCCACGGCATCCGTGGCGTAGCGCTGCTGGGCGTTGATCTTGAGCAGCGGCCCGCCGCCCAGCCGCGGCCGGTTCACCGGGTCGTGGCGCTCGGGGTAGTTCGGATGGACCGCGTGCCCGGCGTCGGACGACACGCACACCGAGCGGGCGAGCGCGCGCAGGTACGCCTCGCGCACGCGCCCCGCACCCGGGGCGCTCGCCTCCCGGATGCCACTGCCGCCCGCGGCATCCGCACCCGAGGCGCCCACCGGACCGGACTCCCCGGCACCCGGCCCGGCGCCGGCCGGAGCCCCGGCGACGATGCCGGCGATGATCCGCTCGGTGACATCGGCGAGGAACGGTCCGCTCGCCCCCGAGCGGGTCTCCGAGCCGACCTCCTCGTGGTCGAAGGCCGCGACGAGCGGGATCGAGTCGAGCCCGGCCGGCTCGACGAGCGCGAGCGCGCTGATCCCGGCGTGCACGGAGGACAGGTTGTCGAGGCGCGGGGAGGCGAGGAACTCCTCGTGCAGACCGAACCGTGCCGGCTCCTGGGCCGGGATCGTCACGACGTCGAAGGCCACGACATCGGCGGCCTCGACCCCGGCCGAGGCGGCGAGCGCGCCGAGCACGCCTGTCCCCTCGCCGGCGCCGCCGGTGAGCGCCTCGAGGCCGATGACCGGCTGGACGTGGCGCTGCCGGTCGAGCGCGAGCTTGTCGTTGACCTGCCGGTCGAGGTGGATGGCGAGCTGCGGGATGCGGCCGATCGGCCCGGTCCGGGCGAGCACCTCGGCCCCGTCGACGGTGACGAGCCGGCCGGCGAAGCACAGCTCGCGGTCGAGCCACGAGTTCAGCAGCGGGCCGCCGTAGATCTCCACCCCGACCTGGAGGTTCCCCTCGACGGTGAAGTCCGTGTGGGGCTTGAGCTTGAATGCCGGGGAATCGGTGTGCGCGCCGAGCACGGCGAACCCGGGCACCTCGGCCGAGCCGGCGCCCGCGGCGTCTCCGGCACCCCCGACGCCAGAACCCCCGGCACCCCCGGCCCCGCCGGGCATCACCCAGGCGATGATCGCGCCGTCGCGGACCACCAGGTGCCTGCCGCCGGGACGCAGATCCCACTCCGCGCGCTCGTCGAGCTCGGTGAAGCCCGCCGCGGTCAGCCGCCGGCGGGCGGCGTCGGCGGCGTGGAAGGACGAGGGGGACTCGGTGACGAACTCCGCGAGGTCGGCGGCGACGGCGGTGGGAGCTGATTCTGTCGTAAGCCTCATAGCCGGTAGCCTAGTCAATCGTGTTCACCTCCCTCGGACGCATGTTCGGCTGGGGCTTCCTGCCCCTGGCGCTCATCGCCAAGCTGCCCTTCGCGATGTCGGTCGTCGCCGTCATGACGGCTGTCTCCTCGACCCGGGAGTCCTTCACCCTCGCCGGGGTCACGGCCGCCCTCGTCGGCGTGGGCACCGCGATCTCCGGGCCCGTCCTCGGCGCCTCGGCCGACCGCTGGGGCCAGCGCATCGTCCTCCTCATCGCCGCGGTCGCGAACACGCTCGCCCTGTTCGGCCTCGCCGCCGCACTGCGCGCCGAGGCGCCCACCGCCCTCGTGCTCGGCGCCGGCCTCCTCATCGGGCTCACCGCCCCGCAGGCCTCCTCGATGGTCCGCACCCGCTGGCTCCACGCGATCCGCGCCGAGTTCACCGGGCACCGGGCCCGCAAGGCGACCTCGACGGTGCTGTCCTACGAGTCGATGACCGATGAGCTCGTGTTCGTCTTCGGCCCCGTCGTCACCGGGTTCGTCGCGGTGCTGCTCGGTGTCGTCGTCCCGCTCGAGTTCGCCGCCGCGCTCACCCTGCTCGGCGTCATCGCCTTCGCCGTGCACCCCTCCGTGCGCTACGCCCGGGGGCACCTGCGCGACGCCCGCGACCACCGGGCGGTCGCCTCGGCGGGGGAGACCGTGCGGCCCCCGGACCCCATCGCGTGGGTGCGGCGGCCGGTCGTGCTCCTGCCGGTGACCGGGATGACGGCGATCGGGCTGTTCTTCGGGTCCTCGCTCACCTCGCTCACCCGCTTCATGCAGGAGTTCGGGCAGGCCGACGCGACCGGCATCTTCTACGGGATCATGGGCATCGGCTCGGCGGTGTGCGCGCTCGGCGTCGTGCTCCTGCCCGAACGGTTCACCCTCACCGCCCGCTGGCTCGTGTTCGCCGGCGTCGCGCTCACCGGCGCGGTGCTGTTCGTGCTCACCCGCGACATCGGCCTGCTCGTCCCCGCCCTCCTCGTCATGGGCGCGGGGATCGGGCCGAGCCTCGTCACGCTCTACTCGATCGCCTCGGAGGTCGCCCCGTTCGGGCGCACGACCACCGTCATGGCGATGATGTCCACCGGCGTCGTCGTGGGCCAGTCCGCGGCGTCGGCGCTCACCGGCGCCGTCGTCGACGCCGCTGGATACCGCGAGGGGTTCTGGCTGTCGTTCGCCTCCCTCACCCTGCTCCTCGTGCTCGGCGCAATCCAGGTCCTCCTCACCCGCCGGCGCGCCGCGCGCGTCTCCGCCGCACCTGCCGCGGCCCCCGCACCCGCCCCACCGGGCGGGGCGCCGTAGGACCTGCCCGCCCCCGCGGCCGATCCCCTACTATGAACAGCAAGGCGATCATCGAGACGAGGACGAGCGTGGACCAGTACACCGCAGAATGGCACGAATGGCATGATGCGCGCCTGTCCGCTCTCGCCACTCCGTTCGGCTGGCTCAGCCTCACGGGCCTGACCTGGCTCGACGAGGGCGAGACGACGGCCTGGGAGGGCGGACCGGGCACCTTCGTGCGCGACGGCGAATGGGTGCACTTCACCCTCGCCCCGGGCACCAGCGCGGGCCCCGGCAAGGACGCCCTGGAGATCATGGGCCGGCCCGGCCCGGCGGCCGAGGTGCGCGTCGACTCCGATGACCGGATGTCCGCCCGGGTGGCCCCCGGGGAATCGCTCAACTGGATCCTCGTCGGCCACGTGCTCTACGAGCTCCTCAACCGCGACGGCTCGATCGGCCTGCGCCGCCACGACTCCAAGGCGCCGCTGCTCTCGCGCTTCATCGACGTGCCGACCTTCCCGGTCAGCCAGGACTGGGTGGTGCGCGCGGCGTTCACTCCGTACCCGCAGCCGGAGCCGCGCCGGATCGCCTCGGCGATGCCGGGGATCGAGCTCGACGAGCAGCTCTCCGGCGAGGTCGAGTTCGAGCTCGCCGGGCACACCCACCGGCTCCGGACCACCGGCTGCCCCGGGTCGGGCCTCACCGTGCGGTTCCACGACTACACCAACGGCGTGACCACGGCGACCTGGCGGACGCTCAACATCGGGCTGCCCGACGCCGGGAACTCCGTGATCCTCGACTTCAACCGGGTGTACAACGACCCCTTCGCCTTCACCCCGTACGCCACCTGCCCGGCGCCGGTGCCGGAGAACATCCTCCCGCTCGCGGTCGAGGCCGGGGAGCGCAGGCCCACGCAGACCCTGAGCGAGGCCGGCATCAACACGCCCGTCCTCGTCATCGAGACGAGCCCGACCCCCGGCGTGGAGTCGATCCTCGCCCGCTTCGACGAGAACGGCCTCGAGGTCACCCACGTGCAGGTGGCCGAGGGCGAGGCGCTGCCGCCGCTGGCCGGGTTCGCCGCCGTCGTGCTGTTCGGCGGGTTCGAGGGCGATGACCTCAGCGCCGAGCGGCGGGCGGAGATCACCGAGCTCCTCACCGACGTCATGGCGACCCGCCTGCCGGTGGTGGGCGGCGGTTCGGCCGCCCAGTACCTCACGCACGCCGCGGCCCACGACACGCTCACCGCCGGGCGCCTGACCTTCGAGGGGACGCCGGCGGACCTCGGGCGGCTGCCGCTCGCGGTGAGCGCGGACATCGCCGACGACGGGCTGTTCCGCGCGAACATCTCCACCCTGGGGTCCGACGGGATCGGCTACATCGAGATCGACAAGCTCGCCGACGAGGCGCCCGCCGCGACCCGCAACGAGTCGTTGACCATCACCTGGCGCGATCTCGTCGAGCGCTTCGCCCGGCTCGTCCACACGAACTTCTGAGGCCCGCGGCCCGGCCCGGGGCTGAGGTGCTGGATCCACCGAGGTGTCGGGTTGCCAAAGCGCGCAGGCCACCGCGGCGCGCGGGCCGGGCGCGGAGAATGGTGGTTCCGACGAAGAGTATGAGCGTCGACGCCACCACACTCCGCCGGAACCACCACAGTCCCGCCGCTTCCGAGCTGCCAGCCGGGTCAGGTCACCAGATCGACACGCGGTCCGCGGGTGCGAGGTGCATCCCGTCGCCCTCGCGCACGCCGAACACCTCGGCGAAGGCGTCGAGGTTCTTGACGATCTGATTGCACCGGAACTCCTCCGGGGAGTGCGGGTCGACCGCGATCCGGCGGATCCGCTCCTCCTTGCGGAACTTCGAGCGCCAGGCGGTGGCCCAGGCGTAGAAGAACTCGCGGCCCTCCTCCTCGGTGAGCTCCCGGTTCTCGTCGCGGGCGAGCAGCTGCAGGGCCTTCCACGCGATCGACATGCCGCCGAGGTCGCCGATGTTCTCCCCGACCGTGAGCGCGCCGTTGACGTGGTGCTTGGCGTCGAGGCCCTCGGGGACGAGCACGTCGAACTGGTCGATGAGGCTCGCCGTGCGCTCCTCGAAGCGGGCGCGATCGTCCTCGGTCCACCAGTCGACGAGGTTGCCGTCGCCGTCGTAGCGCGAGCCCTGGTCGTCGAACCCGTGTCCGATCTCGTGGCCGATCACCGCGCCGATCGCCCCGTAGTTCGCGGCATCGGAGCCGCGCGCATCGAAGAAGGGCGGCTGCAGGATGGCGGCGGGGAACACGATCTCGTTCATCACCGGGTGGTAGTAGGCGTTGACCGTCTGCGGCGTCATGAGCCATTCGGTGCGGTCGATCGGCTGCCCGATCCGCCCGATCTGGCGCACGTGCTCGGCGTGCGCGGCGCGCCGGACGTTGCCGACGAGGTCGTCGGCGACCATCTCCGCCGGGTACTCCCGCCACACGTCCGGGTAGCCGACCTTCGGGGAGAACCGGGCGAGCTTCTTCAGGGCGCGCTCACGGGTGTCCTCGCCCATCCAGTCGAGCTCGGAGATCGAGGACTCGTAGGCGCGGATGAGCCGGTCGACGAGCTCGGTGATCGCCTGCTTGGACTCCGGCGGGAACTCCCTGGCCACGTAGAGCTTGCCGACAGCCTCGCCGAGCAGGCTCTCGACGAGGGCGACGCCGCGCTTCCAGCGCTCCCGCTGGGTGGGCGTGCCGGACAGGGTGCGGCCGTAGAAGTCGAAGTTCTCCTCCGACAGGGCCTCGGTGAGCAGGCCCGCATAGGCCTCGACGATGCTGAACTGCATCCACGCCTTGAGGTCGTCGAGTGATGTGCGCGCCCACTCCTGCGCCATCCCGACGAAGAACGACGGCTGCGACACGACGAGGTACTCGAGGCCGGTGATCCCGGCGCCCTCGCACCAGGCGGCGAAGTCGAAGCCGGCGGCGAGCTCGTCGAGCTCGACGGCGGCGAACTTGTTGTACGTCTTCTCTGCGTCGCGGCACGACACCCGGTCCCAGTGGTGCTCGGCGAGGCGCGTCTCGAGGTCGAGGACGAGCGCGGCGAGCTCGTTGTGCGGCCGGCCGGTGAAGCGGGGGAGATCGGCGATCTCGGAGACGCGGGCGACGTGGGCAACATAGGCCTCCCGGATCTCTGTGTAGTCGTCCGACGAGTAGTAGTCCTCGTCCGGCAGGTGGAGCCCGGCCTGCATCGCATAGAGGATGTACTCCGCGGAGTTCTTCGCATCCGCGGAGACGAAACCGCCCACCACGGTGGGCACCCCGGAGGCGTCGAGCGCGCCGAGCACGCGCGCGAGCTCCGCATGGTCGGACGCGGCGGCGACGAGCTCGAGGTCGTGCACGACCGGCTCGATCCCGGTCGCCTCGATCGTGTCGGTGTCCATGAAGGAGGCGTAGAGGGCGCCGATCTTATGCGCCTCGGAGCCGGGTTCGGAGTCCTGCTCGCCGAGTCCGGTGATGAGGTCGCGGACCTTGACCTCGGCGGCATCGTAGAGGGCGCGCATGGCGCCGTCGCCGGCCCGGTCCTCCGGGATCTCGAAGGTGTCGAGCCACGCGCCGTTGACGTGGCGGAAGAGGTCCTCGCGGGCGCTGATCGCGGGGTCGCCGTGGGGCAGTCGAGTTTCGGTCATGGTCCAACGGTATCCGGTCCCGGCCCACCGGGCGCATCTGCGACCATGGTTGCGGTGGTCGGGCGCGGAGCCCGGCCGCGGACAACGGATGACGATGGAGGGCAGCAGTGGCGGAAGCGCGAGGTGCAGAGGAGACGGCGGAGGGGACGAGCACCGCGGACAGGGGTGACGGCGGGGCTGACAGGGGCGTCGGCGGGACGGCGGGCGCCTCGGTGGTGCTGGTCTGCACGGGGAACATCTGCCGCTCGGTCATGGCCGAGCGCGTGCTCCGCAGCCGGCTGGCCGCCGAGGGGATCGAGGCGATCGTCGATTCGGCCGGGATCAGCGACGAGGAGTCCGGGAACCCGATCGATCCGCGCGCGGTCCGTGTGCTCACCGAGGCCGGCTACGACACCGCCGACCACGCCGCCCGCCAGATCACCGCGGAGTGGCTGGGCGAGCGTGACCTCGCGCTCGCGATGACGCAGCGGCATCGGGCCGCGCTCGAGCGCCTGGTCGCGGACCTGCCGGTGGAACGGCGCCCGGAGATCCGGATGTTCCGCAGCTTCGACCCGGCCGCGGCCGGGCTCACCGGCACCGAGCTCGACGTCGCCGACCCCTGGTACGGCGACCAGGCCGGGTTCACCACCACGCTCGAGCAGGTCGAGGCCGCAGTGCCCGCCATCGTCGAGGAGATCCGCGCCCGCCGGAGCGCGTGACGGAGATCGACTCGGCGCGCCGGATGGGTGAACTCCCAGGGAGTCTGCGGGATAATGGGGCCAGCAGCCAATCGATTGGAGCCTCCGTGACCGTCCGCAGCACTCGTACGTCCCTGTTCGCACTGGTGGCGGCGCTGTTCGTGGGCCTCGGCCTGCTGCTCGCGCCCGCCGCAGCCGCCCACGACCAGCTCGTGTCCTCGAACCCGGAGGAGGGAGCGGAGCTCGACAGCCAGCCGGAATGGATCGAGCTCGAGTTCAGCGGTGAGGTCCAGGAGATGGGCTCCGAGGTGCAGGTCATGCACAACGGTGAGAACGTCTCCGCCGGTGAGCTCACCGTCGACGGCACGAAGGTCTCCTCGGCCCTGCCCGCCGACCTCGGCGCCGGCGAGTACACCATCGTGTGGCGCGTCGTGTCCTCCGACGGCCACCCGATCAGCGGTGAGATCCCCTTCACCATCCAGGACGCCGGCGGTGCCGGCGGCGAATCCGCGCCCGCGGGCACCGAGGAGGGCGAGGGCCCGGGCCTCGGCGCCGGAGCCGTCGACGAGGAGCCGCAGCTCGGCGGTGAGCAGCGCGGTTCGCTCGAGGAGGGCGAGGCGGAGAACGCCTCGAGCGGCATGTCGACCCCGATGATCGTGCTGCTCGGCGTCGGCGCGCTCGCTGTCGTCGTCATGGTCGTCCTCCTGCTCATGCGCAAGAACAAGGGCCTCCCCGGCACCGAGGGCGACACCGACCGCAAGCCCTGAGGCGGAGGCCCCTGCCCGGGGGACACGCCCCGCCGTCCCTGAGGCGGAGACCCCGCACCGCTGGTGCAGGCGCGCTCCGCCCGCACCAGCGAGTGGTCACAGATCCACGATTCCCCTACGGGATTCCATGGATCTGTGACCACTCGTCGTTTCCGACCGGAGCCGAGGCCGGGCCGGGGCGAACCGCGCCGAGGCGGGTCCGGGATGTCCGAGCCGGGCGGCGCGGGTCAGTCGGCGGGCGCCTCGAGAGCGGGGGCGAGGAGCTCCGCGGCGAGGCGCTCGAGGACGGGCGCAGGGTCGGCCAGGCAGTCGGCGAGCGCAGCGAGGTCGGTGAGGGTGTGGATCCCGGCGAGTCCGAGCCCACTCGCCTGATCGGCCGGGATCTCGCTCGATCCGCACACCACATGGACCCGCAGGCCGGCGTCCCGGGCCGCTGCGATGACCGCGCCGGGGCCCTTCCCGGACAGCGTCTGCTCGTCGAAGCGCCCCTCCCCGGTGACGACGGCCTCCGCGGTCCCGAGAGCGCGGCCGAATCCGACGAGGTCGAGGACGTAGTCGGCACCGGGCACGGAGGCCGCGCCGAGCACCGCGAAGGCTCCGAAGCCCATGCCTCCCGCCGCCCCGGCTCCCGTCCGGGCGGCGTGATGCGCACCGTCGGGGACCCGTGCGGCGAAGCGCTCGAGTGCGCGGTCGAGCCGTTCGACCTCGGTGGGGCCGGCGCCCTTCTGCGGACCGTAGACCGCCGCCGCGCCCTGGTGCCCGGTGAGCGGGTTCTCCACGTCCGAGGCGAGGATGACGTGGGCGCTGCCCTCGCGCAGGCGGGGATGGAGGTCCGCGGTGTCGACCCGTGCGAGGTGCTCGAGGCCGACTCCACCGGCCGGGACCGGGTGGCCCGACTCGTCGAGCAGGCGGACGCCGAGGGCCGTGAGCATGCCGGCGCCGCCGTCCGTGGTCGCCGAGCCGCCGACGCCGAGCACGATCTCCGTGCACCCGGCGTCGAGGGCCGCGGCGATGAGCTCCCCGGTCCCGGCCGAGGTGGCGGTGAGCGCGGTGTGCGCATCCGGCGCGGAGCCCGAAGCGGAGGTCACGAGCGCGAGGCCGCTCGCCTGGGCCATCTCGATGACGGCGGTGCCCGCCGACTCCGCCCAGACGGCGGTGACGGGTGTGCTCAGGGGACCGGTCACCTCGGCGGTGTGCCGGGTGAAGCCGGCGGACACCGCGGCCTCGACGGTGCCGTCGCCGCCGTCGGCGATGGGGACGGACTCGACGGTATGGCCGGCGGCGGTGAGGGCCGGTGCCAGGCGGGCGTGCACCTCGGGTGCGGTGAGAGTGCCCTTGAACTTGTCGCAGGCGAGGAGGATGCGCATACCCCCACCGTAGTGCGGTGGGCCGGAGCGAGGCTGCGGACCGTCGCAGCGAGCGCGCCGGAGCAGTCGAAACAGGGCGCTGACCTGGAAAGACAGAGCCGTGACAGCCCGACACTTTCTCAGCCTGACCGCCACGGTGAGAACAGCATAACCGATGGGTAATGCGTCGTCATCATGATCCGGGGCACCCTCCCCGGTCGGCCGACGAGGGCCGGTTCCGGGGCGCTGGGCGGAGGGGTCGAGGTCGGTGCCGAGGGCAGGCTCCGCGGATCCCGGGTTCAGCCCTCGGTGTCGACGACCGTGCGGTTGGCGCGGGCGTCATGGCTGCGTCGGCTCGGGTCCATCGAGCGGATGAACAGGGCGACGACGAGCGCGGCGAGCGTCGAGCTCACGCTCGGGACGAGGACCGCGGTGCGGGCGCCGGCGGCTTCGATGATGATGCCGGCGAGCGCGGAACCGATCGCCACGCCGAAGCCCAGCGAGGTGCTGATCCAGGCGAGCGCCTCGGTGAGCCGACGCGGCGGGGCCAGGTTCTTCACCACCGAGGATGCGCTGATGAGGCTCGGGGCGATCGTCAGGCCGATGAAGAACATGATGACGCCGAACCGGATCATGTCGGTGGCGAGCAGCAGCAGCCAGGTGGCGGCGGCGAGCCCGCCCATCATCACGGCGAAGCGGTGGTGCGCCTGCGACTTCCAGGTCACCCCGCCGTAGACCACTCCGGCCGCCAGCGACCCGGCGGCGAAGGTGCTGAGCAGGACGCCGGCGAGGGCCTTGTGGCCCTGCTCCTCGGCGAAGGCGACGGCGATGACGTCGATCGCGCCGAAGTTGATGCCGAGCAGCACCTGGGCGACCACGACGACGAAGATGCCGAGGTTGGTGAGGACCTTCCCCTTGTCGCCCTCGACGGCCCGCATGATCGGCGGCTCGGTGGCCTTCTGGGTGTAGAAGAGGAGGGAGCCGATGATCGTCGCCGTCATCGAGGCGAGGATCCCGGCCGGCGGGAGGACCGCGGTGGCCAGCGTGGTGACGAGGACGGGGCCGGAGACGAAGAGGATCTCGTCGGCGACGGCCTCCCAGCTGAACGCGGTGTCGAGCTGGCGGGGCGTGCGCACTGCGGCGTTCCAGCGCGCGCGCACGAGCGAGCCGAGCGAGCCGACGGTTCCGCCGGAGAGACCCGCGAAGACGAAGACGAGGGCGGTCCACCAGTCGGCGTACACGGTGACGAGCAGGCTGGTGAGGGAGAGGATGTGGACGACGACGACCGGCGCCATCACCCTGGCCTGGCCGAAGTTGTCGACGAGCCGGGCGATGAGCGGATTGGTGATCGCCTGCACCACCATGAAGGTGGCGGTGACGACCCCGGCGATCGCGTAGGAGCCGGTGGTGCCCTGGATGAAGAGCAGGATGCCGAGGCCGAGCACTGCGATGGGCAGCCTGGCGAGCAGCCCGGCGAGCGAGAACTTCAACGCCCCGGGCAGGGCGAAGATCTCGAGGTAGTTGCGCAGCACCAGTCGATTCTAGCCAGTGCGCGCGGGGGAGGGTGATGACGTCCGTCACCCTCCCGGGTCCGGCCTCAGCCGCCGATCACCGCATCGACGACGGACTTGGCCTCCTGCTGGACCTGCGCCAGGTGGTCGGCGCCCTTGAATGACTCCGCGTAGATCTTGTAGACGTCCTCGGTGCCCGACGGGCGGGCGGCGAACCACGCGCTGTCGGTGGTGACCTTGAGACCGCCGATCGCCGCACCGTTGCCCGGCGCCTCGGTGAGCTTGGCGGTGATCGCCTCGCCGGCGAGGGTGTCGGCGGTGACCTGGGCGGGGCTCAGCTGCTTGAGCGCGGCCTTCTGCTCGCGGGTGGCCGGGGCGTCGATGCGCGCGTAGGCGCTGCTGCCGAACTCTGCGGTGAGCTCGTCGAACCGCTGCGAGGGGGTGCGTCCGGTGACCGCGGTGATCTCCGCGGCGAGCAGGCACAGGAGGATCCCGTCCTTGTCCGTCGTCCAGGTGGAGCCGTCGCGGGTGAGGAACGAGGCGCCGGCGGACTCCTCGCCGCCGAAGCCGACGGTGCCGTCCATGAGGCCGGGGACGAACCACTTGAAGCCCACCGGCACCTCGAGCAGGCGGCGACCGCGAGCGGCGGCGACCTTGTCGATGAGGGACGACGACACGAGCGTCTTGCCGATCGCGGTGTCCGGCGACCACTGCTCGCGGTGGGAGAACAGGTAGTCGATCGCGACGGCGAGGTAGTGGTTGGGATTCATCAGGCCGGCATCGGGGGTGACGATGCCGTGGCGGTCGGCATCGGCGTCATTGCCGGTGGCGAGGTCGTACTTGTCGCGGTTGGCGATGAGCGAGGCCATCGCGGACGGCGAGGAGCAGTCCATCCGGATCTTCTCGTCCCAGTCGAGCGTCATGAACGCCCAGGTGGGGTCGACGTCGGGGTTGACGACCTCGATGTTGAGGTCGAGCTGCTCGGCGATCGCCGCCCAGTAGTCGACGCTCGCCCCGCCCAGCGGGTCCGCCCCGATGTGGAGTCCGGAGTCGCGGATCGCCGGGATGTCGATGACGAGTCCGAGGTCCTCGATGTAGCTCGCGGTGTAGTCGAAGTTCGTCGTGTTCTCGAGGTGGAATGCGCGCTGGAACGGGCGGCGGGAGATCGACTGCCAGCCGCTCTCGAGGAGGGCGTTGGCCCGGTCCTCGATCCATCCGGTGGCGTCGGAGTCGGCCGGACCGCCGTGCGGCGGGTTGTACTTGAAGCCGCCGTCGGCCGGCGGGTTGTGGCTGGGGGTGATGACGATGCCGTCGGCCAGGCCCTGGGCGCTGCCGCGGTTCGCGTTGTGCTTGATGATCGCACGGGACAGCACCGGGGTGGGGGTGTAGCCGTCGCGGTCGTCGATCATCGTGGGCACCTCGGCGGCGGCGAGCACCTCGAGGGCGGTGAGGAAGGCGGGCTCGCTGAGCGCGTGGGTGTCGCGGGCCAGGTAGAGCGGGCCGGTGTACCCCTGCTGTCGGCGGTACTCGATGATCGCGGCGGTGATCGCGGCGATGTGGGCTTCGTTGAAGGAGCCCTTGAGGCTCGAGCCGCGGTGGCCGGAGGTGCCGAAGGCCACGCGCTGGTCCGGGTTCGCAGGATCCGGTTCGACGTCGTGGTAGGCGTCGAGCAGCTCGGGAAGGTTGACGAGGTCGGATTCTTCGGCGGGGAGGCCGGCGCGTGAACTCATGGTCCCACTATGCCCAAGTGCGGGCCGTGGGGAGTAGCCGGGACCGGAAAAATCTCGCCATGCGGTCGGCTGTCGAGATGATGGGGCGGAACCGGGCGGCGTCCTCGGGCGGTGCCGGGTCTACTTGACCCAGGGCTCCTCGCCGGCGTCCGAGACGATCGGCAGGCCGTTGTCGAGGTTCCATGCCCCCATCCCGCCGCGCACGTTGATCGCGTCGAAGCCGTTCTGGTTGAGCCAGGAGGTGGCGCGGATCGACCGGCCGCCGGAGCGGCAGATGACGTAGACGTCCTCGTCGAGGGGCACCTCGCCGTAGCGCACGGGGAGGTCGCCGAGCGGGATGTGCTGGGCGCCGTCGATGTGCCCGGCGTTCCATTCGTCGTCCTCGCGGACGTCGAGGATGTTCGCGCCCTCGGGGATCTCGGTCACGGAGACTGTCGGTTCGCTCATGGGTCCAGTGTAGACAGCAGGACGGACACGGGGCAGGGGTGCCGGTGCGGTCGGAGCGGCCGCGGCGCCGGGACGGTCTCAGCCGAGCTGGTCGCGCAGCTCGGTCTTGAGGATCTTGCCGGCGGCAGAGGTCGGCAGAGCCTCGACGAGGTGGACCTCGCGGATCTTCTGATAGGGCAGCACCCGCTCGGCGACCCAGCCCATGAGCTCCTCGCCGGACAGCGCGACGCCGGGTGCCGCCTCGACGAAGGCCACGGGGATCTCCCCGGCCTCGTCCGCGGGCCGTCCGACGACGGCGATCCGCGCCACGCCCGGGTGTGCCGCGGCGATGTCCTCGAGCTCGCGCGGATAGACGTTGTAGCCCTTGTAGATGAGCATGTCCTTGGCCCGGTCGTGGATCCGGATGAACCCCTCGGTGTCGCGGGAGGCGATGTCGCCGGTGCGCAGCCAGCCGTCGACGAACTGCGCGGCGGTCTGCTCCGGGGCGTTGCTGTAGCCGTCGGTGACCTGCGGGCCGCGCACCCACAGCTCGCCCTCCTGGCCGTCGGGGAGCACCCCGGTGCCGGTCGTGCTGCGGATCTCGATCTCCGTGTCGGACACCGGGATGCCCACGGAGCCGATCTTCTGGGTGGTGCCCGGCTGCACCGGGGTCGAGGTCACCATGCACGTGCCCTCGGTGAGTCCGTAGCCCTCGCCGATCACGGCGTTCGGCATCGCCTCGCCGATCCGCGCCACGGCCGTCGAATCGAGCGGAGCGGCGCCGGAGATCGCGAGCTTCATGCTCGGCATCGACTCCCCGGTGGCCCGGCAGTGCGCGGCGAGCGCGAGGTACATCGGCGGATTGCCCGAGGCGTAGGCAGCCTCCCAGCGGTTGGTGAGCTCGACGAAGGTCTGCGGCTTGAACCGGCCGGACAGCACGATCGTCACGCCGCCGAGCATGAACATCCCGCCGCTCGTCAGGCCCTGGGCGTGGAACAGCGGCGGCACCTGGATGGTCGCGGCCGCACCCGGCTCGACGTACGGGACGTCGAGCTCGGTGATGTGCGTGAGCCGCAGGTGCCCGGTCTCATCGCGGTCGATCGTCGAGTGGAGGCGCCAGGCGGCCATCTGCGTGATGTTGGCGATGACGTTGCGGTGGAGGACGCGCACGCCCTTCGACTTCCCGGTGGTGCCGCCGGTGTAGGCGTAGTGGGCGACCTCGTCCATGCCGACGAGGACGGGTTCGAAATCCTCTCCGCCGGCGGCGAGCACCTCGGAGAAGGACCGGTACGGGCCGGTGTCCAACACGGAATCGGCGAGTGCCTGCTGCTCCTCGTCCACCCCGGCCGACCACGACGGTCCGGTGACGAGCACGCGCGCGAGGCCGAGCTCCTCGGCGACCTCGGTCACCGGGCGGAGGTGCGCGGGGTGGGTGATGAGGGCGGTCGCCCCGGCGTCGGCGAGCTGCTTGGCCAGCGCCGGAGCCGGCTGCAGCGGGTTGACGAGGGTGACGGCGGCGCCGGTGAGGAGCGCGCCGTAGTAGGCGGTGAAGTAGTGGAGGATGTTCGGCAGATGGATGCCGACGACGCTTCCCGAGGCGATCCCGGCTGCGGCGAGGTCGGCAGCCACTGCGCGGGCGCCGGTGAGCAGCTCGGCGTAGCTCAGGGTCTCCTCTCCGTCGACCACCGCGGCCCGCTCGCCGTAGGTGCGGGCGGAGGCGAGGAGCACCTCGGGCACGGCGGCATCGGGGTAGCTGAGGTGGCGGGGCATGCCCGGCGGGAAATAGTGCGACATGGTGGGCCCTTCCTGGCACGGGGGCGGCGTCCGCATCGACGGCCTGCGGCGAGCGCGGAGACCGGAGGTCTGCACCGATAGTAACTGAACAATTGATCAGTGCCACGGGCCGGGGTGGTCCGCCCCGTTCGTGAGACACCCTTGACGGATGACTTATCGAACGTTCAGACTAGTGAGACTGCTCGGGGTCGCGGATCGATCCGCGCCGGTGCCGGTTTCGATGGGGAGACGGCGAGAACCCCCGAGCCCAGCGGTGCCGCACACGGACGTGCGGGCCTCGGAACCCAGGAGTTCACATGACTGTTCGTCTGCAGCGTTCGCGCATGCTCGGTCTCATCGCAGGCGCCTCGGCGCTCGGGATCGCCCTCAGCGGCTGCGCCGGTTCGGCTGGGGGCGGTGGCGGTGCGGCGGAGGGCGGCAGCGGCGAAGGCTACGAGTACGGCGCCTCGGACGAGGAGATCAAGGCCGCGTTCGCGGACGTCGAGCCCCTCACCATCAACTACCAGCCGTCCGCGCAGTCCGGCGAGGGCCTCGACGCACACCGCGCCCACGCCTTCATCGAGAACCTCGAGACGCTGTCCGACGGCAAGATCACCGTGGAGACCACCTACGGTCAGGGCATCGCCGGGTACACCGAGCTCGCCGATGCGCTCGTCGACGGCCGCGTGGATGTCGCCTACATGCTCCCGATCTACCAGCCGGACAGGTTCCCCGTCTTCCAGTCGTGGGTCACCGGCACCACTCTCACCGGCACCTCGCCGCTCGTCGACGAGATCGCCGCGAACGCCGCGATCGGCGAGCTCACCTGGCAGGACGAGAACCTCATCAGCGAGTTCCGCGATCAGGGGCTCGAACCGCTCAACATCTTCAACGCCGCCGGCGCGGTCGTGACGATGTGCGCCGAGCCGCACACCACCGCCGAGGACTGGCAGGGCAACCAGGTGCGCGCGTCCTCGGTCGCGCAGACGAGCCAGCTCGAGGCGCTCGACGCCTCGCCGGTCTCGCTCCAGTACACCGAGACCTACGAGGCCCTGCAGCGCGGCACCGTCGACTGCACCCTGTCGACGACCCTCGCCGCGGACGCCGCCGGCTTCATGGATGTCGCGCCGAACATGACCTACACCACGGACGTCACCTTCGCCCGCGGGCCGGGCGGCGTCTACGCCGGCAGCGCCTGGCAGGAGTGGCCGCTGGCCGTCCAGCAGCTCGTGTTCGACTCGATGGAGGACGAGTTCAACGAGTCCCGTCGCGGCGACCTCGAGGCGAACGCCGTCGGCGCGAAGACCGTGCGCGAGGCGGGCGGCACCTTCGAGGAGATGGAGTCCGGTCTGCAGGACGAGCTGAAGAACTCCTCGCAGGGACTCGTCGACGAGGCCATCGTAGCGGGCACCCTGCCCGAGGGGTCGACCGAGGCCATCCCGGAGGCCGTCGCGCGCTGGCGCGGGGTCGCCGAGGAGCTCGGCTACGAGGACGAGGGCACCTTCGCCGACTACGACGAGTGGTACCCGATGGGCGACAAGGAGTTCCTCCAGCCCTTCGGTGAGAAGTACTTCGAGGAGATCATGCTCCCGCACCGCCCGAGCTGATCCGCAGGCTCCGCCCGGTCCGAGGCGATTGGGCCGCCCGAAGTGATCGGGCCTGGGCGCCGGCCGGACATGGCAGAATCCCGCGGTTCCTGTTCTCAGGAACCGCGGGATTCTGCTGTCTCACCGTGGGGTGGCCGGAGCTCACATGTGGCCGTCCTCGAGGAACCGCGTGTGCCAGCTCAGCGCCTCGGACAGGATGTGCGGGGTGTGCGCGGCGTTCGGGGATTCGGCGATCGCCCGGTCGAGGTAGTCGTGCAGCCTCTCGCGGTAGTCGGGGTGCGCGCAGTTGTCGATGATCCGCTTGGCGCGCGTGACCGGTGAGGTGCCTCGGAGGTCGGCGATGCCCTGCTCGGTGACGAGCACGTGGACATCGTGCTCGGTGTGGTCGACGTGCGAGGCCATCGGTACGATCGAGGAGATCGACCCGTCCTTCGCCGTCGAGGGGGACACGAAGAAGTTGAGGAACGCGTTGCGGGCGAAGTCCCCGGAGCCGCCGATCCCGTTCATCATCTTCGAGCCGGTGATGTGGGTGGAGTTGACGTGTCCGTAGATGTCGGCCTCGACCATGCCGTTGATCGCGATGATGCCCAGGCGGCGGACGATCTCGGGGTGGTTCGACATCTCCTGGGTGCGGAGCAGGATGCGCCCCTTGTACGACTCGGCGTTGGCGTTGAAGTGCTCGGCGACAGGTCGGGACAGGCTGAACGCCGTTGCGGAGATCGAGTCGAGCTTGCCGGAGTCGAGGAGGCCGAGCAGGTTGTCCTGGATCACCTCGGTGTAGGAATGGAGGTGCTCGAACTCGGACTCCTTGAGCCCTTCGAGCACCGCGTTCGCGACGTTGCCGATTCCTGACTGGATCGGCAGCAGGTTCTTCGGCATCCGGCCGGCGCTCACCTCGTGGCGGAGGAAATCGATGAGGTATTCGGCCATCGCATGGGACTTGTCGTCGACGGGGGAGAAGGAGTTGTCGCGGTCCGGGGCGTTCGTCCGCACCACAGCGACGACCTTGTCGGGGTCGACCCGCAGGTAGGGGTCGCCGATCCGCTGGGTCGGCTCGAGGATCTGGATCGGGTTGCGGTGCGGCGGCAGCTTGGTGCCGTAGTAGACGTCATGGAAGCCCTCGTACTCGCGCGGGTGCCACTCGTTGACCTCGAGGATGACCTTGTCGGCCTGGTCGAGCCAGGTCTTGTTGTTGCCCACCGATGATCCCGGGACCAGCAGCCCGTTGGGGAGCACTGCGGCGACCTCGACCACGGCGCCGTCGAGCTTGCCGAAGTAGCCGAACCACACCTGCTGGGCGAGGTGGCTCAGGTGCGTGTCGATGTACTCGACGTCTCCGGAGTTGATCGCCCTGCGCATGCTCGGGTCGGTGTTGAACGGAGCGCGGAGGTGCACGCCCTCGGCCTCGGCGAGCACGCCGTCGAGCTCCTGAGCCGTCGACGCGCCGGTGAGCAGTCCGATGGTGAACTCCTCGCCGGCGGAGTGGGCCGATTTCATCCGCTCGGCGAGCGCACCCGGCACCTCCTTGGGGTAGCCGCAGCCGGTGAACCCGCTCATGCCCACGTTGTCACCGGGGGAGATGTGTTCCGCGGCCTGCGCGGCAGTGGTGATCTTCTTCGACAGCACGGGGCACGAGATACGCGTCATGGACCAATGTTCTCAAGCGGGGGTGCATCGGCCAAACGGCGGAGGAGTCCTACCGGTGCGTTCGTGGCGAACACCACAGCCGGGGTCGCGCCCCCGAAACAGCAATATCCTGCGGAATCCTTCTCAGGAACCGCAGGATATTGCTGTTTCAGGGTGGGTCAGCGGCCGGTCCACCGGGGAGCGCGCTTCTCCGCGAAGGCGGTCGCACCCTCCTTGGCGTCGGCGGAGGTGAAGACCGGGTCGACGATCTCGGACTGCTTGGCGAACTTCTCATCGGTCGACCAGTCGGCGGATTCGACGATGACCTGCTTCGAGGCCTTGACGGCGAGCGGGCCGTTCGCCGCGATCGTCTGCGCGAGCTCGAGCGCTCCGTCGAGCGCCTCGCCGTCGCCGACGATCCGGTTGACGAAGCCGTTGGTCCTGCCGAACTCCGCGGAGTAGATGTCGCCGGTGAGTGCCATCTCCATCGCCACCGCGCGGTGGGTGCGCTGCGGGAGGGTGACGAGACCGCCGGCCGCGGCGGCCAGGCCGCGCTTGACCTCGGGGATCCCGAACTTCGCGGTGTCGGCCGCGACGACGAGATCGCAGGCGAGCATGGTCTCGAAGCCGCCGGCGAGCGCGTAGCCTTCGACCGCGGCGATGAGCGGCTTCTGCGGGGGCGCCTCGGTGAGCGCGAGGAATCCGCGGCCCTCGACGGAGGGGCGCTCACCGCGCACGAACCCCTTGAGGTCCATCCCGGAGCAGAAGGTCTTGCCGGCGCCGGTGATGACGGCGACGAACAGCTCGTCGTTGCTGTCGAAGTCGTCGAGGATCTGCGCCATCTGTGCCGCCATCGCGGCGGTCGCGGCGTTCTTGGCCTTGGGGCGGTTGAGGGTGATGACGAGCACCTGCCCGCGGACCTCGGTGAGGACCTCGGCTTCGGTGGGGGTGTCGGTGGTCTCGGTCATGTCGGATCTCCTTCGATGCTCGACTGCTGTGTCTCGACTGCTGGGTGTGCGGTGCGGGGCCCGGTGCAGCTGTGCCGCAGGCCGGGGTGTCCGGGGACGGCTCAGCGCGAGCCGCCCCCGAACGGTGAGGGCTCGCTCAGCGCGGGGCCATGCGGATCGCGCCGTCCATGCGGATGGTCTCGCCGTTGAGCATCGCGTTCTCGATGATCGACAGCGCGAGGTGGGCGTACTCGTCCGGGCGCGCCAGGCGGGACGGGTGCGGCACCATTGCGGCGAGCGAGTCGCGCACCTCCTGGGAGGCCTTGGCGAGCAGCGGGGTGTCGACGGTGCCCGGCGCGATCGTCACCACGCGGATCTTCTTCGAGGCGTAGTCGCGCGCGGCGCACAGGGTGAGGCCCACGACCCCGCCCTTCGAGGCGGCGTAGGCGGCCTGGCCGATCTGGCCCTCCCAGGCCGCGACCGAGGCGGTGAAGATGATGACGCCGCGCTCGCCGTCGATCTCCTCGTTCTTCGCCATCCGCACGCCGGCCTGGCTGGCGACGATCATCGTGCCGATGAGGTTGACGTCGATGACCTTGCGGAAGTGGTCGAGGTTCCCGGCGGACCCGTCCTTCTGGACGAGGCGCATCGGCCCGCCGATCCCGGCGCAGTGCACGACCGCGCGCAGGTCGCCGAGCTCGGTCGCGGCGTCCATCGCCGCGGACACCTGGGCCTCGTCGGAGACGTTGGTGGCGACGAAGCGCACCGCGTCGCCGAGCTCGGCCGCGACGTCCTCGGCCGGCGGGTTGAGGTCGGCGATGACGACCTGTGCGCCCTCGGCGACGAGCCGCTGCACGGTGGCCAGCCCGAGGCCCGAGGAGCCGCCGGTGACGAGCGCTGCGTGTCCTGAGATGTTCATGGGGTACTCCTTCTGATGGGTGCGGCCGGACCGCCGTGGTCCTGCGCGAACGGTGGGGGAGGGGCGGGGCGATCGCGGGGCCGGCCCGCGCCCCGCCCGGGTCAGGCCCGGGTCAGGCCCGCTTCTCGGACAGGCCCATGTCCTTGGCGATGATCGTCTTCATGACCTCCGAGGTGCCGCCGTAGATCCGGGTGACGCGGGCGTCGGCGTAGAGGCGGGCGATCGGGTACTCGAGGATGTAGCCGTAGCCGCCGTGCACCTGGAGGCACTTGTCGACGACGCGGGCCTGCACCTCGGTGGTGAAGAGCTTGACGCGGGCGGCGTCGGCGGGGCTGAGCTCGTTGGCGTCGAGCGCCTCGATCGCGTGGTCGAGCATGATCTGTGCGGCCTCGACCTCGGTGGAGCACTCGGCGAGCACGAACTTGGTGTTCTGGAAGCTCTTGAGCGGGGTGCCGAACACTTTGCGCTCGTGCGCGTACTCGGAGGCGAACCGGATCGCGGCCTGCGCGCTCGCCACCGCGTTGACGGAGATCGTCATCCGCTCCTGCGCGAGGTTGTGGGAGAGGTACTCGAACGCCTTGCCCTCCTCGCCGAGCAGATCCGTCGCCGGCACCTCGACGTTGGTGAAGGACAGCTCCGCGGTGTCCTGCGTCTTGAGGCCGATCTTGTCGAGATTGCGGCCCTTCTCGAAGCCCGCGCTCTCCGCGTCGACGACGAGGATCGACAGGCCCCCGCGTCGATCGGCCTCGTCATAGGGCGAGGTGCGGGCGACGACGAGCACCCGGTCGGCGTTGATACCGCCGGAGATGAACGTCTTGGCGCCGTTGAGGACGTAGTGGTCGCCCTTCTTCTCCGCCTTGGTGCGGATGCCGGTGAGGTCGGAGCCGGTGCCGGGCTCGGTCATCGCGATCGCGGTCATGATGGTGCCGGCGGCCATGCCGGGCAGCCAGCGCTGCTTCTGCTCCTCGTTCGCGTACTCGAGGATGTAGGGGATGACGAGGTCCTGGTGCACCCGCAGCGTGCCGAGCGTGGTCGCGGCGTAGGCGGTCTCCTCGTTGAGGATGGTGTTGAACTTGAAGGTGTGGCCCTGGCCGCCGCCGCCGTACTCCTCCGGGACCTGCAGGCCGGTGAGGCCGAGCTCGCCCATCTTCGCGAAGAACTCCTTGGCCACCTTCCCGTCCTGCTCGAACTGCTCGTAGGCGGGGACGAGTTCCTTGGCCACGAAGTCGCGGCACATCGAGCGGAAGGCGTCGTGCTCCTCGGTGAAGATGGTCCTGCGCATGGTTCCTCGTTCGTCGAAGGGGTGGGGCGACGAGCACGATCACCTACGATCGAACACTCGATAAGTTGCAGTCAGCGTATCCCTCCCGGGACGCAGCGGCAAGACCCTGTGCCGGAACGACGGGGCTGGTCCTGCACGTTGGCCGCTGCGCGTGCGGGAATGGCACCGGCTCCGGAAGGGCCCGTCAGTCGTCGAGGAAGCCGGAGTATCCGGACTTCTCCAGCGGCAGGTCGAGCAGCCGGGTGAGCTCGTCGCTGAGCTCGCGGTAGCCGAGCAGCCGCAGGCAGTAGGCGGTGTAGGAGCGCTCGAGCTGGACCGAGTCGAGCGGCCCGTCGTCCTTGTACCAGAGCGGGATGCTGTTGCAGATCGAGAGGATCGCGCGGCCGGCGAGCTCGGGGTTCTCGATCCGGAACTCCCCGGACTCCATCCCGGCGCGCAGCACCCGGACGAGGATCTCCCGCGACTCCCGCTGCAGGGTGCGGATCTGTGCGAACTTCTCCGGGTCGAGGCGCTCGGTGTCGCGCAGGGTGACGCGGCCGAGCAGCGTGTTCCGGCACCGGTAGCGCACGATGAAGCGGACGAGTACCGCGACCTTGTCCGAGCTCTTCGCCCCGGCGGTCTCCACGAGCTCGGAGGCCTCCTGGATGTACCAGTCGAAGGCGAAGCGGATGAGCTCGAACAGCGCGTCCTGCTTCGAGGGGAAGTAGTAGTAGAGGGCCGACAGGCTGAGGCCGGCCTCCTGCGCGATGTCGCGGATCGAGGCTCCGTCGTAGCCCTTGGCGGCGAAGGTGTTCCGGGCGGCGCGCAGGATCTCTGCTCTGCCGTTCGTCGAGCGCATGGTCTCTCCAGGGGTCGGTCGGGGAGCGGGGAGCCGCGGACGCCGTCGTCCGCCGCTCGGAGGTTCCCTAACGAACAATCAATAAGTCGTTCCCACGCACCCTACCCCACCGGGTCCGATTCCGGCGGGTCATCGCCGAGGGGCGGGCCCCGTGCGCGGATCCGTGAGGATCCGGACGGGACCCGCCCCTCGGTTCAGACGGTGCCGCGGTCGACCATCGGTGGCGGCTTCTCGGCCGTGGTCCGTGGCCGGCGGCCCTGCGGTCAGCGGGCGGTGCTGCCGGGACCTGCCGGGTCCTCGGGGTCGCGGCGCGCCTCGGCCCCGGCGGCACCCGGGCGGCGGCCCGGGGCGTCGGGCGCATCGCCGCCGTGGACGTGGCCCTGGCGGTCCGAGGCGCCGGCGTGGATGTCCGCGCGGTCGTCATCGGCGAGCACGGTGGCTCCCCCGGAGTCGAGGTCGGTGGCCAGGCCGCGGGTGGCGGTCGGTCCCATGACCCCGTCGGTGGCCTCGCCGCCGGTGTGCGCGGCCGCGTACTCCTTGGAGGCGGCGGCGTCCTTCGCCTCCAGCCGGCGTGCCTTCTCGCGTTCGATCGCGGCGGACTCCTCCGGGCCGCCGGCGTTCCAGAACCGGGTGACGACCATGGCGACCACACCGACGGCCAGGCCGATGAGGCTCGAGGTGAGCTCCGGTGCCAGGGTCGCCAGGCCGGCGGCGAACAGCACCACGCGCATGACGACGGTGGGGCGACGGGCGACGCCGATCATCCAGCCCTCGAACGCACAGCCGAGGAAGAACACCCCGATGAGCGCGAAGACGAAGGTGTAGATGATCTGGAACACCGTCGAATCCTGCGCGACGAGCGCCGGGTTGAGGACGAAGGCGAACGGGATGATGTACTTCACCGAGCCCAGGCGCATCGCCGTGAGCGAGGTCGACATCGGCGGGGTGCCGGCGATGTTCGCCGCCGCGAAGGAGGCGAGCGCCACCGGCGGGGTGATGTAGGAGACGGTCGCCCAGTAGATCACGAACAGGTGCGCGGCGATCGGGTTGATCCCCATGCCGGTCAGCGCCGGGGCCATGACGATCGCGAGGAACACGTACACCGCGGACACCGTCATGCCCATACCGAGCACGAACGAGGTGACCGCGCCGGCGATGAGGATGAGGAACAGGTTGTCGCCGACGAGCGTGATGAGCTCGCGGGCCAGGGACAGGGACACGCCGGTCATCGACAGGCCGCCGACGATGAGTCCGACGCCGGCGATGATGCCGATGATCTCCGCGATGGTCTTGCCGCCGGCGAAGAGGAAGTCGACGAACGACTTCGGGGTGAGGCGGTGGTCCTTCATGAAGATCGCCACGACGAGGAGGAAGCCGACCACCCAGTACGGGGCCTGCGACTCGTTCTTCTGCACGGTGAGCAGGAGGATGAGGCCGATGAGCGCCACGATGTAGGGCCAGCCGAGCAGGGCGGTGCGCCCGGCCCGGGGCAGGAGGTGCTTGGGCACTCCCTTGAGGCCGGTCTTCGCGGAGTAGGCGTCGACCTGGATGTAGATGCCGAAATAGTACAGGACGGCCGGGATGGCCGCTGCGAGGGCGATCTCGCCGTAGGGCACGCCGACGAAGGACACCATGAGGAAGGCCGCGGTGCCCATGATCGGCGGGGTGATCGTG
Source organism: Brevibacterium pityocampae (assembly GCF_039541555.1). NCBI lineage: Bacteria > Bacillati > Actinomycetota > Actinomycetes > Micrococcales > Brevibacteriaceae > Brevibacterium > Brevibacterium pityocampae. The sequence goes on along the minus strand of NZ_BAABGL010000004.1, from coordinate 302,837 downwards.
CCGCCGGTCGAGGCGGTCGCCTCGACGCCGGCCGCGTAGCGCCCGGGGAAGCCGGACTTCTTCATCGCGGGGATGGTCATCGGGCCGGTGGTGAGCACGTTCGACACGGCCGAGCCGCTCATCATGCCCATGAATGCCGAGGAGATCGACGACACCTTCGCCGAGCCGCCGCGATAGCGGCCGAACACCGACTGCGCGAGATCGTAGAAGAAGGTCGCTCCGCCGGTGTGCTGGAGGGCGACGCCGAACAGGAGGAAGCCGATGAGGATCGAGGCCGCGGTCTGCAGCGGCAGGCCGAGGATCGAGTCGACGCCCATGACGTGGATGCGGGCGGCGTCGTCGAGCTGGTAGGGGATGCCCTGGAGGAAGGGCACCGGCACGGCGAGGGCGAACATCGGGTAGATCGAGAACACGAGCGCGATGAGCGTGACGACGAGTCCCGCCGCGCGGCGCAGCGCCTCGAGGACGAGGAGCCAGAAGATGAACGAGAAGACGATGGTGATCGTCGGATACGTCAGCGACTTGTCCCAGCCGAAGTTGACGATGTTCTCGCCGTTGAGACCGAAGTAGAAGGCCACGACGAAGGTGAGTGCTGCGAGCACGACGTCGTAGAACGGCATCGTCCGGTCCTTCTGGGACTTCGCGATGGGGAAGATGAGGAACACGATCGGCAGGAAGAACGCGAGGGTGTAGTAGAGGTAGGAGTTCGTGAGGAAGGTGAGCCCGAAGGGGCTCCAGAAGAAGGCCTGGCTCATCGCCAGCAGCACACCGAGAACGGTGAGCACGACGATGACACCCTTCCACATCGGGGTGATTCTCTGATTCATGGGAGTTCCTGTTCTGCGATCGGGCCGACGCGGCCGGCCCCGGAGAGAGTGTGAGGAGTGGAGGCGGGGTCAGTCGATGGGTTCGAGGTGCTCGTCCTTCCAGTCCATCCACTGCTGCTTGAGATCACCCGAGGTGTCGGCCTGCGCGAGGAAGTCCGGCCAGGTGGCCCGCATCTCCTGGCCGTAGGCGATGAGCTCCTGGTTGCGCTGCTCGGCCTCCTCGGTCCAGGCGCCGTGCTCCTCGAGGAACTCGACCGTGCCGTCGTGGAACGGGACCTGGACCGGAGTCGTGAAGACGTGCTCGAGATCCCAGTTCAAGGTCGTCGCGGTGGCGTCCTTGTACTTCGGGTAGTGCTCCTGGAAGGCCTTGGCGGTCTGATAGGCCTGGGTGTCGGAGAGCTCGTTGTAGGACACGAAGGGGACGGCGTAGATGAACCCGTTGTCCGACTGGCCCTCCTCCTGGCCCGCAGCGTTCTCGAACGGACCGATCTCCACTGATGGTGCGACCTCCGCGACGGCTTCCACGGCCTCCGTGTCCTCCGGGTCGAGCTCGAGCCACTGCGTGTCGATCGCGGCCTCCAGCTCGTAGAGCGACGATCCGTAGACCTGGAGGAACAGAGCGTCGATCTGACCTGCCTGGAGAGCAGCCGGCTGCTCGCTGTACGAGATATCGACACGCTCGACGTCGTCCCAGGTGAGTCCCCCGTAAGCGAGGTAAGCCTCGACCTTGTTCTGGACGGAAGGGTTCGCCGTGGCCCACGGGACCTTCTTGCCCTTGAGGTCGGCGGGAGAATCGATGCCGGAGCCGACCCGGCTCATCATGCCGTGGGGTGCGGTCGGGGTCCATACCATGCGGACGTCCTGCGGGCCCCAATCCGCAGTGGTGAAGTCCTCTTCGCCGTGGAAGGCGAAGATGTATTCGTCACCGGTGCGTGCCATCGTCGCCTGCTTGTTCCGCAGCGGGCTGAGCCGCCCGACACCGGTGTCGGAGGTGAGGATGCGGATCTGCGAATCCTCCTCGTTGGAGATCGTGTTCGCCACCGCTGCCACATCCGCATAGGTCGACGTGGCGGTTCCGTAGGTGCTCCATGCATTGAATGCGGGGAAGTCGTCGACTTCCTGATTGAGCTCGAGCTGCGCGCAGCCCGACAGCAGCATGACGCTGGTGGTGATGGAGGCGAGTGCCCGCGTAAATCGTGTCATCGTCGGTCTTTCCTGTTCGGGATCGAACGGCGATCGGCCGGGAGCGGCCGAGGCGCCGAATCGGTGGTGCGCCGCCGGGCGATTCAGCAGGGTCGGGCGGATCCGCGGGGGATTCGCCGTTGAATGACTGAGGACTCGGAAGAGCGCGATGGCAGGGCGTGCAGGACGGCCTGCGGCCCTGCGAAATTGTTACACGGAACACATAAGATTCCCAAAATTCATTGCCACAGGTGTATAAATGGTGATGCGGGCCACTGGCGTGGGCCGCACCCCGACCATCGACCGCAGCGCCACCGCAGCCCATCGTCAGAAGCACCACCGTCCGGGACACCGCAGTTCAAGGAGACACCCGATGCCAGAAGCAGTCATCGTCGACGCAGCCCGCACCGCAGTCGGCAAGCGCGGCGGAGCCCTCCGCGACATCCACCCCGTCACCCTCGGCGGCCACGTGCTGTCCGCCCTCGCCGAGCGGAACTCGCTCGACCCCGCCCTCGTCGACGACGTCGTCTTCGGCTGCGTGGTGCAGGCCGGCGAGCAGTCCTCGAACGTCGCCCGCTGGTCCGCGCTCGCCGCCGGCTGGCCCGAGACCACCCCCGGCACCACCGTCGACCGCGCCTGCGGCTCCTCGCAGCAGGCGCTGACCTTCGCAATCGCCTCGGTCGTCGCCGGGCACTACGACATCGCCGTCGCCGGCGGCGTCGAGTCGATGACCCGCGTGCCCATGGGCACGAACCGCGCCAACGGCCCCGGCAAGGCGTTCGGTCCGACGATCTTCGAGCGCTACGGGCAGGAGGAGTTCAGCCAGGGGATCGGCGCGGAGATCGTCGCCGAGCGCTGGGGCTTCGACCGCACCGAGCTCGACCAGCTCGCCCTCGACTCGCACGCCCGTGCACAGGCCGCGACCGAGCGCGGGGACTTCGCCGCGCAGATCGTCCCGCTCACCGGCCTGACCAAGGAGGGCGAGGAGTTCGAGTTCGCCGCTGACCAGGGCATCCGGCCCGGCGGCACGCTCGACTCCCTCGGCGCGCTCAAGACCGTGTTCAAGGAGGACGGCGTCGTCACCGCCGGCAACTCCTCGCAGATCTCCGACGGCGCCGCCGCCCTCCTCGTCATGACCGACGTCAAGGCCCGCGAGCTCGGCCTCACCCCGATCGCCCGTGTCAACACCGCGACGCTCGCCGGCGCCGACCCGATCACCATGCTCACCGCACCCATCCCGGCCACCCAGAAGGCGCTGGTGAAGTCCGGGCTGTCGGCCGACGAGATCGGCGTGTTCGAGGTCAACGAGGCGTTCGCCTCGGTCCCGGCCGCCTGGATGAAGGAGATCGGCGTGGACTGGGACCGGGTCAACCCCAACGGCGGGGCGATCGCGCTCGGCCACCCGCTGGGCGCCTCGGGCGCGCGGATCATGACGGACCTCGTCCATCACATGCGCCGCACCGGCACCCGCTACGGCCTGCAGACGATGTGCGAGGCCGGCGGCCAGGCCAACGCCACCATCCTCGAGCTCATCGACTGACCTGTCGCGCCGGGCGTCACACCGCCCGACCCGCGGCGCGGCTCCCCGGGGCGATCCCCGCCGGCCGCACCCGACACCTGCACGGAGACCCACGTTGACGCACCCCCACCGGATCCGGCGCACGCTCGCCGGGATCGCCGTCGCCGCCCTCGCCCTCACCGGCTGCGGTGAGATCACGAGCAGCGGCACCCCGGTGGCCGAGTCCCAGGCCGGTCACCACGCCAACGGCCTGCCCAAGGCCACGGTGTGGACCGGCTACGGTGTGGGCACCTCGAACTACTCCGAGCAGGCCGCCGTCGCCGAGGCGCTGATCAAGGAGTACGACACGCAGGTGCGGATCCTCGGCTCGGACACCGGGGTCGGCCGGCTCACCCCGCTGCGCACCGGCCAGGCGCAGACGGCCCGGCTGTCCGACGAGGCGTTCTACGCCTTCGAGGGCAAGTACGAGTTCGTGTCCCCCGACTGGGGGCCGCAGGACCTCAGGACGTACTGGACCCCTCCGACCACCGTGGCCGTCGGCGTGGCGGGGAACTCCGGCATCGAGACCCTCGCGGACCTCGAGGGCAAGCGGGTGCCGTGGATGGCGGCCAACCCGTCCTCGCAGGAGAAGATCATGGGCATCCTCGCCTATGCCGGCCTCACTCCGGACGACGTCGTCAAGGTCCCGGTCGAGTACGGCGCGCAGCCGGAGATGTTCAAGAACGGCGGACTCGACATGGTGTACTTCGGGGCGCAGTCCTCGGCGATCATCGAGGTCGCCACCCAGATGGACTACCGGTGGGTCGACTTCGACGGCGACGCCGAGGCGGAGAAGCGGCTCCAGGAGTACGCGCCCTCCGTCGTCATCGAGGAGTTCGAGTCCGCGGTCGGCATGGAGGACACCGTCAAGCACGGCCCGACGTATGCGATCCAGATGACCACCTACGCCGACTTCAGCGTCGACGAGGTCTACGCGATGGTGAAGACCTTCCACGAGGCGTACCCGCTCTACGCGGACGCCACCGCCACGACGAAGGACTGGAAGTTCGAGGACATCGACTGGATGCCGATGGTGCTCCCGCACCACGACGGCCTGGTGAAGTACCTCGAGGAGCAGGGCCTGTGGACCCCGGAGCACGAGGAGCGCAACCAGCTGCTCATCGAGCGCGGCGAGACCCTGCGCGCCGGTTGGCCCGAGGTGCTCGAGTCCACCCCGGAGGACGAGCTCGCCGAGACCTGGGAGCAGTGGAAGGCCGAGCACGCGCCCCACATCCCGCGCGAGGACTGACTGCCGCGCGAGGGGTGATGATCCCGCACGAGGACTGACTGCCGCCGTCTGACTGCCGCGCTCACCCGGCGGTGGCGTCCCAGAGCGCGATGAAGTCCTTCTCCCAGCGGGCCGGTTGCTCGCTGTACTTCTCGTAGCTCAGGTCGGTGGCGACGCCGTCCGCGGTGCTGTAGAAGCGCAGCTCGTCGTCGCCGATGCTGATCCGGATCGATGCGGTGCCGTCCCAGTCGCGCTGCCGGAGGAGCCGGACGATCTCCTCCCGCTCGGCCTGCGTGTGGGCCGTGGTCCGGTCCCGGGCGGCGACAGTGATCCCGAGGTCGAAGGTGCTGGGTGTGCCGTCGCCGGACAGGCCGCGGAGGTCGTCGACCGTCGAGGCGTCCCAGCCGGCCTCCCACAGCGCGGCGAGTAGCGGCACCTGCGCGGGCCACTGGGCGACCGCGGTGGCCGAAGTCGACCAGTGGGGGTCCGTGCCGATCTTCAGCGTGGTGTCCGGGCTCAGCGGCCAGTCCTCGGACGCGGCGTAGTCGACGATGTCGCGCAGCGCATCGGCGTCCGGCACGCCGACGCTCACGGTGCTCCCCGCGGCGGTCCCGTCGCCGCCGAGCCCGGTCACCGTGCCGCCGCGCTCGACGATCGGCTCGATGACGACGAACAGGTCCTCGAAGCCCTCGTCGGGTTCGCTGGTGGCGAGCCCGTCGTCGGTGATCATGTCGACCTCCGTGCCCTCGCCGTAGCCGATCGGGCCGAGCTCGTTCTCGAGGTGCTCGAAGGCGGGGACGATGTCGGTGGGCGCGGGGACCTGGATCGACAGCGCGGTGTCCCTGCGCGAGGGGCTGATCTCCGCGCGCGTGAGCAGCTGGTCCGTCCCGGTGAGTGCTGAGTGGGTGTCGCGGAGCACGGGGAGGGTGCCGGGGTCGGCGAGGTCGAGGACGTACTCGATCGCGCTCGGCCGATCCATCTCCCCGCGGAGATCCTGCGGCGTGGGGTCGGCGGGTTCGTCCGCGGTCCGCGGCCGGTGGACGTCGAGTTCGTAGGGTCGGGTCCGGGCGGCGACGGATTCGGTCCAGGCGGCCATGTCGGTGCCCGGGTCGAGTTCGAGCACGATGCGCGAGCTCGGGCGCAGCGGGCCGGGGTGCATGCCGCCGAGCATCCCCCAGCCGCCCGGAAGATGGCCGGAGGCGACATCGGGGAGCGTGTGGAGGTACGGCAGCGCCGAGAGCGCCGGTGCGGTGGGCGGCGGGTCGTACAGGGTGTTCGGGAGCGCCTCGGGGACGCTCGCGGTGAACTTCCCGCTCGTCGCGGTGACTGCGGGCGTGCCGCCGGGATACCGGAAGTCGTTGACGAGGTCGAACAGTTCCCCTGCGGTGTCGCCGAGCTCGTCCGCCGAGGCGTCGGTGCGGAGGTCCGCCTCGACCGTGCCGGGCGAGGTCTCGGTGGCCGAGGTGATGCCGGGCAGGGTGCGGATCTCGTCGACCAGCGCACCGATCGAGGAGCGCGGACGCGGATCGGAGATGCCCTGGCCGAACCGCTCGATCACGGAGCAGCCGGACGCCACGAGGAGGGTGACGAGGAGGCCGAGGGCGACGATGATCCGTTTCATGAGGCCAGCCTAGGAATGGGGCGGGTGCCGGGTGTGGCCGTGCTGTGCCAGGTCCGGCACACCTCGGCGGCGGGTGCCTGCCGCTCAGCCGGCGGTGGCGTCCCATTCGGCGAGGAAGTCCGCGGCCCAGCCGGTGGGCTCCCGGTCGGCTCCGTGGAGGGCCATGTACGGCTCCTCGGCCGCGCCGTCCGCAGTGGACCAGAAGATGAGGTGGTCGCCGGTCGCAAGCGAGATCTGGGCCCGGCCGCCCCAGCCGACTTTACGCAGCACGTCGATGAGCGCGGCCCGGCTGTCGGCGCTGGTGAGGTCCTGCGTCTCGGTGCGGTAGAGGCGGAGGTCGAAGTCGCTGAGCTGGTTGCCGGCTGACATCCGGACGGAGTCGAACCCGGCGTCCCACAGCGCGGCGAGCAGATCCGCGTGCGCCGGCCAGGAGCCGGCGGTGAAGTACGGCGAGTCGTCGGGGTGGGAGGTGTGCTCGACGGAGAGCCGGGTGTCGGCGGACAGCGGCCAATCCGAGCCGCTCACCGCAGCGGACACGTCTCGCAGGGTGTCGCCATCCGGCATGCGGGCGGTGAGTGAGTCGCGCCGGAGGTCCATCGATCGCACCTCGGCCCCGGTCGCCTCGAGCAGCCCCCGGGCCTCGAAGAACGCGTCGACGTCGCCCTCGCCCCCGCCGACGGACAGTCCCTCCGCCGAAGCGACGCGCACGTCGTCGAGCCGATCAGGTCCGTACTCGGCTTCGAACGCCGCGAGGACCGCGGGGATGTCGCTGTCGGCGGGCACGGCCAGCGCGGTGTCCGGGGCGGTGTCGATGCTGCTGAGATCGGCGTCGATCAGGGTCGCGGAGACCGACTCGACGGTGTCGTGGAGCCGGACGAGGTCGGCGGGGAGATCCGGTCGGGAGAGGTCGAGGTCGATCGACACGTCCGGGGGTTCGGGCTCGGCGGAATGCTGGTCGGGCTCGGCGGCGCCGTCCGTCGTCTCCGCGGCTTCTCGATCGTCCGGCGGGAGCACCCGGATCTCGTCGTCGGTCATCGGGCGGTGGGCGGAGAGCCGGAGCTCGCGCGGGGCGGCCGCCGCGTCGCTGGTCCAGGTGCGCATGTCGGTCCCCTCCTGCAGCCGGACCGAGGCGCCGCTGCCGTCCCCGAGCGTGCCCTCCTCCACCGCAGGAAGGGCGTGGAGGAACGGCAGGTGCTCGAGGGCGAGCGGGCCCGGCTGCGGCACTCCCGGGCCGGCGCCTCGGCGGATGACGCCGATCTCGCCGGTGAACACCCCGCTCTCGACGCTCAGTGTGGGCGCCCCGTCCGGATAGCGGTGCCCGTTGACGAGGTCGAACAGGGCCTGGGAGGTATCGGCGAGCTCCGCCTCCTGCGCCCCGGTGTCGAGCGTGAGCTGGAACTCGGATGAACCGGTCGCGATGACCGAGTCGACTCCGGCGAGCGCGGACGCCGCCTGCACGAACTCCGCATGGGTGGACTTCGGTCGGGTGTCGATGAGCCCGCACCCGGCTCCGCCGAGCAGGGCGAGGAGCAGTCCGAGGGCGACGAGGATCCGGTTCATGATGCCAGCCTAGGGATGGCGACGGTGCCGGGCGTGGCGGTGGTGTGCCGGTCCCGGCACACCTCGGCCGCGGCGCGGGTCAGCTGTCGGTGCCGGCGAGCCAGGCGCGCACCGCATCGGAGTCCTCGCCGAGCTGCGGGGGCTCCTTGCGGTAGCTCGCCGGGGTGGCCGACATGCTCAGCGAGCTGCGCACGGTCGGCATCGACTCCGGGTCCTCGGTGTGCCAGATCGGGTCGATGCCGAGCTCACGCGCGGACTCGAGGCCCTCGCTGACGTTCTGCACCGGCGAGCACGGCAGGCCGGCGCCGCGCAGCAGCTCGAACCACTCGTCCTTGCCCTTGACCGACAGCGCGCGCTCGAGCAGCGGGCGCAGCTCGGCGCGGTTGATATTGCGCTTCTCCGGGTTGTCGAAGCGCTCGTCCGTGAGCAGCTCCGGGGTGCCGAGCACCTGGCACAGGCGGGCGAACTGGCCGTTGTTGCCGGCGACCACGATGAGGTCGCCGTCGGCGGTGGGGAACGCGTTGTACGGGTAGATCGTCGGGTGCTCCTTGCCGTTGCGGGTCGGGTGCTTCCCCGTCGTCGAGGCGACCTGGTACTGGTTCGCCATGGTGAAGATCGCGTTCGCCATGAGGTTGTTCTCGATGAGCTGGCCCTCCCCGGTGCGCTCCTTGTGGCGCAGGGCGGAGGTGATGCCCACGGCGGTCATCATCCCGGTCGTGAGGTCGAAGATCGACACACCCGAGCGCACCGGCTCGCCGTCGGCCTCGCCGTTCATGTCCATGAGCCCGGCCATGCCCTGCACGAGCACGTCGTAGCCGGGCAGCGCCGCCCCCGCACCCGAGGTGCCGAAGCCGCTGATGTGGGCGTAGATGATGTCCGGGTTGATCTCCTTGACGCCGTCGTAGCCGAGGCCGAACTTGTCGATCGAGCCGGGCTTGAAGTTGTGGATGAAGACGTCGGCGCGGGCGGCGATGTCCTTCGCCACGGCGAGGTCGTCGGCGTCGGAGAAGTCGAGGGCGATCGAGTGCTTGTTGCGGTTGACCGCCTGGTAGTAGCAGGCGCTGCCCTGGTACGCCGGGGGCGTCCAGGCGCGGGTGTCGTCGCCGGTGGGGCTCTCGACCTTGATGACGGTGGCGCCGAGGTCGCCGAGGATCATTGTGCAGTAGGGTCCGGCGAGCACGCGGGAGAAATCGGCGACGATGACGCCGGAGAGCGGGCCGGGATTGGGTGCGGTGATGTCGATGGTCACAGGATTCATCCTTGAATGAGCAGCCGGTACGAGTCGTTCGATTCTCCCACAGGGCGCCTCGGGCCCGGCAGACCGGTCCCCGGTTTCGGGGCTTGACACTGCGCGCCGGATTCCATACGGTTCAAAAGACTCGAACGATTGTTCACTCAGGAGGTCAAAGGTGACCGGTACCACTGCTCCGGCCGGGATCGATCCGGTCACGGTCGGCCGCTGGATCGAAGACAGGTTCGGCGCCGCCGACGTGACGTACACCGTGCTCTCGATCGGCCGCTCGAATCTCACGTACACCGTCGAGGTCGACGGGAAGCCGCGCTGGGTGCTGCGCCGCCCGCCGCTCGGACACACCGGCGGCAGCGCGCACAACGTCGCCCGCGAGGGCCGCATCATGGCCGCGCTCGGACCCACCGACGTGCCGGTGACGAACGTCCTCGAGATCGTCGACGACCCGGCCGTCATGGAGGTCCCGTTCGTCTTCATGGACCACTGCCCCGGGTTCCCCATCAACACCCCGGAGGACTGGGCCCGGATCCCCGACGCGGACAAGCGCGACACCGCCTTCGGGATGATCGACACGCTCGCCGCGATCCACCGCGTCGACGTCGACGCCGTGGGACTGACCGACCTGCGCCGTCCCGGCGGCCTCATCGAGCGCCAGCTGCGCCGCTGGCTCGGCCAGTTCGAGCAGATCACCCAGCGCGACATCCCGGAGATCAAGGAGGTCCACGACGTCCTCGCCGCAGAGATGCCCGAGGCCGCGGACTCCTTCATCGGGATCGCGCACGGCGACTACAAGCCGAACAACATGATCTTCGCCCCCGACGGCACGATCAACGCCGTCGTCGACTGGGAGCTCACCGCGATCGGCGAGGTGCTCACCGACCTCGGCTACTTCATCGCCATGCTCACGACCCCGGACGAGCACACGAGCATCTGGGTGCCGCGGCCGGAGCACGGCTTCCCCACGAAGGCGGAGCTCATCGCCCGCTACGAGGAGCAGTCGGGCATCACCGCGTCGAACGTCAACTACTACGCAGCGTTCGCGATGTGGAAGCTCGCATGCATCCGCGAGGGCGTCTACACCCGTCTCATCACCGGACAGATGGGTGACCTCGATTTCGATCCCGAGGAGGCCGGCGCCGGTGTGGAACAGCTCGCCAAGCAGGCGCTGACCATTCTCAAGGAGGAGAACTGACATGAGCTGGAACTTTTCAACGGAGCCCGAGTTCGAGAAGAAGCTCGAGTGGATGCGCACGTTCGTGCGCGAGGAGATCATGCCGCTCGAGGTCGCCGATCTCAGCCCGGAGGCCTTCACGCAGGTCTCCGACGGTCTCAAGCAGCAGGTCAAGGACCAGGGGCTGTGGGCGGCGCACCTCGAACCGGAGCTCGGCGGGGGCGGCTTCGGCCAGCTCAAGCTCGGCCTCATGCACGAGATCCTCGGCGCGAGCGTCTTCGCCCCGTCGATCTTCGGCAACAACGCCCCGGACTCCGGCAACGCCGAGCTGCTCGCGATCGCGGCGAACGAGGAGCAGAAGGAGAAGTGGATGAAGCCGCTGCTCGCCGGTGAGCTGCGCAGCTGCTTCTCGATGACCGAGCCGGGTGCCGGGGCGGACCCGACGATGCTCACCACCCGTGCGGTGCGCGAGGGCGACGAGTACGTCATCAACGGCCACAAGTGGTTCTCCTCGAACGGCTCCCACGCGGACTTCTTCATCGTCATGGTCGTGACGGACCCGGACGCCGAGGCGCACGAGCGCGCCTCGATGATCATCGTCCCGCGCGACACCCCGGGCGTGAATGTGCTGCGCGACATCCCGGTCATGGGCCTGTCGCACGCCGCCGGCGACAAGGGGCACGCGGAGATCCTCTACCAGGACGTCCGGGTGCCGGCGGCCAACCTCGTCGGCGAGGAGGGGCAGGGATTCATGCTCGCCCAGAAGCGCCTCGGCCCGGGACGGATCCACCACGCGATGCGCTGGCTGGGCCAGGGCAGGCGCGCCTTCGACATGATGTGCGAGCGGGTCGTCACCCGTGAGGTCAAGGGCTCGACGCTCTCCCAGAAGCAGATGATCCAGGACATGGTCGCGACCTCGAAGGCGGAGCTCGAGGCGGCCCGCCTGCTCACCCTGCAGGCGGCGTGGAAGATGGACCAGGGCGGCACGAAGGCCGCGCTGACCGACATCGCGATCATCAAGTTCTGGGGCGCCCAGGTGCTCTTCAACGTCATCGACCGGGCGATCCAGGTGCACGGCTCGCTCGGCATCACCGGTGATCTGCCGCTCGAGGAGATGTACCGCAACGCCCGTTCGGCCCGGATCTACGACGGCCCGGACGAGGTCCACAAGGTCACCGTGGCCCGGCGCGTGCTGCGCGGCTACGAGCCGCACCCGGTGCCCAGCGAGCACATCCCCACCCGCACCGAGGAGGCGCAGAAGAAGTTCGCCCAGTACCTCGAGGCGGCCTCGTGAGCGAGGTCGACGACGCCGCGGTCGCCGCCGAGCACGCGCGCCAGGCCGGGATCGAGCTCGACACGCTCGCCGCCTGGCTGCGCGAGCAGATCGGCCCCGGCGAGATCACCGATCCGGACTTCCTCACCGGCGGCACCCAGAACGTGCTGCTCGGCTTCACGTGGAACGACGAGCGACTGATCTACCGCGGCCCGCCGGTGAACAAGCGGAAGAACTCCGACCAGATCATGCTCCGCGAGGCCCGCGTGCTCGCAGCCCTCGGCGGCAGCAGGGTGCCGCACCCGGAGTTCATCGCGGCCTGCGACGACCTCGAGGTGCTCGGCAACGCGTTCTTCATCATGCGCTCCGTGGCCGGGTTCAACGGGGTGAGCGGCGTGCCCGAGCACGTCGCCGCCGACCGCGACTGGCAGCACGCGATGGGCCTCGCCCACGCCCGCGCGATCGCAGAGCTCGGCAACATCGACCACGTGGCCGCCGGCCTCGAGGGGTTCGGCAAGCCCGACGGCTGGCTCGCCCGGCAGCCCGGCCGCTGGGTCGGGCAGCTCGAGAGCTACCGCGAGTTCGAGTCCTGGCCCGGACTCGACCACCCCGGCGTCGAGGCGATCCCGGCCTGGCTCACCGAGCGGATGCCCGACGCGCGCAACGCCGGGATCATCCACGGCGACTGCCACCCGGGCAACGTCCTCTTCACCCGGGAGGAACCGGGCGTGGCCGCGATCGTCGACTGGGAGCTGTGCACGCTCGGCGACCCGCTCCTCGACCTCGGGCACCTGCTCGCCTCGACCCACGGCCTCGCCCTGCCCGGCTGGCCGGCGAAGGACGAGGTCGTCGCCGCCTACGGCGAGACCAGCCGCTACGACGTCTCCGACGTCGACTTCTACCACGTGCTCGCGTGCTTCCGCTTCGGATCGATCCTCGAGGGCTCGCAGGCGCGCGCCTCGGCCGGTCTCGCCCCGGAATCGGTGGGCCGGCGGCTCCACGAGCGCACCGTGTCCCTGTTCGACCAGGCGATGGAGATCATCGGATGAGCACCGAGAGCACAGCACCCGGCCACGGCGGGAACGCACCCGCCGAGGCGCCCGCCGGCACCTCGGGAACCGGCACTTCCGGCGCCGGTCGGTGGGGCTTCGACTTCACCGGGAAGCGGGTCGTCATCACCGGCGGCTCGCGCGGTATGGGATTCGAGATGGCGCGCGCCTTCTCCTCCCTCGGGGCCGAGGTGGCGATCGCCTCCCGCAAGATCGCCTCGTGCGAGGACGCCGCCGCCCGGATCACCACGGAGACCGGCGGGCGCGTGCACCCCTACGCCCTGCAGGCCGCGGACTGGGACCAGTGCACGGAGTTCGCCCACCGGGTGTGGGACGAGCTCGGCGGCGTCGACGTGCTCGTCAACAACGCGGGCTCCTCGCCGCTGTACGACTCGGTGGCCGGTATCAGCGAGGAGCTCTACGACAAGGTCATCGGCCTCAACCTCAAGGGCCCCTTCCGGCTCTCCGCGCTGCTCGGGGAGCGGATGGCCGAGCGCGGGGGCGGGTCGATCGTCAACATCTCGTCGATCGCCGCGCTCCACCCCAAGCCCTCGACCGTGCCGTACTCCGCGGCGAAGGCCGGACTCAATGCGACGACGATCGCCCTCGCCCACGCCTACGGGCCGAGCGTGAGGGTCAACGCCGTGGTGCCCGGCACCTTCCTCACCGACATCGCCAAGCACTGGGACATGGAGGCGTTCGGCAGGCGGGCCAAGAGCTTCGCCGCCGAGCGCGGGGGAGAGCCGGACGAGATCGTCGGCGCGGTGCTCTACCTCGCCTCGTCGCTCGCGTCCTACACCACAGGGGCGCTGCTCACCGTCGACGGCGGCGCCCCGAGCTGAGCGCGTCCCGGCTTCCCGACCGACCACCTCTGAACGGAGACCCATGAGCAACTTCCTCGGGCGGGCCCTCGGCACCGCACTGCTGACCCGCGTCGATGATGCGACGGACGTGTACCTCGTCCGCCACGGCCAGCAGGTGCGCGCCGGCAAGGACTCCCCGGAGTCGATGGCCTACGACGCCCACCTCTCCGAGCAGGGCCGTGCGCAGGCGCTCGCCGTGGGTGAGGCGCTCGCCGGGGCCGGGCTCGACGCGGTGTACTCCTCGAACCTTGCCCGCGCCCACGACACCGGGAAGGCGATCGCCGCCCACCACGGGGTCGAGGTCGTCGTGGACGAGCGGCTCAAGGAGGTCGGGATCTTCCGGGACGTGCCCGGCGAGCAGAGCTTCGAGCAGGCCGTCGGCACCGAGCGCGCGCTCGCGGCCAGCCGGCAGATGATCGAGACGCTGACCTGGGACTCGATCCCGCTCGGCGAGGGCTCGGCGGAGTTCCGCGCCCGCGTCCACGGGGCGATCTGGGAGATCGCCCGGCGCCATGCGGGGGACCAGGTGGCGATCGCCTGCCACGGCGGCGTGATCAACGCGTTCCTCGCCGAGGAGTACGGGCTGAGCCGCGACTTCCTGTTCCGGCCCGCCCACGCCGGGATCACCCGGGTGCGCTTCGCCGCCGATCGCGCGATCATGCTCACCGGCAACGAGATCTCCCACCTCGAGGCAGCCGACCTCCTGAGCTTCTGAGGGGTTGCGCTGTTGCGGTGCTGCGCGGCACCCTCTCCTCGGACGCCCGTCGAGTGGTCACAGATCCTCGAAATATCGAGTGGATTCAAGGATCTGTGACCACTCGACGCGTGCGCATCACTCGGGGCGCGCAACGTGGTCGGTGGGCCCGTCTCAGCTCTCCGGGGCGGAGTCGGTGAGGTGGTCCCAGATCACGGGTTCGCCGCCGGCTAGGGCCAGGCGGCCGAGCTCGACGAGCGCTGCGTGCTCGCTGGTGCCGGAATCGCGGGTGGCCCAGATGAGCTGGGTGAGGTGGTGGAGCGGGTACTCTGCGGTGATCCCGATCGCGCCGTGGAGCTGATGCGTCTGCGCGGCGACGAGCCCGCCGGCCTGCGCAGCGATCGCCTTCGCGGAGAGGGCGGCGGCCACCTGGGCGTCGCTGATCCCCGTTCCCGGGGCGCTCTCGCCCGAGGTGCCCGCTGCCGAGGTGCCGGCCGGATCGTTCGCCGTCCTGTGTTGGCCGCCCGCCGCATCGGAGGCCTGATCATCGGCCTCGGCGGCGACGAGCGCCTCGCCGGCGATCTCGAGGGCGCGGTCGTAGGACTCGACTGCGAGGTCGAGCTGCATGCGCATCCGTGCGATCCACGACTTCACCGCCGGGATCGCCGCCAGCGGCGCCCCGAACTGCTCGCGCTCGATGACGTGGCCGATGGTCAGCGCGAGGGCTGCCTCCCCGGCACCGAGGAGCACCGCGGCGTCGAGCAGCGACGCGAGCGCGGTGGCCTCCCGCTGTCCGAGCCCGGCACCGGTGTGCGCGGCGACGAGGTGCTCCGGCAGGTCCGCGGTGACGCCCAGGCGGGCGAGCCCGCGCACGATCGCCCCGGCATCGGCGAGGGACCCGCCGGACCCGCCGGCCGATTCCGGCACGGACACCCGCGTCCAGCCGAGGTCCTCGACCGTCGAGCGCAGCCGGTCCAGACCGGCATCGCTGCGATCGACGTCGAGCAGGGTGCCGCCGGCGACCTTCCCGGCGAGCTCGACGAGCTCCTGCGCCTCGGGGTCGGCCAGGCGCGGCTGCGGGGTGGCCTTCGACAGGTCACGCGGCAGCTCGAGCTTCGCGACGATGCCGAGCAGCACGTCCTCCGCCCCACCTCGGATCCCGAACGCCGGAGACGCCCACAGCGCCTGCTGGATGAGACCGGCGAGCTTCTCACCCGGGGTGGGAACGAGGCGGCGGGCGATGTCGATGAGCCCCTTCTCGAACCCGTTGCCGATGAACTTCGAGGCCGCCGCCAGCCGGATCGGCGCCTCCCCGGCGTCGAGTGCCGCGGCGATGCGGCGGTACATGTGGCGCAGCGCGGAGAGCTCCGCGACGACCTGTCCGAGGTCGCGCAGCGCGCCCTCGTCGGTGCGCAGACCGGGCGCGGCGAGCACTTCGGGCACGAGCACCCACGTCGACAGGGCCCGCTCGGGTCCGCCGCGCTCGAAGCTCAGCTGCTCGATCACCTGCTTCCAGCCCTCGCCCTCGGTGCCGATGAGCCGCTCGCGAGGAATGAACACGTCGGTGTAGCGGACCTCGTTGAAGTGGTGCTCGCCGGCGAGGTCGACGATCGGGGACACCTCGATGCCGGGGGAGTCCATGTCGATGACGAACTCGCTGAGCCCTTGGTGCTTCTTCTCCTCCTCCGAGGTGCGCGCGAGGATGTACATCGCAGTGGCGTTGTGCGCCTGGGTGGTCCAGATCTTGTGGCCGTTGAGGATCCACCCGCCCTCGGTGGGCACCGCTCGGGTGCGCACGCTCGCCAGATCCGAACCGGATTCCGGCTCGCTCATCCCAAGCCCGATGATCGCCCGGCCGGCGACGATGTCGGGCAGGATCGCCGCCTTGAGCTCCGGAGTCCCGGCGCGCAGCACCGCCGGGCCGATCTGCCGCTCGGCGATCCAGTGCGCCGTGACCGGAGCACCCACCCGCAGCATCTCCTCGGTCAGCGCCAACCGGTCGGTGTTCGGCCGGCCCTCGCCGCCGTGCTCGACCGGCCACGTCATGCCGAGCAGCCCGGCCTCGCCGAGCGCGCGGGAGAAGTCCCGGTCCACCGAGCGCAGCCAGCAGTCCACCGTCGGGGTGAACCGGCCGGCCGACAGCCAGTCGTCGAGCAGAGTGCGGATGCGGGTGCGGATCTCGGTCGAGCTCATCGCCGGCCTCCTCAGCGTCCCTCGAAGCGCGGGGCGCGCTTCTCCTTGAACGCGGCGACCGCCTCGGCGGAGTCCGCGGTGGACTGGATGACCGCCTGCTCCGCGGCGGCGTGGACGAGGTGGTCGGTGAGCGACTGGGTGCGCGCGATGCGGGTCAGGCGCTTGATCGTGCGGATCGCGATCGGCGGGCCGGCGGCGAGCGACTTCGCGAGCTCCATCGCTGCCGGCAGCAGTTCCTCGGTCGGGTGGTGGGCCATGGTGATGCCGAGCTCGGTCGCCTCGGCGCCGTCGATGAACCGGCCGGTCCACATGAGCTCGAGCGCGCGCTGTTCGCCGACGATGCGCGGCAGCATGTGCGCCCCGCCGTCGCCGGGCACCAGACCGACGCGCACGTACCCCTGCGACAGCCGGGCCTCGGTGCCGACGAGGCGGATGTCGGCCATGAGCGCCATGTCCATCCCCGCACCGATCGCATCACCGTTGATCGCGGCGATATAGGGCTTCTCGAGGTGCTCGAGGGCGCGCGCGACGGCATGGACGTCGTCGGCCAGGTAGGCGCGGCGCTGCAGCGTCTCCGTCACCCCACCGAACTCGCCGAGGTCCACCCCGGCGCAGAACCCCTTGCCGGCACCCGTGATGAGGAGGACCTTGACCTCCGGGTCCGCGGCCGCGGTGTCGATCGCGGCGGCCCAGGCGGCGAGCAGCGCGCGGTTGAAGGCATTGCGACGCTCGGGCCGGTTGAGGGTGATGACAGCGACGCCGTCCTCCACCCGGTAGTCGATTTCGGGTCCGATCGAGGTCATGGGTGCTCCTTCGCACGCAGGGTCCGGCGGCGACCGCCGCAGAACTGAACAATCGTTCAGGTACTGCTCCCGAGTCTATGGAGGGCTCACGGGGCGGTCAACGCGTGTCCGCGGAGCGGGCGAGGGGCGTTCGGTGGGCTGTCAGCTGCGGGGCGCCTCGTCGGGTTCGGCGGTCTCGCCCGCGGAGATCCGCAGGGCGCGCGCCCGCTCGACGTCCTCGGCGAAGTTCTTCTCACGGGTGTCGCTCGCGGTGGTGTCGCGCGGCGGCAGCTGGATCTCCCGCTCGGCCGGCAGTCCCGCCTGGAGCTCGCGACCGCGCTCGAGCTCGGCATCGATCTCCGCTCCGAGGAGGAGCACCGCGTTGACGATGTAGAGCCACAGGAGCAGGACGACGACGCCGGCGAGCGCCCCGTAGGTCGCGTTGTAGTTGCCGAAGTTCGTCACGTAGAAGAAGAAACCGAGGGTCGCGAGGACTGAGACGACGATCGCGACGACGGCGCCGATGCTGATCCAGCGGAACCGCGGCTGCTTGACGTTGGGGGTGGCGTAGTAGAGGAGCGCGACGACGACGATGACGACGCCGGCGAGCAGGAACCACTTGGCGATGTTCCACACCGTCACCGCCGTCCCGCCGAGTCCGATGAGACCGCCGATGAACTCCGCGATCGGGCCGGACACGACGAAGATCACGAGTGCGATCGCGCCGAGGGCCAGCAGGAGAGCCGTGAATAGGTACATCTGTGCGTTGATCTTGATGAGACCGCGTCCCTCGGGGACGTCGTAGATCCGGTTCATGGCCCGGCCGAATGCCTTGGTGTAGCCCGAGGCCGTCCACAGTGCGATGACGAGACCGAGGACGAGGCCGAGCCCGGGGGCAGGAGCGGTGAGGACCGCGGAGAGCGCCGGCTCGATGATCTTCCACGTGTCCGCGGGGACCACGCGGTCGGCCTGCTGGAGGACGGTTTCGAGCGATCCGCTCTGGCCCACGAGGCTGAGCATGGACACGAGCGCGATGAGCGCGGGGAACGTCGACAGCACCATGCGATAGGTGAGTCCGGCGGCCAGGTCCATGCACTCGTCGTCGAGGTACTCCCGGTACGTCGTGCGCGCGATGTTCTTCCACGAGGGCTTGGTGAGATCGCTCGGGGAGTCCGGCTTGTCGGCGTGGGACGGGTGCCGCACCCGCCGGGGCGGATGCGCGGTGTCGTCGATGCCGGACAGGGGGCTCTCGATGTGCTTCTCGTGGCTGGCCATGCCGGCTCCGTTCGCTGCGCGGGCGGGGATTGCATCAAGGGGTCTTGCGTGAGTGTACGCCGGTCGTACCGGGCGGCCGCGCGCCGGGCGGCCGGTGGCGCGGTGAGGGCGGTGGCGCGGTGAGGGCGGTGGCGCGGTTGGGGGCTGGGCCGAGGGCGGTGCTGGGATGGGGCGGGCGCCTCGGCGACGGTCTGGAGGAGCCGGCGGCACGGTACCGGGTGGGGCGGCGCTGTGAGGAAACCCTCACCAGCCATGGAATGATTTAACTTTGAACTAAGTTAGTCTGAGTGAAGACGCAGGGATCCGGGGCGTCGGTCGGCCACCGCCGCAGCACCGGCGGTCGCGGTAGTCCGGCTCCGCCGCACGGCATCCCCTCGACATCCGCCAACTCATACAGGAGAGACATGCTGAAGATCGCCATCATCGCCGGGACCAACCGACCCAATGCCCTCAACCCCCAGGTCGTCGACTGGGTGGCCCAGCAGCTCGCTGCCCGCGGCGGGATCGAGGCCGAGATCGTGCGCTTCGACGACTTCGATCTGCCGGTCCTCGATGAGCCGATCCCGGCGGGCGCGCACATGTACCAGAACGACCACACCAAGGCGTGGGGCGCTAAGCTCGCCGAGTTCGACGGCTACATCTTCGTCACTCCCGAGTACAACCACTCGGTCCCCGGCGGCCTCAAGAACGCCCTCGACTACGTCAGCCTCGAGTTCAACCACAAGGTCGCCGGCATCGTGAATTACGGCGCCGACAAGGGCGTGCGCGCGGCCGAGCACCTGCGCCTGATCCTTGCGAACTCGCGGGTCGCCGTGGTGCGCGACCAGACCTCCTTCAGCATCTTCACCGACTTCACCGACGGGCAGTTCGCCCCGCAGGAGGTCTCGGTCCAGCCGTTCGCCTCGATGATCGACGACATGGTGCTCTGGGGCGAGGCACTCGTCGGCGCACGCGAGAAGCGCGCCGCGATGACCGACGCCTGATTCCGCCCAGAGTGCAACTTCTTGCGGTTCCTGTGAACGGAACCGCGAGAAATTGCACACTTTTGGCACTCGACCTGCAGACGCCCGGCCGGCCTCAAGGCGCAAGACTCTTCTGGCACTCGATCTATGGGCGTTTGACTCTCTTGGCCTTCGACCTATCGGTGCCCGACTCTATTGGCGTCCGATTCGCGGGAGCGAAAACGGCGCCCCGCTCGCGTCGGGGCAGGCGGTATCGGGCTTGTCTCCGACGAACTGCGCGGTATCCCGATTCGAACGCGTCATTGCGCGCCTGGATCGGGATACCGCGCAGTTCGACGCGGAGCGCCTGTGACGCGGTGCGCCTGTGACGAGGAGCGCCAGTGACCTTGCGATACATCGCGGATCGGTTCCCAGGAACCTTCGCATTTTGAGGTCTCGGGTGGGGGATCGGGGGCTGACACGGGCGCGCGGACACGGGATAATCGGTCCATGAAGATCCTCACCGGCGATGTCATCCGCGCGAACCTCCCCGCTCAGTGGCGCCTGATGAACCGGATCGTCCGCGCGCGGTTCCTCACCGGGGACTTCGCCACCGGCATCCGCTTCGTCGACGCCGTGGCCGAGGCGGCGGAGACCGCCGACCACCACCCGGACATCGACCTCCGGTACCTCCACGTCGACCTCGCCCTCGTGAGCCACAGCGCCGGCGGGGTCACCCAGCGCGACCTCGACATGGCGGAGACGATCAGCGGGATCGCCGCCCGGCTCGGCGTGAGCGCCGCACCGGAGCGGCTCACCGAGATCGAGATCGCCCTCGACAGCGTGCGCGCAGAATCCATCGCACCGTTCTGGGCCGCCGTGCTCGACGGCGACATCGGACGCGTGCAGGGCTCCGCGGAGTTCTTCTCGTCCTACGGCGGAACGGTCACGGAGAACACCGGCCAGGTGCCGCCCCTGTGGTTCCAGCTCACCGAGCAGCACGAGACCCCTCGGCAGCGCTTCCACCTCGACGTGTGGGTGCCCGACGACCAGGCGCAGGCCCGGGTCGAGCGGGCGGTCAAGGCCGGCGGCACCGTCGTCGACACCAGCCACGCCCCGAGCTTCACCGTCCTCGAGGACAAGCAGGGCAACCGCGCCTGCATCTGCACGAGCGGCGACTCCTGACCCGAGCCTCCGCCACGAGCCTCAGCAGAGGCCGGACCCGGGCCTCACCCGAGCGCGGCGAAGCGCTCCGCCAGCGCCGAGGCGGCACGCACCCCGGCTCGGCACGTCGACATCGGCACCTGCCCGAAGACCGCACGCGGCAGCGGGTCGCGGCACAGCTTCGCGGTGCGGGGCTCGTCCCAGTCGATGAGGACGAACCACTCCGTGTCCTCCACGACCTCCCTCACCGCGCCGACCGCGCACACCTCCTGGCGGCGCGACAGGTAGGCCCAGATCCGATCACCCGAACGCATGGTCCGGTACCCGCTGCGCAGGCACCATCGCCCGATGGGCTGGGATCGCCCGATCGCCTCCCACACCGCGCTCGCGTCCCGGCGCGTGCGCCAGTCCGCAGGCAGATGCTCCGCATGTGCGGCCGGGTCGATCGGCAGGAGCCAGTCGACCACCCGGCGGGTCTCCCTGCTGCCCGTCGCAGTCATCTGTTCTCCTGCACCCGTATCCGTGCTCACACCCGGCTCCGGGCGGCGTACTCCGCGACCGCCTCGGCGTCGGTCCGCGTGCGCTCCGCCGCACGTTGGGCGGCAACCTCCGCGGTGAACTCCCGGAGCTCGGCGGCGGTCGCCTCGGCATCCCAGCCCAGGTCCGGGGCGATGAGAGCGACGGTAGCCCGAGCCGCCTCCACGCCCCGATCGGCGCACGCGAGGTCGCAGCGCAGCCGTCGGTGGAGCACGTCGGCGAGGTGCACAGCGCCTTCGGCTCGCACCGCATAGACCGCCTCGACCGCAAGGTGCTCCCGCGCTCCCGGCAGCGGCTCCGCGAGCTCGGGGCGCTCGTCGATGAGGTCGAGCAGCTCGCCGAGCAGCGAGCCGTAGCGGCGGAGCAGCCGGCCGAGGCGCGCGTCGTCCCAGCCGTGGGCGGCGCGGAGCCGCTCCCGGCGCGGGCCGGTGATCTCCGTGATGTCCGCGCCGAGCAGCGGCACGGATTCGGTTCGGCTGCGCGGGTGCGGGCGGCGGGCGCGGAGCGCGAAGTCCACCGCGTCCTCCGCCATCACCCGGTAGGTCGTGAGCTTCCCGCCGACGATCGCCGAGGCGCCCGGCGCGACCTCCTCGATCGCGTGCTCGCGCGACACCCGGGTGCTGTCGTCGGAATCCGCCGGCGGCTGCACGAGCGGGCGCAGGCCGGCGTAGGCGGCCACGACGTCGGTGCGCTCGAGCGGCTCGCTGAGCACGGCGTTGGCGTTGGCGAGCACCCGCTCGATGTCCTCGGCGGTGACGAGCGGGTGGCTGACGCTCTCGCGCCACGGGGTGTCGGTGGTGCCGATGAGCCACAGCTCGTCCCACGGGATGATGAAGAGCACCGAGGTCTCCGTGCGGGTGATGACGCCGAGGCCGGGGTCGGCGGCGATGCGGTCCCGCGGCACGGTGATGTGGATGCCCTTGGAGGCGAGCACCCGCAGCCCGGCGGAGGAGCCGGTGAGCTGCTGCTGCCGTTCGGTCCACACGCCGGTGGCGAGCACGGTGTGGCGGGCGTGGATCGTGAACTCCTCCGCGGTGAGCTCGTCGCGGGCGCGCACCCCGACGATGGGCCGGCCGGTGCCCCGGCCCGCGGGATCCTCTGTGCAGGAGGCTGGGCCCGCGGAACTGTCTGCTCCGGAAGCCCTGCCGGTGTCCCCGCCGGAAGCCCTGCCGGTGCCACTGCCGTCGCTCCCGCTCTCGCCGTCGCTGTTGCTCGGGGTTGCGGATCCGCCAGCAGCCCCGTCCGTGCTCTCCGACGCATGGAGGTAGCCGGTGACCGGGGCGTGGTTGGCCGCCACCGCGCCGTGGGCGACGGCCGTGCGGATCAGCGTGTGCGTGAGGCGGGCGTCGTCGACCTGCGCGTCGCCGTACTCGATCCCGCCGTGCTCGGTGCGCAGGCCGGGGAAGCGGCTGCGCAGGCCGCGCGGGCCGAGGTGGCGGTGGAGCGGCATCGCGCGGCGCGTCCCGGGGCGGATCGCCATCGCGTCGTAGAGCGTCATGCCCGAGCCGATGTAGGCGCGGTCGGCGACGGGCGAGTCGAGCGGGAACACGAAGGACACGGGGCGCACGAGGTGCGGGGCGAGGGTGGTGAGGAGCAGATCGCGCTCGCGGAGCGCCTCGGCGACGAGGGCGAAGTCGAGCATCTCGAGGTAGCGCAGGCCGCCGTGGACGAGCTTCGAGGACTTCGAGGAGGTGCCCGAGGCCCAGTCGCCCGCGTCGACGATCCCCACCCGCAGGCCGCGGGTCGCGGCATCGAGGGCGACGCCGGCGCCGGTCACTCCGCCGCCGACGACGAGGATGTCGAGCGGAGTCGCCGCCGAGGTGCGGGCCAGGGTGTCGATCGCCCGGGAGCGGGCGGCGGGGTCGAGTCTTCCGGTGCGCATTCTCATCACTCCTCTGCCGGCGCCCGGGGCGGCACCCGGCGGTCCGCGCCACCGATGTCGGGCGGCGGCACGTTCCGGACCGGTCCTGCTCGGGTCCGGTCTGATCATCGTATCCACGTCCGCTGGGTATCCGGGCGGAATGCTGGCCGGGACCGGAGACCGCTGACTAGGGTGAAGACGTCAGATGGTTCAGATTTCAACAGATCCGACCCGTGATCGACAGGGGATCCACATGACCAAGCTCGCAGTGATCTACTACTCCGCCACCGGCCACGGCACGAAGATGGCCGCCGAGATCGAGCGCGCCGCCCAGGCCGCCGGCGCCGAGGTGCGCGTCCGCCACATCGAGGAGCAGGTCGACCCCTCGGTGTTCGCCGAGAACCCGGCCTGGAGCGCCAACTACGAGGCGACGAAGGACCTGCCCGCCGCCACCGGCGACGACATCGTGTGGGCCGACGCCGTGATCTTCGGCTCGCCCACCCGCTACTCCAACGTCACCGGCTCGTTCCAGTCGTTCATCGACACGCTCGGTGGGCTGTGGGGACAGGGCAAGCTCGCGAACAAGGTCTACGCGGCCTACACCTCGTCCCAGACCGCGCACGGCGGGCAGGAGACGACCCTGCAGCACATGTACCAGATGATCATGCACTTCGGCGGCATCATCGTCGCCCCGGGCTACACCGACCAGCTCAAGTTCGTCGACGGGAACCCCTACGGCGTCTCGCACGTCACCGGTGGGGACAATCAGAACGAGCTCGAGCAGCCGACCATCGACGCCCTCGAGCACATGTCGAAGCGCGTCGTCGAGGTCGCCGGCAAGCTCGCCTGATCCGCACCCGCACAGCCATGCCCCGCAGAACCGAGCGGTTCTGCGGGGCATGACTGTGTCGGACGGCTCCGGTGCGGCCGGCCCGCCTTCGGCGATCAGTCCGCCACGAGCACAGTGCGACCGCGCGACTTGCCCGCTGCGAGGTCCTCGAGTGAGGCGTTGATGTTGTCCGCGCTCAGCGGCAGCTCGACGATCGGGAGCTGGGGCAGGTCGTGGGTGCGCGCCAGCTCGACGACCGCCTTGAGCTCCGGCAGGCTGCCCACGAAGTTGCCCTGGATGGTGAACACCTGGAGGGCGAGCAGAGTCGTCGGGTAGGTGTGCTCGCCGCCGAACAGTCCGACGCTCACCAGCTGGCCGCCCTTCTGGAGCGCGCCGAGCGCCATCGACGCGGTGGCGCCGTTGTTGACGAAGTCGATCGCCGCGGCGATCTTGCCCCCGGCGGCTTCGATCAGACCGGCGGTCGGGTTCTCGACCTTCGAGTTGAAGGTGATCGTCGCCCCGAGCTTCTTCGCGATCTCGAGGTTCTCGTCGCTGACGTCGACGACCGCGATCTTCTGGTGCCCGAGGGCGTTGAGGATCGCGACGGCCATGAGGCCGACACCGCCGGCGCCGATCACGGCGACGACATCCTCCTCGCCGCGCGGGAGCACCTTGTTCACCGCGGAGTAGCTCGTCACGCCCGAGCAGGCGAGCGTCGCGCCCCAGGCCGGGTCGAGGTCACCGAGCTCGATGAGGTAGCGCTCGTCGGGCACCCACACCTCGCGCGCGAATCCGCCGCGCAGGCCGACGCTGAGGTTGCGGCCGCGCGGGCAGTAGTTCTCGCGGTCCTCGCGGCAGGCCTGGCATTTGCCGCAGCCGATCCACGGGAAGACGATGTACTGCGTGTCACCGGGCTGCACGGTGGCCTCGGGCCCGGCGGCGACGACGGTGCCGACGATCTCGTGGCCGAACACCGCCGGCCACTGGACGCCGGAGGCTGCGATCGGCAGCTTGCCGGCCGAACCGAGGTCGAAGTGCCCCTCCTGGCAGTGGACATCGGAGTGGCAGACGCCGGAGTGGGTGATGTGGACGATCACTTCCTTCCCGGCGAGCTCCGGTGTGGGAACCTCGATCTCCTTGACGGGCTCTCCGGGGCCGTGGACGGCGAAAACCTGCATCCTGATCCTCCTCGATCAACTGCGCATAAGCGGGTGCTCATATTCCATCACTCCCGGTGGCGGGTGTCGAGACAGGTCCGCATGCTGGTGCACGGCGGCCGTTCGGACGCACGATGCAGCTGTTTCTCCGATGGACGAACGAATTCCGGCCCAGTGGCTTCGAAACAGAGGAGAAGCAGTTGCATCGGTGGGAAGCGGTCGCATTGAGGATGCAGGACCACGGGATTGGCGAGGTGTGCTGCGGGGTGGGATCGTGGTGCTGGCGGGGCGCGGGGCGCCTCGGCCGCGGGTTCCACGACGGAAGGGGATGACATGGACCGGGACGCAGTGCTCGCGTTCGTCGCCGAGGAGTTCTCGATCGAACCGGATTTCCCGTGGATGCACCACCCGGACTACGCGGTGCTGCGGCACGCGGACACGGGCAAGTGGTTCGCGCTCGTCATGGACGTGCCCGCGGAGAAGCTCGGACTGGCCGGGGACGCGGTCCACGAGGTCATGAACATCAAGGTCGACCCCGACGAGCTCGATGCGCTGCTCGACGGCGGCGGCGTCCTCCCCGCCTATCACATGCACAAGGGCAGCTGGGCGAGCGTGCTGCTCGGCGACGCGGAGGATGCGCTCGACGCCGCCGAGGTGCAGTGCCTCATCCGTGCGAGCTTCGCCCTCACCCCCGGCTGGTGAGTGCGGCGATCTCCGATTCGATCACCGCCCGGGCGGATTCCGGCGCTGCGGTGCCGTGGAGCACCTCGTGCGCGAGTCCGTCGCGCAGGGCGGAGAGGCGGAGTGCGAGGGTACCGACCTCTGCGTGTGCGAGGTCCGGTCGGATCTGCGCGACGAGCTGTGCGATGAGCTCCCGCGTGCCGCCGAGCGCATCGTGGACGACTGCAGCGATCTCGCGATCCGCCATCGAGGCCGCGAGGTAGGCGGACCAGACGGCTGATCCGATCCGGGCCTCCTGCGTTTCGGGGATCTGCCCGGTGAGGAGCGAGCGGAGCGTGTCGACGGCGTGATCGGTCGCGTCCCCTTTATCGATCGGGGTTGCGCGGGACGATCGTGCGGGCTCGTCCCCGGGGATTTCGGATCCCTCCGGAGTCGACCGGAAATCCTCTTCCGCCGCCGCGACGATCGCGCGCACGCCGGCGAGGACGAGGTCGCGCTTGGTGGCGAAATAGTGCTGGATCCGGCCGATCGAG
Organism: Brevibacterium pityocampae; assembly: GCF_039541555.1. Taxonomy (NCBI): domain Bacteria; kingdom Bacillati; phylum Actinomycetota; class Actinomycetes; order Micrococcales; family Brevibacteriaceae; genus Brevibacterium; species Brevibacterium pityocampae. The sequence continues at coordinate 276,609 of NZ_BAABGL010000004.1, read as the reverse complement.
ATCCCGCCGTGACGGGCGACCGCGGCGAATGAGACGCCGCTGATCCCCTCGGCGTAGATGGTGGACCACAGTGCGACGACGATCTCGCTGCGGCGCTCGGCGTGATCGACGATCTTGGGCATGTGACGACTGTACGGAACAACTCCTCTCCGTTTACAGTATGAACGTACTGTAAAAGGGGAGGTGCCGATGACCGAGGCGACCATGACCACCGAGGAGGACGCCCGGCCGACCGAGGTTCGGCGGCGCGGCGGCTGCGGATCCCGGGTCGCCCGAGCCGTGACGGTGCTCCTCGCGATCGTCGGTATCGTCGCAACCGGGGAGTTCTTCTTCGGAGCCCCGGGCGTCGGGCACTTCCGGACCGCCGAAGGCCGGGCCGACTACACCGAGTCGTACGACGCGGCGATGCGATTCCTGCCCGAGTCCACCGCGGTCCACGACCTTCCGACGGCGTTCGGGACCGTCCGCGCCTACGAATGGTCGAGCCCGGAGGCCGAGGGCACCGTCCCGGTCGTGCTCATCCCGGGAATGTCCTCGGGAGTCCCGATGTGGGCGGAGAATCTCGCGGGATTCGCAGCCCACCGCCGGGTGATCGCCTTCGACGCGATCGGGGACGCGGGGATGTCGGTGCAGGGGGTGCCGATCGCTTCGTTCGAGGACCAGGCGGAGTGGATCTCCGAGGCACTGGCCCAGCTCGCTCCCGACGGTGCGCACGTGGTCGGGCATTCCTTCGGCGGCGCAGGTGCCGCAGCCTATGCCCTGTCCCATCCCGGCGATGTCGCATCGCTGACCCTGCTCGAGCCGTTCATGACCGTGGCGAACCCGCCCGTGGGGAAGTTCGCCTGGGCGATGGTCGGATCACTGCCACTCATCCCCGAGGGTCTGCGCAACCGTGCGCTCGGTGAGATCGGGGGAGTCCCCTACGATCCCGAGGACCCGGTGGCGCGCATGATCAGTGCGGGCAGCGAGCACTATCACTCCGCGCTCCCGATGCCGGCAGTGCTCGATGACGACGAGCTCCGTGCGCTCACCATGCCCGTGTACGCCGCGTTCGGCGATACCGACTCCCTGGCGGGCGGGGAGAAGGCGGCCGGTCGCGCCGACGAGCTGCTGCCGGACGCCGAGGTGACCCTGTGGGCCGGTGCCACGCACTCGCTGCCGATGCAGGAGGCCGAGGCGCTCGGCCGTGATCTCGCAGAATTCTGGTCCCGATCGGAGCGGTGACCCGGTTCCGAGCGCCAGGAGTGGGCGGCTCGGTCAAGTGACCTTCTGAGACAGCGATCTCCGGCGGTTCCTGAGAGCGGAACCGCCGGAGATCGCTGGTTCGAGCGTGGGGTCGAGCCGCGGCGGCCCGGCGCCTCAGCGGCCCAGCAGCTCGTCGGAGATGATGCGCATCTGGATCTCCGAGGAGCCCTCGAAGATCTTCGTCAGGCGGGCGTCGCGCCAGTGCCGTTCGACGGCGAAGTCCTTGGTGTAGCCGGCTCCGCCGTGGATCTGCACGGCCTCGCTCGTCACCTTCTCCGACATCTCCGCGGCGAGGTACTTGACCATCGCGGCCTCCTTCGAGCACCGGCGGCCGGTGTCGATCTGGGTGCACACGTGGTACATGAGCTGGCGGGACGCCTCGATCTGCGCGGCCATGTCCGCGACCTTGAATCGCAGGTGCTGGAAGTCGGCGAGCTTGTGGTTGAACTGGGTGCGCTGGTGCATGTAGTCGATGGAGTCCTCGAGCGCGGCCTGGGCCAGCCCGATCGAGCGGGCGGCGGTGTGGGCGCGGCCCACCTCGAGCCCGGACACGGCCTGGTAGAAGCCCTTGCCCTCCTCGCCGAGCAGCGCATCGGCGGGCAGGCGGAAGTTGTCGAAGTTGAGGTCCCAGGTCTTCCAGCCGAAGTACCCGATCTTGCGCGCCGGGGTGCCGGACATGCCCTCGGGGAACGTCCCGCGCTCCTTCTCGATGAGGAAGGCGGAGATGCCGCGGTGGCGCTTGCTCGGGTCCTCGTCGACGCTCGTGCGGGCGAAGAGGATGATGTAGTCGGCCTGGTCGGCGTAGGTGCACCACATCTTGGTGCCGTTGATGACCCACTCGCCGGTGGCCTCGTCCTTGGTCGCCTTGCACTTGATGTTCGCGACGTCGGAGCCGGCCTCGGCCTCGGACAGGGCGAATGCGCCCAGGTACTCGCCGGTGGCGACCTTGGGCAGGAGCCGCTGCTCCTGCTCCTCGGAGAAGCCGCCGCCCATGCCGTTGCCGCGGGCGAGCAGTCCACCGACGCTCATCCAGGCGCGGGACAGCTCCTCGGCGACGAGGCAGTACTCGAAGACGCCGAGTCCCAGGCCGCCGTACTCCTCGGGGATGAGGATGCCGAAGAAGCCCATGTCGGCCATCTGCTGGACCATCTCCGCGGGGAACTGTCCCTCCTCGGGGTCGACCTCGTCGGCGATCGGCAGGACGACCTCGCGGGCGAACTGGCGCGCGAGCTTCTGGAGCTCGACGCGGTCCTCGGTCATGTAGTGCGGGGTATCGGGGCGCGGACGGGGCTTGTGCGTCATCGAACATCTCCTTTGCCACCCGAACGGACCTGAACCAATCGGGTATCAATCATTCGTGTTTCATGTTACAGCGAGAATCAATCGGTGGGACAGTGAGGTCCGCATCCCAGCCGAGGCGTGCGGCGAGTCGCGGCCGAGGCGGCACGAGCGCCGGCATCGCGCGAACTGTGGGACTTACGACGGAGAGTGGTGGCATTGTTCGTCCTACTCTCCGCCGGAACCACCACACTTCGCCCGGCGGTCACCCGCCGGCGGCGCGCGCCTGGCGACGGATCAGGGTGCCGCGCAGGGCGCCGACGCCCACGAGTGCGAGCGTCACGCCCATCGCCATCGCGATGACCACCCAGTCGATGCCGAGGTCGGTCGACATCGTGAGCTCGTACACGACGATCGACAGCAGCGAGGCGAACACCGCCGGCACCGTCCAATTGGCCGACAGCCGGGAGGAGATCGAGATGAGCACGATCGCCCCGGCGGGCGCGGCCATGACGGACACCATCCAGACGGTGAGCACGACGAGCCCGGCGACGAGCGCCGAGGGCGGACCGACGTAGGACTCCTCGACCTCCATCGGGTCGTGGGTGAGAGCGGCCGGCAGGAGCGCGAGCGCGAGCACCCCGAGGCACAGGTCGACGGAGAACATGACGATCGAGGGCTGGTCGTAGACGGAGCTGATCTCCGGCCCGCCGAGCATGCTCACGGTCCCGGGGGTGAAGGCCTGCGTCATGTGGAACACCACCGACAGGGTGAGTCCGCCGGCGGCGGCGATCCACCACAGGGTCAGGGTCCGGGTGCGCGACCGCAGGGGGCTCGGCCCGTTCGTCGACACCTGTTCCGTCATGCCGACCACTCTACAAACCGCACCCGCTCACAGAGCCACGGCCGACCCGGTGCGCCGGGGATCTCACGGGGAGTCCACATCCGGCCGGTGCCATCGTGCACTCCTGGAGCCACCGTGTACTCCTGGAAACATCGTGCACTCCCGGTGCCACTGTGCGCTCCCGGAACCGCGAGCACACGCCGGCGCTCCTCACCGCGCTTCGAGGACGAGGATCGCGAGCTGCACCCGGTTGGTCACCCCGAGCTTGTCGAACACCCGCGCCACATGGGTCTTCACCGTCGGCAGCGACACGAAGAGCTGTGCGGCGATCTCCCCGTTCGTCATCCCCGCCGCCACGCACTCGGCGATCTCACGCTCGCGCGCGCTGAGCCCGGCGAGCGGGTCGGCCGGCGGTTCCGCGGCCGGGGCCGAGGCGCCGGCGAGGTCGACGAGACGCCGCACCACGCTCGGGTTCATCGCGTTCGTCCCCGCGGCCGCCGAGCGCACGGCACCGACGAGCTCGGCGGGCGGAGTGTCCTTGAGGAGGAAACCGACCGCCCCGGCGCGGAGCGCCTCGAGGATGAAGCCGTCGGTGTCGAAGGCGGTGAGCACGAGCACCCGGGGTGCGCGGGCCGGGTCCGAGGCACCCTCCACGATCGCCCGGGTCGCGCCGATCCCGTCGAGGACCGGCATCCGGATGTCCATGAGGACGACGCCGGGCGCCCACCCGGGCATCCCGGCGAGCGCCTCCTCGCCGTTGCCCGCCTCGCCGGCGACCTCGATATCGGGAGCCCCGCCGAGGATGAGGCGCAGGCCGGTGCGCATGAGCGGTTCGTCGTCGACGATGACGACGCGGATCCGTTCGGGTGCGGGGTTCTGGGCGTGCGGTGCGGTCATGCTCGTCGGTCTCCCGTCTCCCACGGCAGGGTCGCCGTGATGATGTGCTCGTCGTGTCCCGGGCCCGCCGGCCGCACCTCGAGGGTGCCGCCCACGAGCCTGACCCGCTCGTCGAGCCCGACGAGCCCGAGGCCGGACCCCGGCACGCGCGCCTCGGTCCCTCCCGGCGGCATCCCGACGGCAGGATCGGCCGGCCCGGGGTTGCTCACCCGGAGCACCACCGCGCGGCGGGCCGGGCTGACCGTCACCCGGACCGGCGCGCCGGGCGCGTGCTTCCGCGCATTCGTCAGCCCCTCCTGGACGATCCGGTACAGCGTGTGGGCGATGAGCGTCGGCGCCCGGGAGTGGTCGGCCGGTGACAGCGGCGCCTCCCACGTGATGTCGACCGGGGTGCCGGCCCGGCGCGCCTCGGCGGCGAGCTCCTCGAGGTCGAGGCGCGGCGCGGTGTTCTCCTGCTCCTCGCGGAGCACCGAGAGCACGGCGCGCAGGTCGGCCGCGGCGGCGTGGGCGGATTCGCGGATCGTGGCCGCGCTCTCCCGGACGTCCTCCGGGTCGGTCTCCGCCCGGTACTCGAGCGCGCCGGCGTGCATCGCGATGAGGCTGAGGCGGTGGGACAGGGAATCGTGCATGTCGCGGGCGATCCGCGTGCGCTCGGCGATCCGGGCGCGGTCCTCCCGCGCGGCGGATTCGGCCTCGGTCATCCGGGCCTGCGCGAGAACACGCTGCCGGTTCTCGCGACGTCGCCTGCGGATCATCCCGATGAGCAGGGCGATCACCGGGATGACGAGGCTGAGCGCGAGGTACCCCCAGGCGAAACCCGGATCCCCGTCGACGCCGAGGAGCTCGGCGACGAAGGCGCCCACGACATACGTCACGACGGCCGCCACCGGCCAGGCGATGGACCGGCGGGAGCAGTGGGAGACGAGGACGACCACCGCGAGCGGCACTCCGAGCGGGGAGAACATCCCGAGTGCGATGACGAGGAGGCCGCAGATCAGCGCCGACCGCGGCCCGCTCGCGGTGCCGAGCGGGTCGGCCTCCGCCGCGGAGTGGCGGAGGGCGAACGGGGTGAGGACGATCCCCGCGACCCCGGTCACGACCTGGACCAGGAACAGCGCGTAGGCCCGCTCCTGGGGGATCGGCTCCACTCCCGCCGCCACCGGGTCGATGTACGTCCAGACGGTGAAGAGGAGCAGGCCCAGGCCGAGGAGCACGCCGGCGACCATGATCGTCGCGACCACCGCACGGCGGGTCCAGGGGTTCGGAGCGGGCAGAGTCGTCATCCCCTCGATCCTAGGGCGCGCCCGGGCCCGGCCGCTGTCGTCCGAAGGGATGATCCGACATCATCCCTTCGCCGCGCGCGTTCACCCCGCTGACCGATACCGCGGGCGTGACGAGGCGCGAAGACTGAAGACATGAACGAATACATCGCATCCTCCGCATCCCTGACCACCCCCGCCGCCCGATCCTCGGCGGCCCGACCCGCGGCCGGCGCCGAGCCCGCCGCGGCACCCGGCTCAACCGCGGCAACCCCGGCGCCCGGCACCGCCGCCGCTGCGTCCGCCGCGCCCGTCCCGTTCCACCTGCTCGGCCGCGCGCACGGTTCCCACCGGTGGTGGCGCCCGCTGCTCACCCTGCTCGCCACCGGCGCGACCTACCTCGTCCTCCTCGTCCTCGTCACCGTCGGTTTCGGCATCGCCGCGCTCCTGCCCGGCGGCACCCCGATCATCGAGACCTTCACCGCAGGGGAGACGGACATGGGCGCTCCGATCGTCCAGCTCTACTCCCTGCTGACCCTCATCGTCCTCATCCCCGCCTGCCTCATCGGCGTCCGGTTGGGCGGCGGTCGCCCGGTCGGCTCGCTGCTGTCCGTCACCGGCCGGATGCGGTGGGGCCTGCTCGGCCGGTCGATGATCCTGTCGCTCGTGCTCATCGGCGCCTCGATGCTCGTGTCCTCGCTGCTGGGCCTGGGCGAACCGATCCCGCACCCGGTGATCGACGAGCGCACGCTCGTCGCGCTGCTCATCGCCCTGCTGTTCGTGCCCTTCCAGGCCGCCGCGGAGGAACTCGCGTTCCGCGGTGTGCTGCCGCAGGTCATCGGCGGCTGGCTGCGCCACCCCGCCTGGGCGTACCTCGCGCCGGTGCCGTTCTTCGTCATCGCCCACGACTACAACTGGATCGGCCTCATCGACATCACGGTCTTCGCCGTCGCGATGGGTGTGCTCACCCACCGGTCCGGCGGGCTCGAGCTCGCGATCGGGCTCCACGTCGTCAACAACACGCTGATCTTCGTCCTCGCAGCCTTCGGCCTCGTCGACATGAACGTCACGGAGATCCAGGCGATCGGGGTCGCCGTGGCGGTCGCCACCACGGTCGTGTTCACCGCCATCGCCCTGTGGCGACTGCCCCGCTGGGACCGGACCGGCCGCACCAACCTGCCCGGCCGCACCGATCAGTCCAACAGCCCCGATCAGGGCCGCGCCGCCGACCAGTTCCGCACCCCGGCTCCGGCGCTCGCCGGATCGGTCACCGGGCCCGAGGCGCTCGCCGGATCGGTCACCGGGCCCGAGACGCCCGCCGGCACCCCTGCCCTGGTCGCCGTGACGGCTCCCACCGGGTCAACCGCTCCTACCGGGTCAACGGCTCCTACCGGGTCAACGGCACCCGCCACCTCCTCGCAGCCCCTCAGCCGGCGGTGAACCGGACCCCGGTGAACCCGGCCCGCCATGCCGCCACCTCGGCGGCGAGCGCGGAGGCCGGGTCACCGGCGCCATCCGCACCGGATCCACGGCCGGCGAGTCCCGACTCGCCGGCCGTGAGTGCGCGCGCGATGAAGTCCGCGAGCTGCGGCATGTCGGCGACGGTGAGCCCGCGGCGAGCGAGCTCCGGGGTGCCGATCCGCAGGCCGTTCGTGTCGCCGGCGACCTCCGGCCCGGGCAGGCCGATCCCGTAGGCGAGCAGGTTCGCCCGTTCGAGCGCGGCGGCCATGACGGAGCCGCCACCGAACGGTGCGGCGAGGAGCGCGAACTGGTGCGAATCGGTGAAGCCGTCCGCACCCCTGAACGGCGCGATGCCCCGGGCGGCGAGCTCCTCGGCGAGGACGCCGGCGGTCTCCCGCATGGTCCGCGCGTAGTCGGCCCCGCACGCCGTCCAGTCCGCGAGCGTCACCCCGAGAGCGGCGACCGCGCCGACATCGAAGTTCGCGGTGAGGCCGGGGAACGCGATCGCCTCGACGCGTTCGGCGAGCTCCGCCTCGTTCGTCAGGACGAGGCCGTGGACCGGGCCGGCGAGGCTCTTGTAGGTGCTCATCGTCATGAGGTGGGCGCCCTTGGCGAGCGGGTTCGCCCACACCCCGCCGGCGATCATCCCGGACACGTGGGCTGCGTCGAACAGCACCCGCGCGCCCACCTCGTCGGCGATCTCGCGCACCCGGGCCACCGGGTGCTCGAACAGGTTGAGGGAGCCGCCGAGCGTGATGAGCGCCGGCCGGACCTCCCGGGCGAGCGCGGCGAGCGCATCGACGTCGACCGAGTAGCGCGCGGCGTCGACGGGCGCCTCGAGCGTGGTGATCCCGTAGAGACCGGCCGCGCCGTCGCGGTGGTGGGTGACGTGCCCGCCGATCGTCGCCGGCGAGGCGATGATCGAGTCCCCGGGCCGGCACGTCGCCATGAAGGAGTAGAGGTTGGCCATCGCCCCGGACATCACCCGCACCTCGGCGTAGTCGGCGCCGAACACGCGGCCGGCGAGCTCGGCGGTGATGACCTCGATCGCCTCGAGCTCCCGCAGCCCGGTCTCGATCTTCGCCCCCGGGTAGCCCAGCGAGGTGCGTGGCCCCATGCCGGCGGCGAGCAGCGCCTCGGCCCGGGGGTTCATGACGTTCGAGGCGGGGTTGAGGTTGAGCGCCTGCTCGGAGTAGTAGCGCTCGCTGTCCCGTGCGAGCGCCTCGATCGCGGCGGTGATGCTCCCCGGGGCGGCGGTGTCGGCGAAGGTGTGCGCGGTGACGGCGGAGATCCGCTCGCGTGAGGCGGCGGGGAGCCAGGGACGGGACGACAGGCGCATGGGGGTCCTCTCGGATGACGGCGGTCACACTCAGGCCATCCTCACCGATCCGCCGGTGGGAGACAATGGCCGGATGGAGGGCATGAGACGCAGCGAGGCGGGCCCGGCCGGACGCGGCGTCCGCCCGTCCCCCTGCCCCGGGTCGGGAAAACCCGAAGCCGGGTGGACGGTCCACCGCATAGTGGGCGCATGCCCGGAATCCGTACGGTGACAGCATGAATGAGAAATCCCCGCCCCCGCGGCCCGACGCACCGCCCGTCCACCCGTCCGCCGATCCCCGGCCGGCCGCCCACGACGCCGCCCCCGAGCTGCCCGGTCCCGAGGCGCCCGCCGCCGAGGTGCCCGCCACCCGGCCGATCCCCTCACCCGCCCCGACCCGCGAGTACCCGGCCGGTGCCTCGACCCGCGAGAACGCGACCAGCGAACACGCAGCCGGCGAGTACTCGACCCGCGAATACCCGGCCGGTGCCTCGGCCCCGACCGCCACGCTCGAGGCGCCCGCCCCGGCCCCGGCCCGGCCCGCGGACCTCCCGCGCACCACGCACCTCGGGACGGGCCCCGGGGCCGGGGCCTCGGCACCCGGGGAACCCGCCACCGTCGCCACCGCTGCGTCGACCGCCACCGCATCCACCGCCACCGGTGCCCCCGAGCCGGCGGAGCGTTCCTGGAACCCCGCCCCTCCCGGATTCCTCGGCGCCGCCAACGTCATCGTCTCCGCCGTCATCGGTGTGATGTGGCTGTGGCTGCCGATCTCGATCCTCTTCGTCGGCATCGGCGGGATCTTCGCCGCCGGGGCCGGCATCATCTGCCTGTTCCTGTGGTTCCTGCTCCAGCGCGGGATCAACCACGTCGAGCGCCTCCGCGCAGAGGCGGTGTACGCCGACGGGATCCCCGCACCGACCCCACCAGTCTCCCGGCGCACCGGATTCGCCGGCTTCCTCGAGACCCAGTGGCTGATCCTGCGCTCGAGCGCGTTCTGGCGCTCGACCGCACACCACATCGTCAAAGCCCTCTACGGGCTCTTCGCCTTCACGCTTGCGATCGTCGGCGCCGGCCTCGGACTCGTGCTGCTCGCCGGCGCCATCACCCCCGCCTCGGCGGAGGTGTTCACGATCGGCGACCCGGCGGCGGCCGGCTTCCGGCTGCTCAACGGGGCACTCGGCGTGACCGGCATCCTCGTCGCCCTCACCCTCCTGTGGTTCGCGCCCTACCTCGACCGGGCACTCGACCGCGGACTGCTCCCGGCCACCCAGGCCGCCGCACTCCGCGCCGAGGTCCACACCCTCGACCGGGCCCGCGTGGGCGCCGTCGATGCCGCCACCGCCGAACGGCTGCGGATCGAGCGGGACCTCCACGACGGCGTGCAGCCCATGCTCGTCGCGATGTCGATGAAGCTCGGGATGGCGAAGTCGAAGTTCGACTCCCACCCCGACGACGCCCGCCAGCTCCTCACCGAGGCGCACGCGGAGAGCAAGGTCGCGATCACCGAGCTGCGCCAGCTCGCCCGCGGCATCCACCCCGCGGTGCTCACCGACCGCGGCCTCGACCCGGCGATCTCCGCGCTCGCCGCCCGCTCGGTGATCCTCGTCGACGTCCACATCGACCTGCCGCGCCGACCGGGCACCGAGGCGGAGTCCGTCGCCTACTTCGTCGTCGCCGAATCGCTGACGAACATCGCCAAGCACTCCGGTGCGAGCCGCGCCCGGGTGGGTATCGTGGGTGACGGACGATCGATGCAGATCAGCGTCACCGACGACGGACGGGGAGGAGCGCAGGTGAATCGCGACGGCAGCCGCACCGGCCTCGCCGGGCTCGCCGACCGGGTGACCTCCGCCCGCGGCACGCTCAGCCTCACCAGCCCGGCAGGCGGACCCACGACCATCGTTGCGGAGGTACCATGCGCATCGTGATCGCCGAGGACTCCGTCCTCCTGCGCGAAGGAATCGTCCGCCTGCTCACCGAGTTCGGCCACGAGGTGACGAGTGCGGTGTCCGATGCCAACGGGCTGCTCGCCGCCGTCAACACCGACCGCCCCGACCTCGCCGTGGTCGACGTGCGGATGCCTCCCACCTTCACCGATGAGGGCATCCGGGCCGCCGTCCTGCTGCGCCGCCAGAACCCGGAGACCGGTGTGCTCGTCCTCTCGCAGTACGTGGAGGAGCGCTACGCCGCCGAGCTCATCGCGGAGAACACCGGCGGGTTCGGGTACCTCCTCAAGGACCGGGTGGCCGACGTCGACGACTTCCTCGCCGCCGTCACCGAGGTCGCCTCCGGCGGCACGGTGCTCGACCCCGAGGTCGTCACCCAGATCCTCGTCCGCTCCCGCAAGCAGGACGGTCTGGCGACGCTGTCGCCGCGCGAGCGGTAGGTCCTCCAGCTCATGGCGGAGGGAAAGTCGAACGCCGCGATCGCCTCGACGCTGTACCTCAGCGCCGGCGCGGTGGAGAAGCACATCAGCTCGGTGTTCACGAAGTTCGGCCTCACCGCCGACACCTCGGAGAACCGGCGCGTGCTCGCTGTGCTCCGCTTCCTCCGCGCCTGACAGCCCGAAAGCCTGACCACCGGCCCGTTCGACTCCGCGTCCGGCCCGCACCGCGCGACCTCGCCACCGACCCGCGGCTCCGCCCCCGCATCGATCTTCTGCACCGCAGTCCCGAAAGGACACGCCATGTCATCCCCCAGCACTCCCGGACCCGCCGGCATGAACCCCGGCCTCCGCCTCGCCATCCGCCTGATCATCGCCGCCATCGCCGTCATCGCGCTCATCCTGCCGCTGACCGGCGCGATCATCGACTTCACCAAGCGCGTCAACACCTATGAGACCTCGGAGACCGTCGACCTGCCGGAGACCATGTCCGAGCTCGTCGTCGACGCGAGCAACGCCCGCGTCCGGATCGTCACCACGCCGGGGAAGACCGGCTCGGTGTCCTTCCACTACCGCGGGTCGAGCGCGGAGGACCCCGCAGTCTCCGTCGACGTCTCCGGCGGCGTCACCACCGTCGGGCTCACCGGGCTCGGAGACTCGGTGCTCGGCGGCGGCAACGACCGGGTCACCCTCACCGTCGAGGTGCCCGAGTCCCAGGCGCAGGAGCTCGACGTCACGAGCACCTCGAACTTCGCTCGGACCTCGATCGACGGGACCTACCGCGGAATCGTCGCGGAGACGAACTCCGGCTACCTCGAGGCCGATGTCGTCGCCGACTCGCTGCGCCTGCAGACCTCGACGGGCGCCGTGCGGGCATCCGGCAGCGTCGGCACCGCGGATTTCGACACCCAGTTCGGCGCCGTCGAGATCGACGACCTGTCGGTCGCGAAGAAGCTCACGGTCGACACCGACACCGGTGGGGTCGAGGCGCGGCTCGGCACGCGGACCCTCCCGACCGAGGGCATCGACATCAACGGCAAGACCGGGGCCGTCGAGCTCTTCGTCCCGGAGATCGTCGACGTCGAGGACACGGAAGCCACCGGGTACCGGCTCAGCACGCGCTCGACGAGCGGCAGGGTCGACATCGCGATCGACGAGGCGCCCGCCTCCGCCGAGGTCGTCATCCCGATCACCCTCGACGCCACCTCGGGCTCGGTGTCCATCGCGTACCGGTGAGCCCGCGCAGTCGGTGACGACCGGATCCGGGAACGATCACCGGTCCGGCAGATCGACCGGAGCGGACGGTCGTCATCGCGGCTCGCTCGCACCGAACGCCGGCGCCTCCCGTTCGAGGGGAGGCGCCGGCATCGCGTGTCAGGCCGCCGTCATGCGTCAGCTCCGTGTCGGATGTCGGGCTCGTGTCGGATGCCAGGCCCGTGTCGCCTCGGGCGCGTCTGCGCCCGGCCGGGCCGGGAGCCGGAGGAGCGCGGGTCCGCCGCAGCGGGCGGCGGCGGGTGCCCGGCCCGGGTGCGCTGGGGCTCGGTAGGTCAGGTTGCGGTCGGTGGGGCCGCGATCGGTGAGGGCGCGGTCCGATGACCCCTGTCCCCGTGCGGCGGATGGGGGGTAGAACGGAGCCATGGACCCTGCGCCTCACACGGACCCCGCATCTCACGTCGACCCCGCCTCCCGCACCGACGCTGCTTCCCACACTGCGCCTGACTCGCTCGTCGATCTCGTCGCGCTGGCTGCCGCTCTCGGAGACCGCACCGCTTCAGCCGAGCCGAGCGTGGAGGCCGCGCTGCAGGCCTGCCACACGGAGGGTCGACGCCTCAACGCCGTCGTCGCCCCACCGCACGTGCCCGCGACTCAGACGGAGCGCGTCGCCGAGCACGCGCGGACCGCCGCGCGGGAGGTCGACTCCCGGCGCGCCGGCGGGACCCCGCGCTCCCGGCTCGACGGGGTGCCGTTCGTCATCAAGGACGTCATCGACCTCGCGGGGGTCACCACGACCATGGGATCGACCGTGCGGCCCGAGGAGCCGGCGGGCGCCTCGGCCGAGGTGGTCCTCCGGTTCGAGGAGATGGGCCTGGTGCCGGTGGCGAAGACGACGTGCCACGAGCACTCCTACGGGATCCTCGGCGAGGAGAGTGCCCACGGTCGCGGCGTGAATCCGCTGCGACCGGGTTTCCTCACCGGCGGGTCGAGCTACGGCTCGGCGATCGCGGTGGCCGCCGGGATCGTGCCCGTGGCGATCGGCACCGACACCGCCGGGTCCGTGCGCGTGCCCGCGGCCTGCGCCGGGATCACGGGATTCAAGCCCTCGCTCGGCCGGGTGCCGAAGGGCGGGGTCGCCCCGCTGTCCACCACGCTCGACACCGTCGGATTCTTCACGCGGACCCCGGCGGAGATGCAGCTCCTGTGGCAGGAGTGGACCGCGCACGCGGAGACCTCGCGCACCGAGGCCCAGCAGGTCGAAGGCTCGAACACCCTGGACTCGCCCACGGTGCGCCCCCGTGCCGACGCCCCGCACGGTATCGAGCCGTACACCGAGGCCGCGCGCACCGAAGCCCCGCTCGCCCTCGGCCTGCTCACCACGGAGGCCGCCGACTGCGGGGAGGAGTGGATGTCCCGCCGGGCCGAACCTGCACTCGCGAAGCTGCCGGGGGTCGCGCTCACCCCGGTCGACCCCGCCCCGTTCGCCTTCGACCGGATGCCGGATGTCTTCGCGCACATCCGCGGCTACGAGACCTACCGGATCCACCGCGCGGCGCTCGACGCCGGCCGGCGGGACTTCCAGCCGCAGATCCTCCGCAACCTCGAGGGTGACGCGCGGATCACCGACGAGGCCCACGCGGCGGCGTTCGAGGAGCTCGACGCGCTCCGGACCGCGGCGCTCGCCCAGCTCGCCGGGCTCGACGCGCTCGTCCTCCCGACCCTCGGCACCGAACCCGTGGCGTGGGAGGACGCCGACCAGCACGTGCGCAACCAGCTGCGTCTCTACACCCAGCTCATCAACCTGCTCGGCTGGCCGGCGATCTCCGTCCCCGTCGACCTCCTCGGCGGAGGTTCGCCGCTCGTCGGCGGTGGGTCCGGTGCCAGCGGCGCCGGGATGCGCGGGGTCCCCGAGGTGCGCGGGGCTCCCGAGGCGCGAGGCGGCGAGTTCCCCGCCTCGGTGCAGCTCGTCATGGCCCCGGGCCGCGATACCGAGCTCGTCGACCTCGCGGTGCGGCTGACGTCATCGGGGGAATGACCGCCCCGGCAGCACGACCTCGTCCTGTGACCGAGCTCGCAGTGCGGGCGGCAGGGGCAGGCCACTAGACTCGGGAGGCCATGAAACCAGCCGAGGAGCCGCGCACGGACCCCGCGGTGCGCGCTCATCACGCGCGCGCCCGGCTCGGCGCCTCCCTCTTCTTCTTCCTCAACGGCTTCCTCATCTCCGGGCTCCTCACCCGCCTGCCCGAGGTCAAGGGCCTCCTCGCCCTCACGGAGGTCGAGTTCGGCTTCATCATCGCAGCGCTGCCCGTCGGTTCGATCGCCGCGGCCGCCCTGCCGGCCCCGCTCATCCGCCGGTTCGGCGCCGCGGCGGTGGCGAGTGCGGGGACCGCGGTGCTCGCCCTCGTGTTCACCGCCGCGGCTGCCGTCGCCGCCCTCGGGCCCGGGGCCGAGGCGGGAACGGGCCCCGGGTCCGGCGGTCCGGCCGCCTGGGCCCCTGCGATCCCGTGGATCGTCGCCGGACTCATCGCGCTCGCCGGGTTCCTCGACGCCGTCGTCGACGCCGCGCAGAACGTCCACGGCCTCATCGTCGAGCAGGCGCGCGGGACCTCGATCTTCAACTCCCTCCACGCGATCTGGAGCGTCGGCTCGGTGACCGGCGGCGGCCTCGGCCTCCTCGCCTCCACCCTCCGCATCCCGCTGTGGGCGCACCTGAGCGTGAGCGGCGCGATCGGCGTCGGCCTCGCGCTCTGGGCGTGGCGACTGTCCGGCCCGAACCCCTTCGCGTCCGACCGCACGGGCCCTGCACCCCGCAAGCGCACCGTCATCCCCGACGAGGACGACTCCGGCGAGACGACCGACGTCGCGGGGGCGAGTGCCGTACCGGGGGCGAGCCCGGCGGATGCGAGACCGGCAGCGGGGGCCACCGCAGCCGAGGAGACCGGCACTCCGGACGGCACCTCGGTGGGGGACACAGCCGGAGGCGAGGCGGCACGGCCGGCGTCGAGCGCCTCGGGCCCGGACCGGTCAGCCGCCCCCTCGAAGTGGGCGCTCCTCGCCGGCGTCATCGCGCTCGGCCTGCTCGGCGCCTTCGTCGAGGACCTCGGCATGAACTGGTCCTCGCTGTACTTCAGCGAGGTCGGCGGAGTGGGCGTGCAGTTCGCCGGGATCGCGTTCGTCGTCGCGCTCACCGGGCAGCTCATCGCCCGCTTCACCGCCGACCGGCTCACCGACCGGATCGGGCGCCCCGGCGTCGTGCTGTCCGGCGGCGTGTGCGTGACCATCGGCATGCTGATCGCGATGGGCGTCGCCCAACCGTGGGCCGTGGTAGTCGGGTTCTTCCTCTCCGGCTACGGATCCGCGACGTTCATCCCCACCGCCTACGCCGCGGCCGGGATGATCCCCGGGTTCGGCCACGGCATGGGCATCACGCTCGCCAGCTGGGCGCTGCGGATCGCGATGCTCAGCTCCTCGCCGCTCATCGGCCTCACCGCCGGGGCGCTCGGGCTGCGGTACGCGCTCGTCATCACGGTCGTCGCCGGCCTCGGTGCGATCGTCCTCGCCTTCACCCCGGTGCTGCGGAGCGTCGACACCGGCAGACGGTGAGGCCGCCCCGCGGTGGATCAGTCCCGCGGTGGACGGTCCCCGGCGGCTGACCGGCGGTCGGCTCAGGCCTCGTCGGCGAAGCCGGTGTCCGCGGCGATGCCCTCGATCTCGTCGAGCGCGGACAGCCGGGAGCCGAATTCGCCACGGGCGGTGGCGAACGCCTCGGGCCCGAGAGGCAGGTGGAGCGGCCTGTCGGGGCGGTGGGCGAGGTCGACGAGGATCTCCGCGGCGCGCACCGGATCGTTGGCCTGCTTACCGGAGCGGGCGCGGTACTTGGTGAACTCCTCGGCGAGGATCTCGGTGTAGGCGGGGTGCTCCTCGCCCCAGTCGTGCGAGCGGCCGGAGAAGTCCGTGCGGAACGGGCCGGGTTCGGCGAGCGTGACCGCGATCCCGTGCGGGGCGACCTCGAGCGCGAGGCCCTTCGACAGCCCTTCGAGCGCGAACTTCGACGCGGAGTACGCCGCCGCGCCCGGGCTCACCCGGAATCCCGCGACCGAGGACATCTGCACGATCCAGCCGCCGCCGGCCGCGCGCATGTGCGGGAGCACCGCACGCGTGAGCTCGACGACGCCGAACACATTCGTGTCGAACAGGCGGCGCAGCTGGTCCATGCTCCAGGACTCGACCGCGCCGCGCAGCCCGTAGCCGGCGTTGTTGACGAGTACGTCGATGCGCCCGAAGGCGCCGATCGCCGCGTCGACCGCGCCGGGGATCTGCTCGGAGCGGGTGACGTCGAGGGCGGCGGTGCGCACGGTGTCGGGGAACTCGGCGGTCAGCGGTTCGAGGGTCTCGGGGCGGCGCGCGGTGGCGAGCACGCGGTCGCCGGCGGCGGCTGCGGTGCGCGCGATCGCGAGCCCCAGGCCGGAGTTCGCACCGGTGATGAACCAGGTCAGCGGGGCGCGGTCCGCGGTGCCGGTGGGATCGGCGGCGGCAGGCGCGGCACTGGTGTCGGGGGAGTCCGTGGGGGCGGGGGTGGGATCCGGAGCAGTCATCGTGCCTCCTCGGCGTCGGGGCGGGTCTTCAGAATACGTGCGCGGGCCGGGTCGAAATGAGGTTGCGTGGTCGGTGGAACGGCCGCCCGGATGTGCGGGCGGCAGAGTGCGTGCAGCCGGTGGGGCCGGTGGGCGGCAGGGCGTGCGCGTGTGCCCGGGGCCGGTCGAGGCCGGCACGCTCCGTCGACCTGCCGTTTCTGCCCGATCCCCATCGACCTGTCACGTGTGCTCGATCCGGGGCGCGAATCTCGAGCACCAGTGACAGCTCGATGGTGCGATCACTGCGCTTCAGCCTGCGGGAATCCTCAGCCGAGGTCGGCGGTGCCGGTGAACACGGTGCGCGTGGAGCCCGACACCCAGATGTCCTCACCGACCTGCTCGATCCCGACGATGCCGGTGCGACCCACCTGCGTGCCCTGCGAGGCGGTGTACCTGCGCGGTGCGATGCCGGCGCCGATGAGCCACTGCGCGAGCCCGGCGTTGAGGCTGCCGGTCACCGGGTCCTCCGGCACGCCGACGCCGGGGACGAAGGCACGCACCTCGTAGTCGGCCGGACGCACGGGGTCGTAGGTGCTGGATGCGGGCGACGTGCCCTCAGCGTGCTCCGGGCGTGCCGCGTGCGCATCGCCGGCCTGGGTCACCTCGTGCTCGATGTGCGCCTCGGCCTCCGGGTAGGCGCCGATGACGCCGAGGCGGAGGTCGCCGACGGCGGAGAAGTCCGGAGTGAGGGAGCGGACGAGCGCGGCGTCGCGGACGAGGATCCCCATCCAGCCGGGCCCGTTGTCCACCCAGCTGCTCGCGACGACATCGTCCTCGCGCAGGCCGAGGGCGGCGACCGCTGCGGCGAGCGTCTCCGCGTCGACCGGACCCGAGCGCATGAGCGGAGGAGCGGAGAAGGCGATCGTCGCGTACGCCTCGGGTGCGGGCGATGCCCCGGTCCGGATCGATGCGTCCGTCGATGCATCTTCGGAGGTGTCCGCCTCGCGCGGGGTGCCCTTATCGCCCAGGCGGAGGGTGACGAGCCCGGCCCCGCACTCCTGGACGAGGGTGCCCGCGGTGCGCGGTGTCCCGCCGGCCTCGAGCCAGGCGTGAGCGGAGCCGAGCGTCGGGTGCCCGGCGAAAGGCAGCTCGCCGCCCGGCGTGAAGATCCGCAGCCGGTAGTCCGCTCCCGCGTCGGTGGGAGAGAGGAGGAACGTCGTCTCGGACAGGTTCGTCCAGCGCGCGAAGGCCGCCATCGTCGCCTCGTCGAGGCCGTCGGCGCCGTGGACGACGGCCACCGGGTTGCCTCCCAGGGGAGCCGAGCCGAACACGTCGACCTGCCGGAACGCGCGGGGGCCGCTGACAGACTGGTCGGCGGTCGTGTCGGAGGAGCTGCCGAGGGGTCGCGAAGTCATGGGGCCAGCGTATCCCCGTGCCGGTTCCGTCTCCCCGCTCCCTGATCCGAGCCTGCCGACCCGAGCCTGTTGAACTGCGCCTGTTGAACCGTGCTGCCCGAGAGTGCTGTGCTCATCGGCGTCTGGACGGTGCGTGCCCAGCCTCTCTGCGCCTTCCCGCCGTCTCGCGCCTCGCTGTCGTGACCGTCAGGGCCGTCGTCGACGCCCGAGCGTAGGAGTATACTGATGGCGCATCGAGCACATGGCCCTCCCGGCCGGCACTCCCACCGAAAGGCCGCACCATGACCTCCCCCTCGCTCGTCTCCAAGCTCTCCGCCGAGTTCCTCGGCACCTTCGTCCTCGTGTTCGGCGGCTGCGGATCGGCGATCTTCGCCGCCTCCGTCATGGACGCGGACAACGGCGTGAACATGGGCATCGGATTCGCCGGCGTCGCCCTGGCGTTCGGCCTCACCGTCGTCGGTATGGCCTACGCCGTGGGTCACGTGTCCGGCGGCCACTTCAACCCGGCCGTCACGCTCGGCGCCGCGCTCGCCGGCCGCCTGCCGTGGCGCGATGCCCTGCCGTACTGGATCACCCAGCTCGTCGCCGGCGTGGTCGCCGGCGGCGTCCTCCTCCTCATCGCCACCGGTCGCCCCGAGTTCTCCATCGCGGAGAACGGCTTCGCGACCAACGGCTACGGCGAGTTCTCGCCGAACGGCTACTCGCTCGCGGCGGTGATCGTCTGCGAGGTCGTGCTCACCGCGATCTTCCTCTACGTCATCCTCGGTGCCACCGACAACCGCGCTCCGGCCGGCTTCGCACCGCTCGCGATCGGCCTCACCCTCACTCTCATCCACCTCGTGTCGATCCCGGTGTCGAACACCTCGGTCAACCCGGCCCGCTCGTTCGGCGTCGCGGTGTTCGCCGGCGGCGATGCGCTCGCACAGGTATGGGTGTTCTTCCTCGCCCCGCTCGCCGGTGCCGCGCTCGCCGGCCTGACCTACGGCTTCCTGTTCCCCAACACCTCCGAGGTGCTCGAGGAGCGGCCGGAGCCGGTCGACCGGGTTCAGCGCCGGGACATCTGAGGCGGATCGGGCAGGCCTGCGGGACCAGAACCGGTGTCACGATGACCGTTCGAAGGCGCACAGGCCTCCTGCGGGGCCAGAACCGGTGTCACGATGACCGTTCGAAGGCGCACAGGCCTCCTGCGGGCTGCAGGGGCCGCCGGTGCCGTAACCGTGATTGTGCTCGCCGCGGGGTGCGCCTCGGGTGATGGTCCCGGATCCGGTGATGATTCCGGTTCCGGCGCGGGCACCTCGGTGTCCTCCGCCCCCGTCACGTCCCCCACCGGGGAGGTGACGGGGGCGTCGTCGTCCCCCGGGGTGGAGGGCGCGCCGCCCGGAGCCACGGTTCCTCCCCCGGGAGCGAGATTCCACATCCAGTACGAGGGCGCGGTCGACTTCGGGCTCCCCGTCGACGTCTACGACCTCGACGGCGACGACACCGCGGAGACGGACGTGCGCGGTCTGCGCGACCGCGGCGTCTATCCGATCTGCTACCTGAGCATCGGGACCGTCGAGGACTGGCGCGCCGATGCGCCGGACTTCCCCGCCGAGGTCATCGGGGAGCCCTATGAGGAGTGGCCCGGTGAGCGGTGGCTCGACATCCGCCGGCACGAGGTGCTGCTGCCGATCATGTCGCGGCGGATCGAGAACTGCGCGGACAAGGGATTCCTCGCGATCGACCCCGACAGCATCGACGTGTTCAGCAACGATTCCGGCTTCGGTCTCACGGAGGAGGACGCAGTCGCCTACATGCGGGCGATCGCGGACATCGCCCACGAGCACGGGCTCGCGATCGGACTCAAGAATGCCGGGGAGATCGTGCCCGAGGTCGTCGACCTCGTCGACTTCGCGGTGCTCGAGCAGTGCCTCGATCTGGGCGAATGCGACTGGTACGCCCCCGTCGCCGAGGCCGGGAAGGCGGTCTTCGACATCGAGTACGTCGGGCGGCTCGCGGACGTGTGCGCGGCCGCACCGGCCGGCTTCACCATCGTCCGCTCCGACCTCCCGCTGTCGGGTGCCATCGAACGCTGTGCGTGAAGGGCTCCGGCGCGGAGCGAGCGTGGGGACCCTCTGCGGGGGACGGCGTGCGCGGGGCCTCGCAGGCAGGATTCCGCGCAGGCCCCTCCGTTAGGGTGGGAGGACGTCCTGCGGACTCACCCTCGGCATCGCGCCGTGGGCCGAGCGCGGGAATCCGCCCCGACTCCAGGAGGTCCGACCGTGGCCGGCACTCAAGAGCTCGTCGTCCTCCTCGCCGACGACGGCACCCCGACCGGCACGGCGCCCAAGGCGACGGTCCACGACATCGACACCCCGCTCCACCTCGCGTTCTCGTGCTTCCTCCACAACGACGCCGGCGAGGTCCTCATGACGCGCCGCGCGCTGAGCAAGCGCACCTGGCCCGGAGTGTGGACGAACTCGTTCTGCGGGCACCCCGGCCCCGAGGAGCCCTTCGCCGCGGCCATCGAACGGCGGGCCCGGCAGGAGCTCGGCTGCGCGGTCACCGACATCACCGAGGTGCTGCCGGACTTCCGGTACCGGGCCGTGGACGCCTCGGGCGTGGTGGAGAACGAGATCTGCCCGGTGTTCACCGCCCGCCTCGTCGGCGAGGTGCGGCCGAGCGCCGACGAGGTCGCGGAGTTCGCATGGATCGACCCGGACGACCTCGGCCGCGCGCTCGCCGCCGCTCCCTTCGCCTTCAGTCCCTGGCTCGCCGAGGAGTGGGCCCAGCTCAGCGGCGAGTGATACGCCGGCTGCGACCCGACCGGAATCTGATCGGCACCATCTGCCCCGGCCGCAGGATCGCTACTCTGATGCCATGGATTCCGACACCGCCGCCGTGACCGCCGTCCGCCTCGACCGCCCCGAGCCCGGGATCGCCCGCCTCACCTTCTGCCGCCCCGAGCGGATGAACGCCGCCGACATCGGGTTCATCGCCGAGGCGAAGGAGGCCCTCGCGGAGGTCGACGCCGACCTCGACGTCCGCACTCTCGTCCTCACCGGGGAGGGGCGGGCTTTCTGCGCCGGTCTCGACCTCACCGGCTACGGCGATGATGGCCTCGTCGAAGCGCAGGGCACGGTGCCGCGGGCGATGGCCCGCCAGAAGGAGATCGCCGACCTCGTCGCACGGATCCGCGGGCTGCGGGTGCCCGTCATCGCCGCGGTCAACGGCGCCACCGCCGGCGTCGGCCTGTCGATGCTGTGCGCCTCGGACATCCGCTACGCGGTGCCGGGAGCGAACTTCGCCGTCGGCTACATCCGCGCCGGGTTCTCCGCCTGCGACATGGGCCTGTCCTGGCTGCTGCCCCGGATCGTCGGCGCCGGCCGCGCGCAGGAGCTCATGCTCACCGGGCGGCGCTTCACCCCGGCGGAGGCCCAGCAGTTCGGGCTGCTCGCCGATGTCGTCGAGCCCGAAGCGCTCATGGACAGGGCGCTCGAGACCGCCCGGCAGATCATGCTCAACGCCCCGATCTCGGTCGAGTTCACCAAGGAAGGACTGTGGAAGAGCCTCGAGATCCCGTCCTTCGAGGCCGCCGTCGAGTTCGAGAACCGCCAGCAGATCTACACCGCGATGACGGAGGACCGCGCCGAGGCCACCGAGTCGTTCCTCGCCAAGCGCGCACCCCAATACCGCCGCCGCTGAACCTGCGAGCGCCGGGCGACGGCCCGGCAGATCTGCGCGGCGGGCTCCGGATCAGTGCTCGTCCGGATCAGTGCTCGTTCGGATCGTTCTCCTGGTCCTGCTTGGTCGCGTGCACGGTTCCGCGCACGTGGTCGGCCGGGCCGTAGATCGCGTAGACCTTCATGGGCTCTGCGCCGATGTTGACGACGTTGTGCCAGGTCCCTGCGGGGACGAAGATCGCCCAGTCGTCGGCGACCTCCTCCTCGAAGGTGACCTCGGTCTCGGACGGGCCCATGGTCACCCGACCGCGGCCCTGCTCGAGGCGCAGGAACTGGTCGTTGTCCGGATGGACCTCGAGTCCGATGTCGTCACCGACGTCGATCGACATGACGGTCAGCTGCAGGTGCTCTCCGGTCCACAGCGTGGATCGGAAATTGTCATTGGCCCGCGTGGCCTCCTCGATGTCGAGGGTGTAGGGGCGGGGGCCGTGATCGGTGAGGTCGGTCATGATCGTTCCTTTCCGGGGACGGGACATCTGCCCGGTCGACCCTGCTCCTCCCCGCGCGGTCCGAAACCTGCGCAGTGGGGGAGGAATGACTCGATTCTAGGCCGCCTCCAGTCCCCTCACCAGTAAGAATAGGCTCATCTCAGTAAGGTGAGCCTGACCTGAGCGCACAGGTCCGACCGCGTCGTCACCCGCTGCTCCGGGGGCGGGGCAGTGCGGTTCTCCGCGTCGGATCGCACTGGACCGACCCCGGTGACGAGCGGCTCGAACTCTCAGGTCCCGTCGATCCCCATGAGCCGGGCGCCGTTGTCCCACAGCACCGCGCGCAGCCAGTCGTCGCCGAACCCCTCGTCCGAGCCTCCCAGCCGGCACAGCGCCTGGAGCTGGTGCGCATACGGGTAGGGGATGTTGGGGAAGTCCGAGCCGAGCACGATCCGCTCCCGCAGCCCGGGCAGCCGCGCCCGGTAGGCGGCGTCGAACGGCGTCCCGTCGTTCGTGAAGTCCGTGTTGAACATCGTCGTGTCGAGGTGGACCCCTGCGTACGCCTCGGCGAGGTCGGCGAAAGCGTGGTACTCCGGCATCCCCATGTGCGCGATGACGAGGCGCAGCTCCGGATGGGCGGCGAGCACCCGGGCGACCGCCTCGGGACCGGTGTGCTTCCCCGGCCGAGGTGCGGATCCGGCATGGATGACCACCGGCACCCGGGCGGCGGCGAGCGCCTCCCATGCGGGGTCGAGGAGCGGGTCGGCCGGTGAGAAGGCCCCGACCTGGACGTGGACCTTGAACAGCCGGGCGCCGCTCGCGAGCGCCTCGGCGACGTACTCGCCGACCCCGGGTTCCGGGTAGAGGGTGGCGCAGTGGAGGATGTCCGGTGCGGAGTCGGCGAACTCCGCGTTCCACGCATTGAGCCAGCGTGCCATGCCCGGCTTGTGCGGGTAGGTCAGGGCGGGGATCCGCGCGAGACCGAGCTCGCGGACGATCCGCAGGCGGGTGGGGGTGTCGTACCGGTAGGTGATCGGCCAGGCCCGGCCGTATCCGTCCGCGGCCTGGTCGAAGTAGTCCCACACCTTCGTGAGCATCCTCTCGGGGAGGAAGTGGACGTGGATGTCGGCGAGCCCGGGGACCCCGAGCTCGGCGAGGAACCGGGGGACGTCCGCGTCGTCGCGGGGTTCGGTGGTCATGGGCACCACTGTAGGGGTGCCGGGACGCCGAAGCGCGGTGTCAGTGCCGGGACGCCGAGGCGCCGGCGCGGTGCCGGTGCCGGTGCCGGTGTCGGTGCGCGACAATGGCCGCATGCCCGACGCCGCTCCCGCTTCTCCCGTCTCGCCCGCCGCAACCCGTCCACCCGCAACCCGTTCACCCGCAACCCGCCCACCGGCGGCCCGTCCACCGGCGGCCGCGCGCGACCCGTTCCCCATCACTCTGCCCGCCGGCACGCGGCCGGTGGGCGAGGGGCCGTTCGCCGCACCGGGCGACCTCGTCCGCTGGCGCTTCCGCCGCCTCGACTACGACCGGGTGGGCGGGGAGGTCGTGCAGCCGATGCGCGTCGTCCGCGACGACCCGCGCGGCATGGTGCTGTGGCTCGCCGGCGGCACCCCGACGGCCGACCTGCGGGTGCGCGGATTCGAAGAGCTCAACCCGCACGAGGTCGACCACGCGGTGCGCTTCGTGCCCGTCGACCGCGCGCCGGGCCGCGTGCCGATCCTCCGGCACTGGCACGGACGCGGAGTGCTGCGGATCGTGCCGGCCGGGATGCCGTTCTCCGTCTGGGTGTTCCGCACCGCCGACGGCGGCTTCCGCGGCTGGTACGTCAATCTCGAGCACCGCCACCGGCGCCTCGGCGCCGCGGACCTGTTCACGAGCGACCACATCCTCGACCTCCTCATCGGCCCGGACGGTGCGGTCCGCCGCAAGGACGACGATGAGCTCGCCGGCGCCGTCCGCTACGGCATGTGGACGCCGGAGACCGCGCAGGTCATCGAGGACCACGCGCAGCTCGCGCTCGCGGAGTTCGCCGCCGGGCACTGGGCCTTCGCCGAGGAGTGGACCCGCTGGGATCCGGACCCCGCGTGGCCCGTCCCCGGGCCCGAGGCGGTCGCGGCCTGGGTGCCGGCGGGCGCCTCGGCGGCGGGGAACGACGCCTCGGGGAATGAAGCGTCGGTGCGGGATGCCGTGGGGAGCGGTGCCGGTGAGCACGGATCCATGTGACCACGGATCCATGTGCGCGTGGACCCGTGTGGGCGCGGACCCGTGGCCGACGTGGAACCGGTCAGCATAGACTGGTGCGGAGACCTCGCCCGCGGGCTCCCCAGCCGCGGGCACCGTGCTGATCGGCACCACCGCTGATCCGCACCCGCACTGATCGGCAGACCTGCCGATCCGCAGTCGAACAGCAGCCGAAGGAGTTTGCATGTCCGAGACGAACCGCCGAATCCGCCTCGCCTCCCGCCCCGTGGGCGTCCCGCAGCCGGAGGATTTCATCCACGACGACGCCCCGATCGGATCCCCGGGCGAGGGTGAGGTGCTGCTCCGCACCCGCTACCTGTCGCTCGATCCCTACATGCGCGGGCGCCTGTCCGATGCGAAGTCCTATGCGAAGCCGGTCGAGGTCGGCGACGTCATCGTCGGTGCGACGGTGTCCGAGGTCGTCGAGTCGAACTCCGCGGAGTTCTCCGCCGGTCAGACCGTGCTGTCCTACGGCGGCTGGCAGTCGTACTCGGTCGAGCCGGCTGCTCACCTGCGCCTCCTCGACCCCGAGGCCGCCCCGGTCACCACCGCGCTCGGCGTGCTCGGCATGCCGGGCTTCACCGCGTATTCCGGCCTCCTCGAGATCGGCCGTCCGCAGGCCGGCGAGACCGTCGCGGTCGCGGCCGCCACCGGTCCGGTGGGCTCCGCCGTGGGCCAGATCGCGAAGGTCAAGGGCTGCACCACCGTGGGCATCGCGGGTGGGCCGGAGAAGGTCGCCTACCTCGAGGAGCTCGGCTTCGACGTCGCGCTCGACCACCGGGGCGACGACCTGCGCGGGGCGCTCAAGCAGGCGGTGCCGCAGGGCATCGACGTTTACTTCGAGAACGTCAGCGGACCGGTGTGGGACGCGGTGCTGCCGCGGCTCAACACTTTCGCCCGCGTGCCGGTGTGCGGGCTCGCCGCCGGCTACAACGCGACCGAGGCGCCCGCCGGGCCGGACCGGTCCGCCGGCCTCATGCGCAACATCCTCACCAAGAGCCTGCTGCTGCGGGGCTTCATCCAGACCGAGTTCGTCGAGTCGATGTTCTCCGACTTCCTGCGCGACATGGGCCAGTGGGTGCGCGAGGGCAAGGTCAAGTACCGCGAGGACATCACCGAGGGCATTGACAACGCGCCGCAGACCTTCGTCGGCATGCTCGAAGGGAAGAACTTCGGCAAGACGATCATCCAGGTCGGGGAGTGAGCATCCGGCCCGCGTGCTGAGCCGAGCCCGGGCGCCGGGCCGGGCACTTGCCCGGGCGCCAGGCTAGGCGCCTGTCCGGGCCTGCGCCTGACGAGCGCGCAGCGCGTCCTCGGTGGTCGAGCCGCACACACGACGGCGGCCCCACGGATATCCGTGGGGCCGTCCTCGTGGGGCTGTCGTGGTGGTGTCGGGCACGTGGTGCCGGGCTCGGGAGTGCTGCGCGTCAGTTCTCGTCGTCGGCGTCGATGTGCGAGGTGCCCTTGTCGCGGCGGCCCTTGACGACGAGTGCGGTCACCGCCGCACCCACGAGCGTGCTCGCCAACGCGATGAGGAGGCCTGCTCCCTCGTAGGGCGAGCGGTTCGGATTGTCCTTGGTCATGACGGATCCCTTCTGGCGCGCGGCGGTGGATGGTCGCTCCGCGGAGACCGCGGAGCGCGCACTGCGATGTGCAGAGCGCGCACTGCGACGGGCGCAGTTCGTACTACGACAACAGTACGGCCTACCGATCTGTTTCCTCCGGGAATCGGATGGTTCCATGGGGCGCGGCTGGTCGGTGTGGAGACGTGCCGCACTCCTGAGCGGCCTGCCTGGGACGACCGCCCGCAGGACTGATGTCTCAGCGGAAGGCGGCGAGCACTTCGGCGGGGTCGACCCCGCAGGCGAGCGCGAGGGTGAGTGCGATCCTCGCCTTCCGCGCATCGAGCAGGCCGGCCGGCAGCAGACCGCGGCTCAGCAGGTCGATCTCCGCACCCGGGTAGCCGTAGGTGTCCTCGAGCGTCGCCCCAGCCCCGGTGCGTGAGGCGAGGACCACCGGCATCCGCACAGCCAGCGCCTCGACGGCCTCCACCGCGCGGGCGGCCACGTGACCGCCGCCCACTCCGGCGAGGACTGCGCCCCAGTACCCGGCCTCGGGAAGCGTCGCGAGGAACTCGAGCCCGTCGTCGAAACCGACGTCGATGTGCGCCACGCGAGGGAAGTCGAGGTTCGGGGCGTGCGCGGTATCTGGGGCGGCGTCGGCCCCGGAACCGCGGGGCACCGCGAGTCCGACCGGCAGGGTGCGCGGGGCAGGGAGGTGCGGCAGCCGGACGCGGTCCTCGGCGACCCAGCCGAGCGCTCCCACGACCGGGCCCGAGGTGAACGGCGAGACATGGCTCGTATGCGCCTTGCGGACGAACAGCGGGTCGTGCACCTCGTCGGCGAATACGAGCGCGGCGCGCAGCCCGGCGGCCTCCGGGACGAGCGCGGTGAGCGCGGCCGCGCGGACATTGGCCGGGCCGTCCGCCCCGGGGAGCGTGGGATTGCGCATGGCGCCGGTGAGGACGATCGGGATGCCGGAGTCGTTGAGGAGCGAGAGCGCGAACGCGGAGTCCTCGAGCGTATCCGTGCCCTGCGTGAGCACGATGCCGTCGACGCCGCGCGCGGCCGCACGTCGCGCGGCGAGCACAGTGCTGAACAGGATGCCGAAGTCGATGCTCCCCGACCCCACCTGCGCGAGCTGCTCCGCGCTGACCTGCGGGGCGCCGCCGGGCAAGGTGTCGAGGCGGGCGGCGGCCGTGATCTCCTCGGCCGTCACCGTCGGTGCGACCCCGCGGGCCGGCGCAGTGGGTCCGGTGCTGTCGGTGCGATCGGTGCTGCTGGTAGGGCCGGTACGGCCCGTGCTGTCGGCGCTGTCGGTCGGAGCCGGTGATGTGCTCGAGGCGATGGTGCCGCCCAGGGCGATGACGTGGAGAGTGCGCATGGGAGTCCTCGCGGGAGTCGGGTCGGGGTGGAGGAAGCGGGCGGGGGCGCCGAGCATTCAGGCGGGGTCGTTCCCTGCCCGGAGGTCGCCTGCCCGGTGATCGGGGGCCCGGTGGTCGGGGGCGCAGTGGTCGTCCGCCCGGAGCTCGGCTGCCCGGAGGAGGTCGAGGGTGATCTCGAGGTGCCCGAGGTGCTGGCACAGTTCCTCGAACACATGGAGCAGGACTCCGAACGTCGACTGCGACCACGGTCCGTACCCGGTCGCCGGGGCGACCGGTGGGCTGTTCCAGTCGGTGGCGGTGAGGTCGGCGAGGAAGGCGGCCCGCACCTCGGCGGCGGATACGAGGAGATCGGCGACCCGGCCGATGGCGCTGAACTCCGCCTCCCGGTCGCGGGGGACCCGGATGCCGAGGTTGACCGTCGACGACCAGCGCCGCATCATCCCCAGGCAGTGGGTGAGCAGGACGAAGGGGGAGTTCGCGCCGGGCGCGGGCGGAACAGCGTTGGCGGTGGCGTCGTCGAGGGCACCTACCGCATCGATGATCTCGTCGAGCTTGACCAGGGTGAAGCCGACGAGCGTCCGCACGTGCGGCGGCAGATCGCCACGGGTGTGCTGCGGGGCGACAGGGGCGTGCGGGGGTTCGGGGGTCTGCGGGGAATCCGGGGTCTGCAGAGGATCCGGGGTCTGCGGTGTGGGGTCGGCCACGGCGGGTCCTTCCTGCGCGGGGCCGGTCCGGCCCGATGACGCCTCGCCGGCCCGATTGCCGACGAATCCTGCTGCGGCCGACGATACCTGTTGAGGAATCGAGGGCTGCTGCAGGACCGGCGGACATCTCGGTTCGGCAGCCGATCGCGATCGACGATTCCGTGTACCCGGTCAGCGGGTGAGCAGGTATTCGCGGGTGTAGGGCATGGTGAAGCGGACCCATCCGCGGCCGGCGGGCTCGATGACGCCGCGGGTGATGAGGCGGGCCCGGTAGACGCTGCCGTACTTCGCCGTCACGCCCATCCGGCGGGCGACCTCGGCGGTCCGGGAGCGGTCGTCGTCGGCGGCCATCGCGAGGACGTAGCTGCGCTCCTGGTCGGTGAGTCCTTCGACGGTCGGCTCGTGGATCTGCCGGTGCATGGCCGTGCGCGCCCGGGCCACCGACTCCTCGACGTGCTCGACGGTGATGACGTCCTCGTCGCCGGTGGCTCTCCACGCGTGGTCGCCGATGAGCTGGATGAGGAACGGATAGTGCCCGCTCGCCCCGATCGCCAGCTCGAGGGCTTCGCGCGTGATCGTCTTGCCGGCCTGCGTGATCGGCGCCTCGAGCGCGATCCGGGTGTTCTCCGGGCTGAGGTTGCCGAGCGTCACCCGCTCGGCCCGCCGGAGGTAGGTGGAGACCTCGTCGTCGACGAGGCTCGTGATCGTCTGCGGCAGGCCGGCGGCGACGAACGCCACCGGCGCCTCCTGACTGAAGGCGTAGGCGATCGCATCGGTGACGCGGCGGAGCTCGTCGAGCTGCGAGCGGTGCACCTCGTCGAGGGTGAGGACGAGGCCGGTGCCGTGGGCAGCGAGGATCTCGAGCGCTCGCATGAGGTGGTGGCGGAAGTCAGGGGTCAGGGGGTTGGTGGACTCCGTGCGGGTGGTGAGCCCGCCGGCACCGAACGGCAGGGTGAACCCGACGACGGAGGATTCGACGGTGTCCGCGGCATCGAGGCGGGCGAGGAGCTCGGGCAGCCGCGCCTCGGTCAGGCTCGTGGAGAACCCGGGCGAGGCCTGCGCATGGACGGTCATCCATTGGCGGCTCGCCGCGACCTCGTGGAAGACGTGGAGGAGGACGCTCTTGCCGACGCCGCGCTGGCCGGTGATGAGCGTGGCCCGGCCGGTGGCGCCGGGGCCGCTGTCGAGCGCGTAGGCGAAGTCGTTGACCTCGCCCTGCCGGCCCACGAGGGCCGGTGGGATGACGCCGAAGGTCGGGGTGAAGGGCGAGGGGGAGGCACCGGGTACGGGCGGCGGGGGGATGGTGACGCTCATCGTCCGTGGTCCTCCGATCGCAGTCCGGTCGCGGTGGTTTGGATTTGTTTAGATTCTTGAGAATACCGTGGCCAGGCGTCGAGCGGTAGGTGGAAGGGGTGGTTGCCGGCAGGGTGGTTTCTCTCCGGGCGGGGGCCGGGGCCGCCCGGGGTGGGTTTGGAGGTGTTTAGTCGGTTTGGATTTGACTTGCTGAGCTCGGAATCGAACGGCCGACGAGCGGAGTGTGAGTGAGTGAAAAAGTATTCGAACATTCTCAGCGCAAGCTGTTCCAATCGTTGCTTCGATCGATTAGTATTAGAACACGGCGAGAGGAACCGAGCAATGTCGGCCAAGCGAGCACCCACGGTGGACGAGCAGATCTTCGCTGCCTGTGCGGCGGCAGGCGCAGGTGGAGGTGCAGGTCCAGCGGACCCCGAATACACCGTCTCCACGGACCCAGCGCGCTTCTCAGCGCCCTCGACTCTCCTCGGCGTCTACAACATGCTCTCGGCAGAGGATGCAGAACGCGGTGTCGGTGCGTCCCCCTCTGACCTGAGTCTCCCTGTCGCCGGGAGTACCCGTGCTTCCGGACGTCCCCGGGGCGAACCGGTCGATCGCGGCACTGCGATGCTCGCGGAGGAGGAGATCCGGTTCGAGCGGCTCCATGAGCGGGTGCGAGCCGCTGCGCGTCAGCGGGATGTCGTGGCGCTCGAAGAACTCGTCGCACTCGCCCAGGCCGCTACCGGTTATCTGGCCACGATGCACAGCGCGGACGAGATCCGTGCCCTGTTCGAGCTCGAGGACGATCTCGCTGCGGAGCGAGTGCCACCGGCCGTCCCGTTCAGATATGCGGCGCGGGAGTCGCTGAGGGCGGGATTCGACATCACTCTGGCGCACCGGCTGTCGATGACGACGGCGCGTGCGACGAGTGCGGCCGCCGACAGTCTGCTCGCGTACTACGGGCTGCCACGTCTGAGGCACGCAGTGCTCACCGGGGAGGCGTCATGGACGAAGCTGCGGACCGTGATGAAGAAGACCCGCGACCTGTCGCTCACGGATGTCAGGAGGATCGACGAGTTCGCGTGTGCCCAACCGCACGATCTGACCCCGCACCGACTGGGAGTGCTCGTCGATCGGCAGGCGGCGCTCATCGCCGGCCGCGAGAACCTGGAGCACGCCCGCAATCGGCATCGAACGGTGCAGATCGAGCGCTGGCGGGACGGCACCGCGCGCCTGACGCTGACCGGTCCGACGACCGCGCTCGACGCGCTCCATCAGCGCACTCGTGCGATGGCACGGGCGATCACCCTGAATCACGCCGATGCGTTCGGCCTCGATCGCTCCCGCCAGGCAATCGTCGATCCGCGCAAGGTCAACGAGCTCATGTTCGACATCATCACCCGCGCCACCGGCCGGATCGACGTCACCGTCGCCGAGGTCGACGGCCCCGCGACCCCGAACAGCAGCTTCCAGCCCGGTCCCGAGCGCCCTGCGGGCACCGGCGCAGGAGCCGTGGTCCGGCAGAGTCCGGATCCAGGCGGTGAAGACACCACGGCCGCACCGGCAGGGTCCGACACCCGCACCGGCAGCGCACACGATCCACCACCCGATACGCCTCCACCGACTCACCGACACACCGGGTCGAGAACGCGGAGAATGCGGAAGCTCAGCGGCCTCAGCGAGGTCCCCGACCTGGGGGAGTCGGAGACTGCATACATCCACACCGTCACGCTCACTTGCCCCACCCACGACGATTGGCTGCGCCGCCAGGCCGCGGTCACCGTCACCGTACCCGCGATGTCGCTGCTCGATGTAAGATCCGGCGGTGCGGACATGCCCGGCGAGCTCCACGGCACGAGCCCCGTTCCCGCGGAGATCGCCCGCAGCATCGTGGCACTCGCACCGCACCTCGAACGGGTTCTCACCGATCCGGTCGACGGCACCGTCCTGCCGATCGCGGCGCAGAAGTACCCGATCCCGGACGCTCTGCGGCGAACAGCCGAATCGCAATGGCACACGTGTGCGGCACCGGGCTGCGACGTGCCTGCTCAGTACTGCGAGATCGACCATCTGATCCCCTTCGACCACGCCGACCCTCAGGCCGGTGGCCGGACGGAGCCGCGGAATCTCCACCCGCTGTGCAAACATCACCACGACTGCAAGACGCGCGGCATCATCAGTGTCGAATCCCAGGAGGAGACGGAGGGCTTCGTCGGCGGTGAGCCTTGTGCAGGCGGCGCGTGCCATGCTGGCGGCGATCCCCGTATCGCCGGTGACTCAGATCAATCGACCGGTTACCACGCAGACTGCGGAACCCATGTGACCGGCACAGTATGGCGAGCCAGTTGCGCCGACGCGATCACCACCCGTCCGATGCGCAACCCGATCCACACCGAGCACGCCGCCCGGCTCGCAGCGCATCAGCCGCGCGATCGGACCGATCGGTCGACGGGCGGTGACGAGGCCGGCACTACGTGAAACGTCGACTCCGAGATCAGCTGGTCAACTTTCCAACACCCCGGGATCGTCACCGGGAATCGTCACTGACCTCCGCGTCGGAGAGCGACCGCGGGCTCCGCTCGTCACCTGCATTCGCAGCGCTTCGCCGTACTGGACCCGGAGGAGATTCACCCCAGCCTCCATCCGGAGGAGCTGCGCCCTACTCCACCCGGAGGAGCTTCACCCCAGTGCGAACCAGAGCATGAGCATGGTGACGAAGAAGCCGACGACGTAGTTGAGCCAGAGGAACACCGACCAGCCGCGGTGCGCCTCGGCCGAGGTGTTGTCGGTGATCGACCAGAACCGGGCGGAGTTCACCGCGTAGGGCAGCGCGAGCAGTCCGGCGAGCGGCACCGGCCAAGAGGTGAAGACGAGCAGGGCCCCGGCGAGCAGGTACACGGATGTCGTCAGACGCACCGTGGCCCGTGCGCCGAGCACGGTCCCCACCGAGGCGAGACCTCCCTCGCGGTCGGGCACGACGTCCTGCACAGCGCCGAAGGCCTGGCTCGCGATCCCCCAGAGGAAGAATGCGGCGAGCACGAGCCAGCCGTCCCGGCCCACCGGATCGCCGAGGAGCGCGAGGGCGAACCACGCGGGTGAGGAGAAGTGAGTGGACGAGGTGAGCGAATCGAGGACCGGGATCTCCTTGAAGCGCAGACCCCTGACCGAGTACGCGAGCACCGCGAACATGCTCAGTGCGAGCACGGCAGTGGACAGCACCGTGCCGAGGACGACGAACGCGATGAGGAACGGGACGCACGCCACCGCTGCCGCGATGAGGATCCGGCGGTGCTGCTCGGGCGAGGCGAGGTGCCCCTCGACGCCGCCCTTGCGCGGATTCCGCAGATCCGACTCGTAATCGAAGACGTCATTGATGCCGTACATTGCGAGGTTGTACGGCACGAGGAAGAACACGACGCCGAGCACGAACACGAGGTCGACCCGGCCGCCTCCCAGCAGGTAGGCCGCCCCGAACGGGAACGCTGTGTTCACCCACGAGATCGGGCGCGAGGCGAGGAACAGCTCACGGAGCACGGTGATCACCTCCTCGGTCCGACTGCGGATCGTGCCGTGCCGAATTCTGATGGGCCACATTCTGCTGGGCCTAATCATGCTGGGCCGAATCATGCAGTACCGGATCATGCTGTGCCGGGTCATGCTGGGCCGAATCGCTCGGTGCCGCGTCTACCCGTGCCTCGTCAATCCGTGCCGTGTCGACACGCACGGCAGCGCTCCCCACGGCATCGCTCCCCACGGCCCCGCTCCTCACTGCCGAGGTGCGTCGCCGTCCCAGCAGCTCCCACAGCGCCGGCAGAGCGAGGACGGCGAACACCGTGTAGGCGAGATCCTCGACCGGCATCGCACCGATCATGATCCCGGAGATCAGGTCCTCGGCATAGGTGAACAGCCCGACGCGGATCATGAGGTTGTCGAACACGATGGTGAGCGCGATCATCACGATCGCCGTGAGCGCCAGCGCGGACCGGGAGACCCTGCCGGAGCGCCAGCCGACCACCGCGAGCACGAGTGTCGGCATGAGGAACACGAGGTTGATGAGCGTATAGGTCACGGCCGCTCACCTGCCGGTCCGCCGTCGACGTCGGTTCCCGTCCGGTGCGCTGCTCGTCCGCTGTGATCGGCCGGCTCCGTGGCAGCGGGGCCGGGGCCGGCATGACTGATACCGCTGCCCGCACGCGCCCTGCCCGGGCGAACAATGCCCGCACGCGCCCTGCCTGCACGCGCTCGGAGGATCCGCGCCCCGCCGGTGTAGAGGTTCATCGTGAGCCAGCACAGGAACACGAGGAAGAACAGCTCCTCGAGCGGCAGCTCGGGAGCCAGGTCGATCCCCGTCATGTACGGGCTGTCGCCCCGATGGAAGATCCCGGTGAGGATCCCCAGGCCGTCCCACGCGAGGAAGGCCGCCAGCCCGAGGCCGTGGACGATCGCCGCACGTCGCGCATCGGCGAACCAGAACAGCCGGTGCCGCAGGTCGAGGATCGTCATCCCGGCCAGGCTGAACAGCAGGCACGCGAGGTACGCCCAGCTCATCACAGCGATTCCAACCAGCCGCCTGAGGTGTCGCCGCGCAGCTCCTTGACGACGTTCTCCGCGCTGATGAGGCACATCGGCAGCCCGACCCCGGGAGCGGTGAAGGCCCCCGCGTAGAGCAGATTGTCGAGCCGCGAAGCACGCAGTCCGGCAGGCCGCCGCGGCCCGCCGCGCAGGAACACGCTCTGCGCCAGGGTGTTCGCCGGGCCGAGCACGGTGCCCTGCCAGGCGTGGAAGTCGTCGACGTAGTCCCCGGGCCCGAGCGTCCGCCGTACGAGAATGTGCTCGTCGAGGTTCTCGGCGAAGTCCGCCTCGCCGGACCAGCGGGCGATCTGCTCGATGATCCGGTCGCAGTACGCCTCGAAGGCCGGCTGACCGGCGCGCAGGGACGGGTCGGCAGGGCAGGGGACGAGCACGAAGAGGTTCTCGCACCCGTCCGGGGCCACACCGGGGTCCGTGCGCGAAGGGGCGCACACGTAGACCGAGGCGGGGTCGGGCAGGGAGCGCTCCTCGCCGAACACCGCGGCGAAGTTCGCGTCCCAGTCGGCGGTGAAGAAGAGATTGTGGTGGGCGAGCCGGTCGAGGCGCCGGTCGACGCCGAGCATGAGGATCGCGCCGCCCATCCCCGGATCGCGGTGCGCCCACGTCTGCTTCCCGGCGGTGCGGTAGGCCGGGTCGAGGAGCCGGGTCTCGAGGTGGTGGAGGTCGCAGGCGGCGACGACATGGTCGCACTCGAACACCTCGAGGCCGGACTCGGTGCGGGCGACGACCTCGGTGATGGTGCCGCGCCGGCCGGCCGGTGCGGCCGGGAGGGCGACCACCTCGGCCCCGGTCCGGATCTCCACCCCGGCGGCGCGGGCCTGCCGCTCGATCGCGTCGATGATCGTGTGCATGCCGCCGCGCGGATACTGCACCCCGTCGATGAGGTCGAGGCGGCTCATGAGGTGGTAGATGCCGGGCGCCCGCTCCGGGTACATCGCGAGGAACACCGCGGGGTAGCCGAGGATCTGCCGCAGCAGCGGGTGGGTCACGGTGGCGTCGATGCGATCGGCGAGCGAGCCGGTGAGCATGCCGGCCAGCGGTCCGAGCCGCGTGAGGATCGCGGGGTCGGCGAGCGCGGCCGGCGATCGGAAGGTGCTGTAGAGGAAGTGGCGCAGCGCCAGGTCGTAGGCATCGGATGCGGAGTCGAGATAGGTGTCGAGGCGCTCTCCGCTGCCGGGTTCGAGCGATTCGAACAGCTCCCTCACCCGGTCGCGGCCGTAGGGCACGTCGACGGTGAGCCCGTCCTCGGCGAAAACCCGGTAGCCGGGATCGAGCGGGACGAGGTCGAGCTGCTCGGCGCTCGAGGTGCCGCACAGCCGGAAGAAGTGGTCGAACACCTCGGGCATGAGGTACCAGCTGGGCCCGGTGTCGAAGGTGAAGCTCGACTCGCGATGGATGCCGGCGCGGCCGCCCAGCCAGGAGTTGCGCTCGAGCACGGTGACCGCGTGGCCGTCGCGGGCGAGTAGAGCGGCGGTGGCGAGGCCCGCGATCCCCGCTCCGATGACGACGGTGCGGGGCACCTCGGTCCGGGCAGTGGAGGGCGACGCGGTAGAGGACTGCGCGGCGGAGGACTGCGCGGTGCGGGTCATGCGACTCCTCGGGTCCGGACGCATGTCCGGGTGCGTGGTGAACGGCCGACGCGATTGCCTGAGCGCGGTCGGCCGGCGGCGGCGGCCGCGGCCAGTGCGAGCTTACGCGGATTCGACACCCGGATCCGCGTGGTGCTCACGCGGTGCGCCGGAGTGCGCGCGATGATCCGGGTGAGCTCGTCGAAGATCCCGTGCGCGGTCCACACCGCCGGCCGGACCCCGCGCGGCAGGTGCGGGATGCGCGCGGCGGCGAGGTCGAGGTCGCCGGTGATGTCGGCGACGATCGCGGTCTTCTGCTCCTCGGTGAGGGAGCGGGGGTCCACCCCGGGGAAGTAGGCGCGGTCGAGCGCGGCGTCCTCCCCGAGGTCGCGCAGGAAGTTGATCTTCTGGAACGCCGCCCCCAGGGCGCGCGCCCCCTCGGTGATCTCGTGCTCGCGGCTCGCGGGAAGCGGCGCGCCGTCGAAGAAACCGTGCACGCACATCTCGCCGACCACCTCGGCGGAGCCGTGCACGTAGGTCGCCAGACCGTCCTCGTCGTGGCCGTCGTGCTCGGTGTCGGAGCGCATCGAGGCGAAGAACGGCCGCCACAGGTCCGGGCCGATCCCGGTGTCGCGGGCAGCGCGGGCGAAGGCGTGCGCGATGAGGTCGGAGGAGAATCCCTGTGCGACCGCGGCCTCGATCCGGTGCTCGAACCGATCGAGCTCGGCGCGCGCCTCGGCCGGGTCGGCGGTGTCCCAGGCGCCGTCGACGATCTCGTCGGCGACCCGGACCATGCCGTAGATGCTCGTGATGTGGGCGCGGACCGGGGGCGGCAGGGTGCGCACCGCGAGCGAGAACGAGGTCGAATAGCGAGTGAGCACCTGGTGGGCGGCCCGCTGGGCGGTGGCGGTGTAGAGGTCGGCGGGGCGCGGGGTCATGCGGGACCGCCGTCCGCGTCCGGAGCCGAGGGTCCGGCTTCGTCCGGGATCGTGGTGTCGGCCTCGTCGGTCGCCGAGGTGTCTGCCGCATCCGGTGCCGCGGGGCCGCGCTCGGCCTGGCCGGCGGCGACCTCCTCCTGTGCGTGCTGGACGGCGCGGGTGAGCATGACGATGAGGGCGTCGAACATCTCGATGTCGTCGGGGTGCACCCCGCGCATGACGCGCATCATGTGCTCGACGAGCGGGGCGAACATGTCCGCGCCCTGCTGCCGGGCCTTCTCCGTGGCGTGGAGGTTGACCGCCCGCTGATCCGCATCGGAGCGGTGGCGGGTGAGGTGTCCGTTGCGCACGAGCCGGTCGATGACTGCCGAGGTCGCCGGCCCGGACAGCACGAGGCGCCGGCGCAGGTCCGTCGGAGTGATCGGATAGCCGCGCCGGTCGGCTTCGATGACGGCGTTGACCGCGTGCACATCGGTGTGGCCCATATGCTCGGTGCGGCGGACCGTCTCGAAGTAGCGCTCCGATTCGACGGTGAACTTCTGGAGCAGGAACAGCGAGGAGAACCCGGTCTCGTGCCGGTGCGGGCTGCGACTGTCGGCAGGGGCGCCTGCCGCGGCGGTGTCGTCCGGCAGGTGTTCGACCACGGGTTCGGAAGCGGGATCGCCTATCGGAGCGCGAGCCGGATCGGCAGTGTGATCGACCGAGTGATCCTCAGGGGTCATGGTTCCACGGTAGATGTTTCCGTGCGGTTCTGACTACTTGAAATCAGTGATGTTGTTGCACCGTGGAACTAATGGCCGCGCAGACGCCTCCGTCTCACCCGCCTCCGTCTCACCCGCCTCGCCGTGCGTCTGCCGGACCTAATGCCGCGGGAATCGCAGGCGCCCGGGGCGCGCGCGATCGAGGGGGAGCACGTGCCCGAAGGTGCTGCGGAACCGGGTGGCGCCGTCGATCTCCACGTTCCCGCCGGCCCAGCGCGGGTCGGTGTCGGCGCCGGTCTGGGGGTCGCCGCCGGGGGTGGTGCCGGTGCGGGTGGGGCTGAGCGCGCGGCGGATCGCCGAGGCGGTGTCGAGCCGCGGAGCATCGGAGAACCAGTCGTCGGCGCCCGGGTGGGTGCAGATCATGTCCTCGGCGACGCTGTGCGCGAGCGCGGTGACGACCGGGGCGGGCAGGCCGGTGATGCGGGCGACGGCCGGGCCCACCGCCTCGGCGGGCACCGGGCCGGCAGGCACGTGCGGCCGGTGGAGGCCCGCGACCGAGGCGTAGAGCCGGATGAAGTCGGGGTAGGTCATGACATCGGGCCCGCCGATGTCGATGAACCCGGTGCGCGTCGACCCGATCGCCCATGCCAGCGCCCGCAGCACGTCCACGACGGCGATCGGCTGCACCCAGTGGTGCATCCAGCCGGGGACCGGGATCGCCGGCAGGCGCTCGGTGAGGCGCCGGACGAGCTCGAAGCTCGTCGACCCGGCGCCGACGATGATCGCCGCCCGCAGCGACAGCGCCGGGACCGCACCCGCGAGCAGGATCTCCTCGACCTCGAGGCGCGAGCGCACGTGCTCGGAGTGCCGGGTCTCGGTCCGCGCGCTCGCCCCGGTGCGCAGGTCGGTGCGCACCTGCGGGCGGTCGGCCGGGACGAGCCCCGACTGGTACACGATCTGGCCCACCCCGGCTGCCTCGGCCGCCCGGGCGAACTCTGTTGCGGCCGTGGCGTCGATCCGCGCGAAGTCGCGGTCGGCCATGGAGTGGACGAGGTACACCGCCGCATCGCACCCGGTCAGTGCCGCGGGCATGGTGTCCGGGCGGAGCACATCGAACTCGGCCGCGCGCACCAGGTGCGCCCACGGAAACTCCGCGAGCCGCTCCGGGGTGCGGGCCCCGGCGGTCACTTCGTGCCCGGCGGCCAGCAGGGCGGGGACGAGCCGGGAGCCGAGGTAGCCGGTGGCTCCGGAGACGAAGACGCGCATGGGGCTCCTGTTCGCTGGTGTGACGGGCGCGGGGATGAATCCCGCCGGGGTGCTTCCCCTAGTATCGACGGTGTGGCGCACGCGCAGCACCCGGAGGCCCCCGTCGACCGCCGCCCGCCGTGGGCGGCCGTCGCGGTCATCGCCCTGTGCCTGCTCATCGGCGCAGGGTTCCTCTACGGCACGTTCGTCGTCGGGTACGACACCGCGCTCTTCTTCCAGTTCTCGTTCGTGCTCGCCGCCTGTTGGGTCGCGGTGTACATCGCCGGGCTCGCGGTCCGCGACGGGCGCACTTCCGCGGAACGGGCCTCGCTCGGCCGCGCGATCGGGCTCGGTGCACTGGGCGGCTTCGCCGTCGGCATCGTGAGCATCATCGGCGCATGGGTGCTCTCGCTCCTGCCCTGGACCGCGGACCTCATCGTCGGCGTCCTCGGTCCGATCCGCGCCGAGAACTTCACTCCGGTCTTCATCACCGCGCTGCTCGTCGGGGCCACGGAGGAGCTCGCCTTCCGCGGGGGAGTGTTCGCCCTGTTCCGCCGTCGCCCCGTCCTGTGGTCGACGGTGATCTACGCGATCATCACCTGCGCCACGATCAACCCCGCCCTCGTCGTCGCCACCGTGGTGCTCGGCGTGCCCTTCGCGTGGCTGCGCGCCTGGACCGGTCGGGTGGTGGCGGCGGTGACCGCCCATGTCGTGTGGACGACGGTCACTCTCACCGTGCTCTCCGTGCTCGTCTGACGGTGTCGGTCCGGGCGCGGTGCCAGCCCGGCGCGGTGCGCACCCGGGTGCGGTGCTCGTCCGTCGGCGCTTCTCCGAGTGCGTTCGTCCGGGCACAGCGTTCGGTCGTCTTCGTCATCCGCCCGAGGCGAGGTGCAGGCCGGTGACGAGGGGAGATGCGGTGCATTCGGGATAACCCGCCGCTCCCCTCGGGTTTGCCGCCATTCGTGCCGCATGTGTGTGACACCTCCGTCGAGGCGGGAGAGAATGAGCGGAGTGCAATCCCACCAGGCCCGCGAGACCGAGAAGGTGACATGAGCATTCCCCCGCCTCCCAACCAGCAACCGTCCGATCCACAGTTCGGAGGGCCGCAGTTCGGTGGGTCGTCCGCCGGAGGGCCGCCCCAGGGTGTTCCGCCTCAGAGCGCTCCGCCGCAGGGTGGGCAGGATGCACCGCCTCCCAGACCCGGTGCCGGCAGCCCGGGAGCGAACCACTCCGGTGCCCCCGGACACGGCTACGGCCCGCAGCCGGGCCGGAAGATGAAGCGTTGGGGGCAGGGGCTGACCTGGACCGGCCTCGCGATCACCGTCGTCGGCATCATCGCGGCGATCGTCACCGGCGTGATCGGGTTCGGCAACGCGGTGCCGAGCGAGGACCGGATGACGACCATCGTGTCCAGCGGCACCGTGACCGCCGAGGCGGACGAGGACCTCTACCTCTATGTGCCCGACGGCGCGGCGCCGGCGGTGTGCACCGTGTACCCGCCCGGCCAGGCCGAGGTGCACCCGATCGAGAACCCGATGACCACGAACTTCA
This sequence comes from Brevibacterium pityocampae, assembly GCF_039541555.1. NCBI lineage: Bacteria > Bacillati > Actinomycetota > Actinomycetes > Micrococcales > Brevibacteriaceae > Brevibacterium > Brevibacterium pityocampae. The sequence continues at coordinate 236,789 of NZ_BAABGL010000004.1, read as the reverse complement.
CCCACGAGGGCGCCCAGTATCAGTCGAACGGCGGCTTCACGACCACCGAGGCCGGCACCTATGAGCTCACCTGCTCGAACCCCGAGGTGCTCGTCGCGCCCAGCGTGTCCGGCGGCGCAATCGCCGGCGGGGTGCTCGGAGTCGTCGGCGGCTCGATGGCGGCCGTGGCCGGCGGACTCATCCTCATCATCGGCATCATCCTCTGGATCGTCGGAGCGAAACGGATGAAGAAGTCCGGAGTGCGATGACCGCGAGTGGTGCGGAGGTGGAGTCCTCCGAGGATCGGTCTGCAGCGGCCCGGCCCGCAGCGGATCGATCTGCCGTGGATCGCGCGGATCGCAGCGTTCGGCCCGCTGCGCTCACCGTGCTCTTCGACGGCCACTGCGGGTTCTGCACCCGCTGCGTGAATGCCGTCGAGGCACGCGACACCCACGGACGGATCACGTTCCTCGCACACCAGGTGCCCGGGGTGCGGGAGCGCTGGGGCGTCACCCGCGCGCAGGCGGAGTACCAGCTGTGGGCCATCGGCCCCGGAGGCGAGCGGGCCGGAGGTGCGCAGGCCGTCGCCGCGATCCTCGACACACTCATCGGATCCAGAGCGGGCTTCGGATCCCGAACGGGCCTCGGGCCCGGTGCGCGCCTCGAATCCCGTGCGCGGCACGGATCCGGTGGGCCCCTCGGGCCCGGCCCGGACGACCGTGTCGATAGAGCCGGGAGGCGCGGCCCGCTCGAGCGGGTGGCCCGGACCCCCGGCGTCGAACAGCTGCTCGATCGCGCCTATCAGTGGGTCGCGCGCAACCGCGCCCGCTTCCTGGGCACGACCCCGTGGTGCGAAGCGCACACGGGGAATTGCCGCTGAGGATCATCATCCGACGATGCCCTGCCCGATGATGATCCTCGTTCCGAAGAAGACCCTCGTGCAGGCGGGATTCCGCTAGCCGACGAAGATGCAGAACGGGTGGCCGGCGGGATCGGTGAAGATCACGATCGGCTCGTCCGGGTCGGCCCGGCCGTCCTCGATCTGCCGGGCACCGAGCTCGAGCGCCCGCGAGCGGTGCCGCTCGAGCTGTGCGGTGTCCTCGACGGTGAAGTCGAGGTGGAGCTGCTGGTGCACCTCGGTGCTCGGCCAGGTCGAGCGCGGCAGGTGCTCGGTCGGCTGGAACGCGAGCCGCTGACCGTCGGGCGAGACGAGGATGAGGAACTCCCCGTCGTGCTTCCCGCCCGGCTCGTCGCCCGGGCGGTACGACCACCCCAGGAGCGCGCGGTAGAACTCCGCGAGTCCACGGTGGTCCTCGGCATCGAGCACGGTGGAGCGGAGGCGGGGGAACGTCTGCTCATCCATCCACCCAGCCTGCCACCGGGCCGCGGTCCTGTCAGCCCCGCGAGCCATCTCTCATTCCCCGGCGTTCGCCTCCCGCCCCGTGCTGAGACCTCGATTTCGGAAGGTCCCTGAGCGCCGATCCGCCGTTCTCTGCGGTTTCAGCGCGGGGTGCCTCGGTTCGAGGATTGACGGTCGGTGCGGGGCCGAACCCGCGGGCCGCTGCACCCCGAGTGCGAAGTCCAACCCGCGGGAGTTCTCATCCCCGATTCGCGGCCGACGCGATTCCCGATCCGTGACCGGTTCGCGTTCGATAGTCTGCTCGTGACTCGATCTCCAGCGAAAGGCCCGCCATGTCGGCCACCGCCCGCCCGAAGTCCAGCCTCCTCCCGATCGCCGCCCGGACCGCCGGGGCCCTCGCCGGTGTTCTCGCCCTCACCGCCGGCACCTACGTCCTCCGCAACACCACCTACGCCCGGCTCGACCGGGCACGCGCCGAACGCGTTGGCTTCACCCTCCGCACGACGATGATCAACGGACACGGGATCCGGTTCGCCGAGGGCCCCGACGTCGGCCCGGCGCTCGTGCTCCTGCCCGGCCAGGTGAGCGACCTGTGGAACTACGCCCGCGTCATGCTTGACCTCTCCCGCGACTTCCATGTCTACGTCGTCGACATCCCCGGCCACGGCGGGTCCGAGCACGACCCCGAGCTCTACTCCGGTGCGGTGCTCGGGGAGCTGTTCGCCGACTTCATCGCCGGGGTCGTCGGCGAGCAGGCCATCGTCTCCGGGCACTCCTCGGGCGGGCTCATCGCCGCCTGGCTCGCCGCGTCCCGGCCCGAGGTGGTCGCCGCGCTCGTGCTCGAGGACCCTCCGTTCTTCTCCTCGGTGCTGCCGGCCGCGGAGAAGACCGCGAACCACGTCGACCTGGCGACCACCGCCCACGCCTACCTCGCGCAGCACTCCCCGGACTCGGGCCCGCCCGGCCAACCCGGCCCGCCTGCGGCAGATCCGTCCGCGGCAGACCAGCCCGCGGCAGACCCGTCCGAAGCAGACCCGCGCGCCGCGGATTTCGTCGCCTTCTACGCCGAGCACACCCCCATGCTCGACATATTCGGCGACCTCGGCCCGCGCATGCGCGCCCAGGCACTCGCCCAGCGAGCCGCCGACCCCGCGCGGCCCGTGCGCTGGGCGCTCATGCCGCCGGTGCTCTACGAGTACTTCCGCGGGATGGGCGACTACGACCCGCGGTTCGGACAGGCCTTCTTCGACGGCAGCTTCCACGACCATTTCGACCACGCGCTCACTCTCGCCGCGATCAGCACGCCCACCCTCCTCATCCACTGCAATTGGTTCCGCGACGAGGACGGCGTGCTCATGGCGGCGATGAGCGGCGAGGACGCGGAGCAGGCGCGCGACCTCATCCCCGACGTGCGATTCGAGCGGGTCGACTCCGGACACAGCTTCCACTTCGAGCACCCCCGCCGCTATGCCCGGCTGCTCCGCGGGTTCGCCGCCGACACCGTGGGCGAGGTCGACCTCCTCGACTGAGGCCGCCGGGCACCGATGCCGCACTCGAACACCGTCCAGGTCGACCTCCTAGACTGGCCGGATGGACAGATCAGCGACCATGCGCCGACAGGCGCTGCGCACGCCCGGCCTCCGCTCGATCCGCCGCCCGATCGGCACCCGCGACCCGCGCTCGGCGGCGGGATCTCCGCTGTCCTCCCCACCACCCGCCGAGGCGCCAGCCGCCTCCTCGACCGGGCCCGAGTTCGAGCTCCACTACGTACGCACCGGCCCGGACACCTATCGGAGGTCACCGGACCCGGTGGCGCCGGCCTCGGGCGCGGCGTCCGTCCCCCTCGTCATCCTCCCCGGCGGGCCCGGCCTCGCCTCGGCGCTGCCCTACGGTGAGGTGCGGAAGCAGGCGGCGGCGCGCGGCCTCGAGGTCATCATGATCGAGCACCGCGGAGTCGGGCTCTCCCGCCGCGACCTCGACGGCCACGACCTGCCCCGCGAGGCGCTTTCCGTCGCGCTCGCCGCTGAGGACATCGCCGCGGTGCTCGACGCCGAGCACATCGAGCGGGCGGTCATCGTGGGCTCGTCCTACGGCACCTACCTCGCCCAGGCCTTCGCCGTCGAGCACCCCGAACGGGTCGCGGGCCTCGTCCTCGACTCCCCGATGCTCGCCGCGACGGACGAGAAGGTCGCCCGCGAGTACTCGCGCGACCTGCTGTTCCACGGCACCGCGGGGTCGCGGGAGACACGGCTGCTCGCGGCGAAGGTCCACGACCTCGTGACCTCCGGCGACGTCGACGAGCTCACGCTCGGCCGCGATGTGCGGATCATCTTCGAGTTCGCCGGGCCGCAGGTGCTCGACCGCTTCCTCAACCAGGTCAGGCTCGGCCGGGCGAAGCGCACGCTCGCGTTCCTCGACAAGGCCGGTTCCGGCGACATGGGCGACGGGCTGCCCTACTTCATGGAGTTCGACCTCGTCGGCGAGATCGCGTTCCGCGAGCTGAGCTTCTTCGCCGCCGGCGACGGCCGGATCTTCGACCAGACGCACGAGTTCGAGGCGATCCGGGCGCAGTACTCCGACTACGTCGGCGAGCCCTACGACCTGCCGGCGGCGCTGCCGGGCTTCGACTTCCCCGTCGTCGCGCTGTCCGGTGACCGCGACCTGCGCACACCCCGCCCCGTGGCCGAGGAGATCGTCCGCCTCGCACCGCAGGGTCGACTCGTCGCGCTGCCGGAGCACGGGCACAGCGCGCTCGACACCCACCTGCGCGCGCTGCTCATCGCGTCCGAGGCGGTTGCCACCGGGCGGGAGCCGGAGCTCGACTGGAACCCCGAGCGGTTCGCGCACCTCGACCACACCGGGGGGCCGTCCCGGTTCGTCGGTCCGCTGATCGATGCGAACCTCGCCCTCGACCGGATCCTCTCCCGCTGAGACCTCGATCTCGGAAGGTTCCTGAGAGCGATTCCGCACGAGTTCGCAATGTCAGCGCGTGCGACCTCGCGCGGCCCCCGAGACCTGACAGCAGACGCCCAGGCCCTGATGACCGGTGCCGATAGACTGACGGCGTTCACGCCTACAAGGAGGTCTGCCGTGTCCGATCCCAGCACCTCGTCATCGAACTCCCCGTCCCGCGACGCCTCGTCCACCGGAACCTCGTCCGCAGGCGCGTCTGCAGACACGTCGTCGCCGGGCCCTGCGAGCCCTGCCACCACGGAGTTCCCCTCCGACGCCCCGCTGCAGGTCGAGATCCACGACGGGATCATGACGCTCACGCTGCGCCGCCCCGAGCGGCGCAACGCGGTGAACCAGGAGCTCGCCGACGCGCTCGACCGGGCCTTCGCCATCGCCGAGGCGACCGCCTCCGTCCGCGTCATCGTCCTCACCGGGGCGGGCGGGTACTTCTCCGCCGGCACCGATCTCAGCGAGGGCACCTCGCCGAAGACCCCGGACGGCGGCTCCTACGGCTTCGTGCGCCGCCGGCGCAGCGTGCCCGTCATCGCCGCGGTGGAGGGATTCGCGCTCGGCGGCGGCTTCGAGATGGTCCTCACCTGCGACCTCGTCGTCGCCGCCCGCGACTCCCGGTTCGGCCTCCCCGAGGTCAAGCGCGGCGTGGTGGCGAACTGCGGGGCGTTCTTCCGCACCCCGGCCAAGCTGCCGGCCACCGTCGCCACCGAGATGCTCCTCACCGGCGACCCGATCTCCGCCCCGCGCGCCGTCGAGCTCGGCCTCGTCAACACCGTCACCGAGCCCGGCCACGCGCTCGCCGGGGCGCTCGAGCTCGCCGGGCGCATCACCGCGAACTCCCCGGTCGCCGTCGCGGAGACCACCCGGGCCCTCATCGAGGCGCGCGATCTCGCGGAGGAGCCGCTGTGGCCGCTCACCGACCGCGCCTCGCAGACCCTGTGGGCGTCACCCGACCGGGAGGAGGGGATCCGCGCGTTCTTCGAGAAGCGCGAACCGCGCTGGACTGTGCGCTGACGACCCCTCACCTGACGACTCCTCACCCGACGCCCCCGAGCACCTCCTCGATCGCGGCCACCGCGGCAGCAGCCCCGTCCTCGGCGGCGTACTCCGCCTGCACCCGGTCCGCCGCCTGCCGGTAGCGCGGGTCCGTGAGCAGCGCGCGGACCGCTTCGGTGAGCCTGCGGGTCCCGGCGGCCCGGCGGGGGAGCGCGATGGCATTGCCCTCCCGAGCGCACACCGCGATGTTCCACGACTGCTCGGGCTGCATCCCCATCCCGACAAACGGCACCCCGGTGGCGCACGCCGTCTGCACCGTGCCCTGCCCGCCGTGGATCACCGCGGCGTCGACGAGCCCGCCCAGGCGGTGTGCCGGCAGCAGGTCGACCAGGTGCACGCGCTCCGGCAGCTCCGACTCGTCCCCGGGCTCGAGGAGGTGCCGGACGGGCGCGACGACCTCGACGTCGAGGCGGGCGAGCGATGCGACGGCGGCGAGCACGGTGCGGCGGTCTCCCGAGGAGCCGAGCGCCAGATATACGAGCGGGCGCGGGCCGGCGGCGAGCTCCCGGACCACTGGGGGCACCTCACCGGGGAGCTCGGCGAAGATCGGCCCCACCCGGCGGTACCCGGCCGGCAGGGAGTACCCGGCGAGCTCGGAACCCATGACGGTGAGGAGGTTGATGTCGCCCTCGAACAGCGCGGCCCCGGTGCGCAGGGGAGGGACCCCGACCTCCCGGGCGACGGCGGTGAAGGCGCGCGGCGCGATCGGCAGCCGGTCGTAGACGAGCCGGAAGGCGGCCGACCCCGCCGCATCGAGCGCACCGCGCACCGCACTGGACACCGCATCGAGGGCGCCCGGCACCGCATCGGGGACGCCGGGCTCTGCATCGACGGCGCCGGGCAGCGGACCGCTCCCGGGGGCGAGTCCCAACCGGGCCGTCTGCTCGACGTGCGGGCGGGTGAGCGCGAAGGGAACGGCGTAGAACAGCGGCACCGCCTCGGCCCGGGCGGAGATCAGCGAGGTGACGTTCGTGCCCATGACGACCGCCTCGGCCTCGGTCTGTCGGATGAGGCGCCGTTCGGCGGCGACGCGGGCGCGCACCAGCCGGGTGCTGAACGGGTGGCGGATCGAGCGGCCCTGGTCGAGCGCGAGCGCCTGCGCCTGCTGATCCGGTGTCAGCACGGGGGCGAGCCTGCGCACCTCGAACCCGGCGTCGCGGATGAGGTGCGTGTACGGGTCCTCGTAGACCTGGAAGATCGCGCGCCACTCGGGGCCGAGCGCCCGGGCGATGACGATCATCCGGGTGGTCTCGGCGAGATTGAACGTCACCGGCGCGAAGATCAGGGTCCGCATACGGTCAGCGTAGCGGGGCTGCTCGGGGCGGCAGGGGTGACAGGGGCGCGGGTTGCCGGGCCCAGCGCAGCAGGCGGCTCATTGCAGTGGGCGGCTCAGGGGTGTGGGCGGCTCAGCGCAGCAGGCCACTCAGGGCAGTGGACTCGGCACTCGGGCGATGACCGGGAACCGGGGCCGGGCCTACACTCGGACCATGACGAACTGGCAGCCCGCCGAAGTCACGATCTGCGCCACCTGCGGCGTCGAGTTCTCCGCGCCCGTGCCCGAGGTGTGTCCCGTCTGCGCCGACGAGCGCCAGTTCGTACCGCGCTCGGGGCAGGAGTGGGCGCGCCGCTCCGAGCTCGAAGCCGCCGGCCACGCGGTGACGATCCGCGAGGTCGAACCCGGCCTGCACGCGCTGCGCGTGGTGCCGCGCCTGGGCATCGGCCAGACCTGCTACCTCGCCCGGACGGAACAGGGGAACCTGCTGTTCGACGTCCCGCCCTACCTCGACGCCGAGGCGGTCGCCGCAGTGGCCGAGCTCGGCGGGGTGGCGGCGATCGTCGCGAGCCACCCGCACATGTACGGCATGCAGCTCGAGTGGAGCGCGGCCTTCGACGACGCCCCGGTGTTCGTGTCCCGCGCGGACGCCGGCTGGGTGCAGCGCCGCACCCGGGCGGATGCGGGTGTCGGGGCGGGTGCGGGCGCGCCGGGTGACACGGAGACTGCCGAGGCGGAGGGGCCGGCCGAGGCGGGTGCCGGCGCGAGTCCGCTCGTCGAGTACGACCGGCAGATCGAGCCGGTCCCGGGCGTGCTCGTGCGGCAGATCGGCGGGCATTTCTCCGGCAGCTCGATCGCGGTGTGGCGCTCGCCGGAGGACGGCGTCGGGGTGTTCCTCGGTGGCGACACCATCAGCCCGGTCGTGCGCAGCGGATGGGTGACCTTCATGCGGAGCTTCCCCAACTACCTGCCGCTGTCCGGCGCCGTCGTCCGGCGCATGGCCGACGCCGTGGCCGACCTCGACTTCGACCGGATGTACGGCAATTTCGGCCAGCAGCTCCGCTCGGGCGGGAAGGCCGCGGTCGAGGAGTCGGCGCAACGCTACATCGCCTGGGTGTCCGGGGAGTTCGACCACCTGACGTGAGGCTCCGGGCCCACCGGCGGCTGCTCGAGAGTGCAATCTCTGGAGGATCTCTTCCCAGAAACCTTCAAAAATTGCACTCTCGGGTCAGAGGGTGCGGAGGAGCTCCGCGGTGGCGAGGGCGGCGGTCGCGGCCTCGTAGCCCTTGTCCTCGCGCGAATCAGGAAGTCCCGCACGGTCGAGCGCCTGTGCGTCCGTGTCGCAGGTGAGCAGCCCGAAGCCCACGGGGGTGCCGGTGTCGAGGGCGACCCGATTCAGCCCCTCGGTCGCGGCCGTGCACACGTAGTCGAAGTGCGGGGTGCCGCCGCGGATGACGACGCCGAGCGCCACCACCGCATCGTGCGTCGCCGCGAGCCTCTGCGCCACGACCGGGAGCTCGAAGCTGCCCGGCACCCGCACGAGCCTCGCCTCGATCCCGGCCTCCGCGGCCGCCTTCTGCGCGCCGGCGATGAGTCCGTCCATGACCGTGTCGTGCCACGACGAGGCGACGATCGCCATCGTCAGTCCGCTGTCCGCGCTCGGCGCCAGATCCGGTGCTCCGTGGTGTGCCATTAGCCGGCTCTCCTCTGTTCGTCCATGTCGGTCCTCTCCATATGTTCGAAGGGTTCTGTCTGTTCGGTGGGTGCTGTCTGCTCGTCGGGTTCTGTTCGTTCGGTCGGCACTGCCTGGTCGAAGGACGCTGCCTGGTCGAAGGACGCTGCCTGGTCGAATGGCACTGCGTGGTCGAATGGCCCTGTGCGTTCGGTGCTCGCCGCGCCTATCGCCTCTCCCGCAGCCTCCGTCCCATCTGTGCCGGCGGTGAGCGAGTGGTGCATGCGCACCCGCTTGGTCTCCAGGTAGCGGGCATTCTCCACGCGCACGGGCACCTCGATCGGCTCGCGCGCCTCGACTGCGATGCCGTGGGCCGTGAGCGCGGCGATCTTCGCGGGATTGTTCGTCAGCAGCCGGACCCGGTCGAGACCGAGCGCGGCGAGGATCGCCGCAGCGGCCGCGTAGCTGCGGGCGTCGTCGGCGAAGCCGAGCTCCCGGTTCGCATCGACCGTGTCGATGCCCTGCTCCTGGAGCGCATAGGCGGCGAGCTTGTTCGCCAGCCCGATCCCGCGCCCCTCGTGGTCGCGCAGGTAGACGAGCGTTCCGCCCTCGGCCGCGATCCGTCGCAGTGCGACGTGGAGCTGCTCGCCGCAGTCGCACCGGTGTGAGCCGAACACGTCTCCGGTCAGGCACTCCGAGTGCAGGCGGACGAGCGGAACCGTGCCGGCGGGCGCCTCCCCGCTGATGACGAGGTGCTCGACGCCGCCGACCGTCCACGCCTGAGCCCGCAGCCGACCATGGGCGGAGGGGAGCGCGACGGGTGCGCCCGGGGCCGCCTCGGGAAGACTCGTTCCCGGCACTGGAGCTGTGGGCAGAGATGTTCCGGGCAGGACCGGCGTGGGCAGAGCCGGCGCGGCCGGCCGTGCTCCGGCGGTCGAGGTGGCCGCGGAGGCGCCGGAACCGGCCGTGCTCCCGCCGTCCGCCTCCCCGTCGTCGTGCGCCTCGAGCCAGGCGACGAGGTCCTCGATCGACACGGTGACGAGCCCGTGCTCCCGCCCGAAGGCGAGCAGCGCGTCGAGACGCATCATCGAGCCGTCGTCGTGGACGAGCTCGGCGATGACGGAGACCGGCTGCAGGCCGGCGAGCCGGGAGAGCTCGACGCCCGCCTCGGTGTGGCCGGGTCGCTCGCGCACCCCGCCGTCCTTCGCGATGAGCGGGAAGATGTGCCCGGGTCGGGAGAGCGCCTGCGGGCGCGGCCGGGCCTCGGCGAGCACGCGGACGGTCTGCGCGCGGTCGGCGGCGCTGATGCCGGTGCTCGTGTGTTCGATCGCGTCGCAGGACACGGTGTAGGCGGTGCCCTTGGGATCCTCGTTGACCGAGGTCATCGGCGGCAGCTCGAGCGCGCTCGCCCGTGCCGCAGTCATCGGGGTGCAGATCACGCCCGAGGTGTGCCGGACGATGAACCCCATCCATGCGGGCGTCGCGAGCTCGGCGGCCATGATGAGGTCGCCCTCGTTCTCGCGGTCCTCGTCGTCGACGACGATGATCGGCCGGCCGGCGCGGACCTCGGCGATCGCGGCGTCGATGGTGTCGAGGGTGCGGGCCGGCCGGTGCCGTGGCTGCCCCGGGTGCGCTTGGTCCTGGGCCCGCCCGTCCGGGGCGGGCGCTGCGGGGTGCGTGACGTGCAGCTGGGCGGTCATGACGGGTCTCCGATCGGGGCGAGGTCCGGGGTGGTGTGACCCCCGGTGGTGAATGAGAGGAGTCGGGCCGCGTACTTCGCGAGCACGTCGACCTCGACGTTGACCGTCCGGCCCACGGCCGCGGAGCCGAACACCGTGTGTTCGAGCGTGGCGGGGATGAGACCGACCTCCACCCAGGCGGGGGAGGCGCCCGGAGCGCTCACCGCGGTGAGCGTCAGGCTCGCCCCGTCGAGCGCGATCGAGCCCTTCTCCGCGGTGTACGGCGCGAGCTCGGCGGGCAGGTCGACGCGCATCCGCACCCAGCCGCCCTCGTCGTCGAACCGGCTGACGGTGCCGACGCCGTCGACGTGACCCTGCACCACATGCCCGTCGAAGCGGCCCCCGGCGGGCATGCAGCGCTCGAGGTCGACCCGGTCGCCGACGCGCAGCGAGCCGAGGTTCGTGCGCGCGAGGGTCTCGCCGATGACCTCGGCGGAGAACACGCCGGAGGGGTCCGTGCCGACCGGCCGGGTGCCGTGGGGGTCGTGGGTGCCGTGGGGATCGTGGTCCGCGCCCGTGCCCGGCACCGCGGTGAGGCACACCCCGTTGACGGCGAGCGATCCGCCGCGCGGGAGGTCGGCGACGATCTCCCCGGCGGCGATGGTGATGCGGGCGAAACCGCCGTCGGGGCGGACGTCGACGGCGGTGACGGTCCCGAGCGATTCGATGATTCCGGTGAACATGGTGGCTCCTTCAGTGACTCGACAGGGCCGGCGCCGAAAGGCGGGGCGGGTCGTGGGCGACGGCAGGGGTGGGCGCGGGGGAGAGGGGCGGATCCGCGGTCCCCGCGATGACCGCCGGGGTGCGTGCTCCCTCGTCGCCGGTGCTCTGCTCGCCGTCGTGCGCAACGGCGGGGACGAGGCGATGGAAGGTGTCGGGTCCGAGTCGCGCGGGTACGGCGGGCCCGGCGGGGTCGGTGACGAAGCGGTGCGCCTCGGCCAGCGTCCCCACGTCCAGCCCGGCGAGGGCGGGCAGGCCGTCGCCGAGCAGGATCGGGGCGGTGTAGAGGTGGAGCTCGTCGACGAGTCCGGCGGCGAGGAACGCGCCGGCGATGTGCGCCCCGCCTTCGACGAGCACGTGCCCGACCCCGGCAGCGGCGAGTGCGCGCAGGGCGGTGAGCGGGTCGCGGGTGCGCAGGTGCAGGGTGCGCGGATCGCGGGCGAGGTGGGAACCGGCGGCGAGCTCGCGGAACCCCATGACCACCGGGCGCGGCTGCGCCCCGGCGGGTCGCCCGTCCGGGGTGCGGGCGGTGAGCCGCGGATCGTCGGCGAGCGCGGTGCCGGTGCCCACGAGGATCGCGTCGACCCGGGCGCGCAGGGTGTGGGCGTGGGCGCGGGACTCCGCCGAGGTGATCCACCGGCTCGTGCCGTCGGCGGCGGCGATCCGGCCGTCGAGGCTCTGCGCGAGCTTGAGCGTGACATAGGGACGCGCGGCGCGCTGGGCGGCGATCCAGCGGGCGTTGAGCCGCTCGGCCTCCTCCGCCCGGACGCCGGAGACGACCTCGACCCCGTGGGCGCGCAGATGGGCCGCACCGCCGGAGGCACGGGGGTTGGGGTCGTCGATCGCGTGGACCACGCGCCGGATCCCGGCGTCGAGGAGGAACTGAGAGCACGGCCCGCTGCGCCCGGTGTGGTTGCAGGGCTCGAGGGTCACGACCATCGTCGCGGTGGAGAGGTCGATGCCGGCCGTGCGGGCGCGCTGCACCGCGTCGACCTCGGCGTGGGAGGTGCCGGCACCGCGATGCCAGCCGGTGACCACGGTGCCGTCCGCGGCGAGCACCGCCGCGCCGACGAGCGGGTTGGCCCCGCGCTCCCCGCGGGCCGCCGCCTCGAGCGCGGCGGACATCGCTCGCGCCTCCCGGGATGCCCGTGTCCCTGCACGAGTCCGTGCCTCGGGCAACATCTGTGTCCCGGGGAACGCACGTGTCTCAGGGAATGCGCGTGTCTCCGGGAATGCGTGTGTCTCCGGGAATGCCCCGGTCTCCGGGAACGACGGAACCGTCCGGTCTGCGTCCACTGTCTCCTCCTGGTCTGCACCGGGAGGAGGGAGGATCGTCACCGAACGGTTCGATGAATGCAGGGGATGCGTTCGACTGCGAAGTCGAGACAGCACACCCGTGCGCGTCGAGTTCCTCCCATCCAGACTTTGACTGTCGGTCTCGGAATCTCACCGAGTCAACCGGATCTCCCTGCTGCTGCAGATCGAGCGGCTCGCGGACTGTACCGCCGGTACGGAATCTCACCGTCCCCGGAACTTCGTGGGCCCAGCATACAGACGTTCGGCGGCGAGCGGCGCGATGGTCCCTCATGGTGAGACGCGTCACACGGACGGCTGTTCGGTCGCACGGACGGCTGTGCGCAGTGACCTCGGCCGGCCGGCTGTGCTGTCCCCGCCGTCCGATCGTGCGCCGCCCGCTTCACCCGCACCGCCTGTATCGCCCGCGCTGCCGTAACGCTTCCGTAACGGGTCGGGAGGTCTGCGAGGTGTGACGGGGATTACTTCATAGGGTGAGTGGTGACCGACGCACCCGGACATTCCGGCGCGATCCCAGTGATCGCACCGGGGCCCGGCCGCAACCGAATCCGCTCGCAACCGACACCGATCGCAACTGACACCGACGTCGACAGGGGACCGCATCATGCGCACTCGCACCACACTTCTCACCGCCGGACTGGCCTCGGCCGCACTCGTCCTCTCCGCCTGCGGAGGCGGCAGCGGCGGCAGCGGCGGAGGTGACGGATCCGCCGAGGGCGGCGGCGACCTCGGCACCGAATTCATCACCATCGCCACCGGCGGATCCTCCGGCGTCTACTACCAGGTCGGGGCCGGCATGTCCGAGCTGCTCGCCGACCAGCTCGGCTCCGACACCTCGGTGCAGGCGACCGGCGCCTCGGTGGAGAACATCACCCTGCTCACCGAGGGCGGCGCAGAGGTCGCCTTCGCGATGGCCGATGCCACGACCCAGGCGCTCGAGGGCGCGGGCCCGTTCGAGGAGAACGGCGCGGTCGACTCCCTGCCGGCGATCGCGAGCCTCTACGACCAGTACCTCCAGCTCATCACCGTCGAGGGCAGCGGGATCGAATCCGTCGAGGACCTGGCCGGCAAGCGCGTCTCCGTGGGCGATATCAACTCCGGCGTCGAGCTCAACGCCCGCACCGTCGTCGACGCCTACGGCATGAGCTACGACGACTTCACCGCCGACTACCTGTCCTACGCCGAGGCGATCGACCAGATGAAGAACGGGCAGGTGCAGGCGGCGTTCGTCACCAGCGGTCTGCCGAACTCCGCGGTGACCGACCTGTCGACCACCGAGGACGTCGTGGTCGTGCCGATCACCGGTGAGGGGCGCGAGACCCTGCTCAACGACTACGACTACTTCGGGGAGGGCGAGGTGCCCGCCGATGTCTACGACACCGCCGAGGCCGCGGAGACCCTGACCATCCCGAACCTCCTGCTCGCCAGCCCCGAGCTCAGCGAGGACGCGGTCTACGACATCACCAAGGCGATCTTCGACAACATCGACCAGGTGCACGCCACGCACAACGCGGCGAAGGACATCACGCTCGAGAACGCGACCGATGTCACCGTCACCGACATCCACCCGGGTGCGCAGCGCTACTACGACGAAGCCGGCAGCTGATCCCATGAGCACGACGGCCGGCACCTCGGGGGCGCGATCGCGATGATCGCGCGCCGCGGGGTGCTGGCCGCCGCACTCGCACTGCCGCTCCTGACCTCGGCGACCCCGGTCGCCGCGCTCGTGGTGCGGGAGCAGCGGCCCGGCAGGCGGGAGTTCGCCCGGATCCCGGCGGGCCAGGGCGACATCGTCGAGTTCTCCTGGATCCACTCCGTCGACGGCACCCCGTGGACGGAGTTCTACCGGGTGGCCGGGCGCGAACTCGTCCTCGACTGCACCGAGATGAGCCTCACCGGCGCGGGGACCCCGTCGAGCGCGCCGGAGGTCAGCTACTCCGGGGACCAGACCCGGATGTGCGGTCTCGATCTCACCTTCGACGCAGTGCGCTGGATCCACTCCCGCGCCGTCGACCACCGCATCGTCGTCGGCGGCGCCCTGCTCATCGCTCCCGAAGCCGTCCCCCATCACTGCCGCGCCGAGCTGGCAGTCGTCTGAAAGCGAAGAGTCCCATGAGCCACACCCCGCAGCCCCTGGCCGAGGCCGAGGTCGTCGACCAGGAGACGCTGGAGAAGTACGACCGCGAATCGCGCACGCGCAAGGTCGAGACGACCTTCCTCAAGTGGCCGGTGACGATCGTCGCGGTCGCCCTGTCGGTCTACCACGTGTGGACCGCGCTGCTCGGCACGCCGCCCACACTGGTCCACCGCAGCATCCACGTCGCCGCGATCCTCGTGCTCGCCTTCTCGATCTACCGGCCGTACCAGAAGGAGAAGCGCGACACCATCCCCTGGTTCGACTACATCCTCATCGCCGCCTCGGCGTCGGTGGCGATCTACCTCGCGACGAACTACGAGACCATCGCCACCCGCGGCGGGCGCTTCGAGATGATCGACGTGGTCATGGGCGGAGTGCTCCTGTTCGTCGTCCTCGAAGGGGCCCGGCGGCTCACCGGCTGGATCCTGCCGGCGCTCGCGGTCCTCTTCATCGTCTACGACTACTACGGGCGGTCGATGCCCGGGCTGTTCCGGCACCGCGGCTACGACTTCGACACCATCCTCAACTTCATGCTCACCACCACCGAGGGCGTCTACTCCACCGCCGTCGGGGTGTCCTCGACCTACATCTTCCTCTTCATCCTGTTCGGCGCCTTCCTGCAGAAGTCGGGGATGGGGCAGTTCTTCAACGACATCGCCCTCGCACTGGCCGGCCAGACGCGCGGCGGGCCCGCCAAGGTCGCCGTCATCGCCTCGGGCTTCCTCGGCTCGATCAACGGTTCGGCGATCGCCAACGTCGTCACCACCGGCGCCTTCACCATCCCGCTGATGAAGAAGATCGGGTACAAGCCGAACTTCGCCGGCGGCGTCGAGGCCTCCGCCTCGGTCGGCGGTCAGATCCTGCCCCCGATCATGGGTGCGGCCGCCTTCATCATGGCCGAGACGCTCGGTATCCCCTACCGCACGATCGCGCTCGTCGCGATCGTCCCTGCGCTGCTCTACTACATCGGCATCATCATGCAGGTGCACCTGCGCGCCACCCGGCTCGGCCTCAAGGGGATCTCGCGGGAGAACCTGCCGCTCGTCATGGACGTGCTCAAGGAGCGCGGCCACCTGCTCATCCCGCTCGCCTACCTGCTCTACATGCTGTTCTTCAGCGGCTTCACCATCCTCTTCGCCGCGGTCACCACGATCTTCGTCACCGTGATCGTCGCGATGATCCGGAAGACCACGCGCATGGGCCTCGGCGACATCATCGACGCCCTGCGCGACGGCGCGGTCACCGCGGTGTCCGTCGCCGTGGCGTGCGCCTGCGTGGGCATCATCGTCGGCGTCGCCACCCAGACCGGGTTCGGGGTCAAGCTCGCGAACGCGATCGTGACGATCGGCGGCGGCTTCCTGCTGCCGACCCTGATCATGACGGCGCTCGCCTGCATCATCCTCGGCATGGGCCTGCCGTCGATCCCGGCCTACATCATCACCGCGACGATGGCCGCCCCCGCGCTCACCCAGCTCGGGGTGGAGCCGCTCGCGGCGCACATGTTCGTGTTCTACTTCGGGCTCTTCGCCAACATCACCCCGCCCGTAGCGCTCGCGGCCTTCGCGGCAGCCGGGCTGTCCGGAGGCGATCCGATGCGCACCGGCTTCGCGGCGATGAAGCTCGCGCTCGCCGGGTACGTGGTGCCGTTCGTGTTCGTCTACAACCCGGTGCTCCTCATGCAGGACGTGCAGGTGCTCGAGGCGATCCAGGTGATCGTCACCGCGACCGTCGGAGTGCTCCTGCTGGCCGTCGCCGCGGAGGGCTTCCTCATGGTCGCCGTGCCCTGGGTGCTGCGGATCGCGCTGGTGGTCGGGTCCGTGCTGTTCCTCACCCCGGACAGCCTGCTCGACCTCATCGGAATCGGCGTGCTCGTGCTCTCTCTCGGTGCGATCGCCCTCATGGCGAAGAAGCGGAACGAGCTGTCGTGGAGGAACATCTGAGCCCACCGCTGTTCCCGGATCGGAACATGCGCACGGGGCAGGGACCGCGGTGCGGCGCCTACCCTGGAGTCGACAGCACCGCGACAGTCGGCCCATGCGAAAGGACTCGCACCCATGCGCACACCCTCCTCCCTGCGGACCCTCGTTCCCATGGCACTCGGCAGCACCCTGCTGCTCGTCGGGTGCTCCTCCGGCGGGGGTGAGCCGGCCGGTGGCGAGGAGAACCCCGCCCCCGGTCAGGAGGCTTCGGCGGAGCAGCCGGAGCAGCCCGCCGAGGAGCCCGCTCCCGCCGCCGTGACCAATGAGCAGATCCGCACCGCGATCGAGGCGATCGACGTCGAGGGCGTCGACCTCACGGTCACCGATTCCGCGGCCACCGAGGGCGCGGACGAGGCGCTCGACGAGAACAAGGTCGAGCCGGCGGAGTGCCGGGCGGCGCTCGAGAACATGCCGGGCGTCGGCAGTTCGGAGAGCGCAGCCGTCTCCGGCATCGCGAACAACGGGATGATGTTCGGCGGCTCGGCCCTCGAGGATGCACAGACCGCCGAGGAGCTGCTCGCCGCCCAGGAGCAGATGCCGGAGCGGTGCGCGGAGTTCACGATGACGAACGCGGCGGGCGAGACCGGTGAGGTCGCCATCGCCCCGTATGACCAGGCACCGGACGGGGCGACGGGATACACGATGACGACGCAGGCCGGCGGGGTCGCCATCGACGTGAACATCGTCTTCGGAACCGTGGGCAATGCCTTCGTCCTCGGCGCGTTCGTGCCGGAGATGGCTGTCGACGGGCAGCAGAAGCTCGACGAGGGATACGGGCAGCTCGTCGAGTCCCTCGAATCGCAGGCCGGCTGACGGGCAGGCTCCGCGGCAGACCGATGTCGCAGGCCGGCGACCGATCGGACGGGGACCGATCGGTCCGGGACCGGCCGATCGGCCGGGCCGGATCCACCGGCCGGGCCGGACGTGTCAGTCGGCGTCGGCGGTGAAGCGCTGCTCGGTGCCGGGGGAGTCATCCGAGCGGGTCCACGTGCACACCAGCTCGTCGCGGGAGCCGAAGCGCACGAGGTGCCGACCGACGACGCCCTCGAAGCGCTCGACGGAATCGGCGGTGGCCGTGAGCTCGATGTCGAGGGAGTCACCGCGGTCGGTGAGTGCGGCGAGCACGGACCCGTCTGCGAACTCGATCGTGCCCTTGCCGGTGTCGGCATCCCACACGCCCGGCACCTTGCGGCTCATGTGCGACACGAGCTGCTTGGCGTAGCGCGCGGGGCGGTCGGTGCGCACGTGCGCGGTCGAGATCACAGGGTGCTCGGAGGATTCGCTCATGCGATGGAGTCTACTGCCGGGATCGTGGTGCCCCTCTCCCGTGCCCGGGCATCTTCCGTGTCCGTGCCTCTCCCGTGTCCGTGCCCGGACCTAGACTCGGGACCATGGACAGCAGCGAACTCCGGACCCAGGCCCTCAGCGCACTGCGCGAACTCACCGGTCGTCCCGACGCGGAGTTCCATCCCGGGCAGTTCGAGGCGATCGAGGCGCTCGTCGCCGGTCGCCGCCGCACCCTCGTCGTGCAGCGCACCGGTTGGGGCAAATCCGCCGTCTACTTCGTCGCCGCCCGGCTGCTCCGTGCCGCCGGCCGCGGCCCGTCCCTCATCATCTCCCCGCTGCTCGCCCTCATGCGCGACCAGGTGGGGGCCGCCGAACGCGCCGGGGTCCGCGCCGTCACCCTCAACTCCTCGAACGTCACGGAGTGGGACTCGGTGCTCGCCGCGCTCGGCGACGGCGCCGTCGACGTCCTCCTCATCTCCCCGGAGCGGCTCAACAACCCGAAGTTCCGCGACCACGTGCTCCAGAACCTCCTCACCGAGGTCGGCATGATCGTCGTCGACGAGGCGCACTGCATCTCCGACTGGGGGCACGACTTCCGGCCCGACTACCGGCGCATCGGCGCCCTGCTCGCCGAGCTCCCGGCGGACCGGCCGGTGCTCGCGACGACGGCGACGGCCAACGAGCGGGTGGTCGCCGATGTCGCCGAGCAGCTCGGCGCGGACACCCTGGTGATCCGCGGCCCCCTGTCGCGGGCCTCGCTGCGCCTCGGCGTCGCCCCGGTGCGCCAGCCGAGCGAGCGGATCGCCTGGCTCGGTGAGCGCCTGGGGGACTTCCCCGGATCAGGCATCATCTACACGTTGACCGTCGCCGCCGCCCAGGACACCGCCCGCGCCCTGCGATCCGCGGGCTGGGACGTCGCCGCCTACACCGGGGGCACCGACCCGGAGGAGCGCGAACGGCTCGAGGGCGACCTCAAGGCGAACCGGCTCAAGGCGCTCGTCGCCACCTCCGCGCTCGGCATGGGATTCGACAAACCCGACCTCGGATTCGTCGTCCACCTCGGTGCGCCGTCCTCCCCGGTGGCGTACTACCAGCAGGTCGGCCGTGCCGGCCGTGCCACGGAGTCCGCCGACGTCCTGCTTCTGCCCGGCGCGGAGGACTCCGACATCTGGGAGTACTTCGCGACCGCGTCGATGCCCGCGGAGGACGATGCCGCCGCAGTCCTCGCAGCCCTCACCGACGTTGGCGGGGAGCCGCTGTCCGTGCCGCGGCTGGAGACCCTCGTGGGCGTCAAGCGCGCCCGCCTCGACCTGCTCCTCAAGACCCTCCAGGTCGACGGTGCCGTGGATCGGGTGGCCGGCGGGTTCGTCTCCACCGGCCGCGGGTGGACCTACGATGCCGAGCGCTACGCCAACGTCGCCGCCGCGCGGAAGCGGGAGGCACAGGCGATGCTCGACTACGAGGCGACGGGCGGCTGCCGCATGCGGTTCCTCGCCGAGCAGCTCGACGACCCGGAGGCCGCCGACTGCGGACGGTGCGACACCTGCGCCGGCCAGTGGTGGTCCGACGAGGTCTCCGACTCCGGACGCTCCGCCGCCCGCTCGGTGCTCAGCGCGGTCGGGCTGCCGGTCGAACCCCGCGCCTCGTGGCCGTCCGGGCTCCCGTCGATCGGGGTCGACCTCAAGGGGAGGATCCCGGAATCGGAGCGCAGCGCCGTCGGCCGGGTCGTCGCGCGGCTCACCGACCTCGGCCCCGGGCAGCTGCTGCGCGGATTCCTGGCGCCCGGGGCGGAGGACCTGCCCGTCCCGCCGGAGATCGGCGCGCACTGCCTCCGCGTGCTCGCGGACTGGGGCTGGGACGCCCGGCCCGAGGTCGTCGTCTCCATCCCCAACGCGCGCCGGCCTACGACGGTCGCCTCTCTCGCCGCGGAGCTCGCCCGCGTGGGCCGGCTGCACGAGGCCGGGCCGCTGACGGCCCGCCGGGAGACCGGCAGCCCCGACGTCAACAGTGCGTTCCGCGTGCGAGACGTGCACGACGCCTTCGCCGTGAGCCCCGAGCTCGCCGCTGCGGTCGAGGGCCGCACGGTGCTGCTCGTCGACGACGAGATCGTGTCCCGCTGGACCATGACGGCGGCCGCCCGGGAGCTCCGCCGCGCCGGCGCCGCGGCCGTGCTGCCCTTCGCGCTCGCCCTGCGCGCCTGAGGCACATCTGTGGGGGCGCGCCCGGTCCACGTCGCCGGGTGCGCGCCTGGGCCGCGCTCGCCCGTGGACCGTGCGGCACACCGATCGTGGTCGTCGCCCATGCGCCCGGCGGTGCGGCGCGGACCGGCCTGCTCCACCAGG
Source organism: Brevibacterium pityocampae (assembly GCF_039541555.1). Classification (NCBI taxonomy): domain Bacteria; kingdom Bacillati; phylum Actinomycetota; class Actinomycetes; order Micrococcales; family Brevibacteriaceae; genus Brevibacterium; species Brevibacterium pityocampae. The sequence goes on along the minus strand of NZ_BAABGL010000004.1, from coordinate 216,967 downwards.
AGCCGCCGTTCACCGCCGGGACCACGGTGGGCGAGGAGCGCGAGCGCGCGGCCGCGCCCCCGCGCGCTGCGGCAGCCGCCGTCGACACCTCAGCGGCGGCCCTCGCTCAAGACCCCGAGGGTGCGCAGTCCGTCGCCGCGCTCGAACGCGCGCGGCGGCCCGACGCATGGTCGGTCGACGCGCACGTCGAGGCCACCTTCACCGGGCACGGCCTCGGCGGGATCGCCCGCGGTCGACGCACCGGCGAACTGTCCGGCGGCCAGGTGGCGCGGCTGTCGCTGGTCTGGCTCCTGCTCAGTCGGTCGGACGTGCTGCTGCTCGACGAGCTGACGAATCATCTCTCGCTGTTCCTCGTCACCCAGCTCGAGGATGCGCTGCCGGACTATCCGGGTGCCGTCGTCATCGCCTCGCACGATCGCCGGCTGCGCGCCGGGTGGACCGGTCGGCGTCTCGATCTCGGGGAGGAGAGCCTCAGAAGCGGTGGGTGACGCTGATCGCGGAGCCGAGCATCGACCCGGTGCGGTACTCGACCGGGGTGTCGCCGGACGCGGAGATGCGGGTATACGCGAGCAGCGGAGTACCGGGCTCGCACTCGAGCGCCGCGGCCTCCTCCGCATCGGCCGCGACCGCCCGGAGTGTCTCCCTGCCCCCGTCCACGCTGATGCCGCAGACCACGCTGAGCTCCCGGTACACGCTCGTATGGGTGAAGTCGAGATCGGTGAGCGGCTCGGCGTACCGCAGCGGGATCCAGCTGTGACCCAGCGAGATCGGCGGGCCGTCGGGGTGGTAGGTCCAGGCGAGGTGGAGGAGCGCGGTGTCGGATTCCACGCCGAGATGCGCCGCCGCCTCCTTGTTGAGCTCGGCCCGCTGGACCGTCGTGTGGGTCGTGCCCCGGGAGATGTCGCCCTCGAGTGGGGGCAGCAGGCTGTGGACCGGGCCGCTCGAGGTCCACGGGTCGGTGGTCTGGACCTGGGGCGCGCGGCCGCGGTGGGAGATGATGATGCCGGCCTCGCGCAGCGGGCGCAGTGCCTGGCGCACTGTCCCTCGGCTCACGCCGTACTCCTCGGCGAGCTGCACCTCACCGGGGAAGCCTTCGGTGAACTCGCCGGAGTAGATCCGGGAGCTGAGGTCGTCGTGGATGCGCTTCCATACCGGGTTGGGGCGCGTGGTACCGCTTTCGGCACGGGAGAACAACGTCAGGACCTTTCGGTGGACAAAGCAGTGGGTCGGCCATTTGAGGACGGGGTGAGGCAACGCGCCGTGTTGATGACCGACGGAATCCGGCGGATTCCCGGTCACTGTACACCGGTTTGACTGAACATTCTGCCGTTCAATGACATTCCACCGAGATGGGATCGCTCCATGCGGCCCGCATGCAAGGCAGCGGCCGTCCGGGTTCATGGTGCGGAAGGGCGATCATGCGAGTGGTGCTCGAAACTGCGTATAGGAGATCCTACCTCCGCTCAGGCCACGGTGGGCCAGGCATTCGGCCGGCAGCCGTCGAGCCCCTTCGACTGCTGATGCATGAGAGGAGCGGGCTCCCCGTCACCGGGGCAGCTGACGTGGCCGTGCCCGAGCGCGTGCCCGACCTCGTGGTTGATGAGATACTGGCGGTAGACCTCGAGCGACTCGAAATCCTCCGTGCCCTGCATCCAGCGCTTGGCGTTGAGGTTGACGTTCGGGCCGTTGCGGCACGAGAGCTCGCCGTCGGTGATGAGCGGTGCGCACATCCGGTCCACGGTGTCGGGGCTCGCGATGCTGATCACCGAGTCGGCCTCCGCGGTGTCGACGACGAGTTCGAAGGCGACGCCGTCGAGCGTCTGCCAGCCGCGTTCGTCCTGGAGAGTCGCGATGACGAACTCCGCGGCTTCATCCGCGTCGATAGGCATGTCGTCCTCGACCCGGATGGCGACGGCGAAGGGCCGGCCGTCCTCGGTCGACGGTTCCACCGGCTCATCGCTGCTCGCCCACTCGCCGCTGCCGGAGACGGGGACCTCGGTGGGTGTCGGAGTGCCCGGGGCGGCCTGCCCGGGTGCCGGGATCGATTCCGGGGCGACGGCCGCGGTCGGCGTGGCCCCGGCGTTCACCTGGTGTGCGGAGTCCGCCGGGGTGCAGGCGGAGACGGCGAGCACGAGGGACGCGGCGGCAAGCGGCAGCATCGGGCGCGGGGGATGCATGCTCGTCATCGTAGTCGACGCCCGGCGCCGCGACGGGACCCCGCACATCCGGTGCGGGGATCCGCAGGCCCGGTTCAGGGTTCCAATGCCAAGCTGTTCGAGCGCCTGCCGGGTTCAGCCGCGCAAGGAGCGCATGGCGCGCATGGCGCGCTGCTGGGCCACGGTGTCTACGGCGCGGAGCACGGCGATCCGCACGGGCCTGCGGGGTGTGCCGGCGCCTCGGCCCGGGGCCGGATCCGTGGAAGCCGGGAAAGCCGTGGACGAGGTCAGGCCTGGGCGTCTTTCGCCTGCTTGTTCGCCTTCGCGCCGGACCACACGGCGATGAGGACGACGAGGCCGAGGCTGAGCCACAGCGCGTAGCGGTCGATGGTCTGGATGACGTCGACGGCCGCCTGGCCGAGCGAGTAGCCGAGCAGTGCGACACCGACGGTGAGGATGAGGCAGGCGAGGAAATCGGCGATGAGGAACACCCACAATCGCATCCCGCTCCAGCCGGCGACGAGCCATACGAGGGTCCCGGGGATGCCGGGCACGCGGCTGATGACGACGAGGAGGAAGAGGAGCCACGGGGGCATCCGGCGGAACTTCTCGACCTGCCGGCGCTGCCGGTCGGTGGAGGTGAAGATGCTGAGGATGCCGTCGCCCCAACGGCGGCCGGCGAGCCAGAACAGCCAGTCGAACTTCGTCATCCCGACGAAACCGGCGACGAGCACGAGCCAGAGCGGGAACTCGCCCACCCGCGCATAGGCGGCTGCGCCGACGATCGCGGTCTTCGCGCCGGTGAGGAACTCGAGGAGAATCGGCTGGTGCGCGATGAGGAACGGCCGGAACGGCATCATGCCCAGGTAGAACGCTGGGACGGCGAAGATCGCGAACAGTAGGAACTTGTCCGTCGGAGCCGCCGCGCCCTTCCACGGCTTGAGGTCGTCCCAGGACTGGGGCGGCTCCTTCTTCATGCCGCCGGCGGTGTCTGCGCTGTCCGCGGAAGCCGAGCCGTCAGCAGGAGCGGTGACCGTGGATGACGCCGTGTCCGCAGGTGATGCGGTGTCCTCGGCTTGGGTGCTGTCGCTCGCCGGGCCGGGTGCGCCCGGGGATTCGGGGCGCGGGGATGACGGTTCGGGGACCACGGTCTGTCCTTCGGTGTCGGGGTGGGCGCAGAGTGATCGAGCGGCGCGAGGAGCGCGGAGCCCGCCGGGGTCCGCAGGCGTTCGTGTCATGGTAGCCGGTGAAGCCGGGCGGGTGGTGCCACCGCTCTCCGAGACGGCCTGCGGAGGCGGTCGGGCTCTGGGTCGCCTGCCAATTCGTCCTGGAGCGGCCTGTGGTCAGGGCAACCCTCGCGGGCCGGGTCGGACTGGGGTGCGCGGAACGGGTGCTCGGGTCACCCGCGGCGGCCGGCCACGACGATGAGGGCGATCCCGCCGCCGGCCATCAGCACGCTCACTCCGGCGACGAGGGAGGCGACCAGGCGGAAGTTCGCGGCGATATCGTCGAACGCCTCGGTGTTCCCGCCGCCGCCCAAGAGGAACAGGCCGAACGGCATGATGAAGATCAGCACCGCCGCGGCGATGCCGAGCAGACCGAGGACGAGGAGCGTCACGCCGGGGGCGATGAAGTGGCGCCTCTTCCGAGGCGCGCCCGGGGCTCCCCCGGGCTGCGGGGGCGCAGGCGGCGCGCCGGGTGGTGGAGGGGGCGGGGCCTGACCCCGGCCCCCGCTGGGTGGGGGTGGCCGGTGGGGGTTCCGTGCTGGGCCGGTCATGGTGTGCTCCCGCTCATCCTCGTCGTGTGGTCCTCTCCGGACTCTCCCGCAGCGGCCGGTCTTGCGCAAGCCGGTGCGGAGAACGGCGCGCCTGCGGGCCGGGCAGACTCTACACTCATGATGAGGCCGGAGCGGTGCGGGCACCACCGTCGTGCCTGTCGAGGACGAGCAGGGAAGGGGCGCCCATGGAGATCGCGGAGCCGATCGGCCGGATGGCCCTTTTCGGCCCCGAGCACCTGACCGCGCTCGCCGGGATCGTCGTCGGGGCGGTCGTCCTCGTGGTCATGGCGCGGCGGAAGCGCGGCACCCGCACCGAGCTCCGGATCACCCGTGCGACCGGATGGGTGCTCCTCGTCGTGGCCGTGGGGTGGACGGTGTGGGGGATGCTGCCGAGCCACTGGGACATCGGTCAGTCGCTGCCCTTCCACTTCTCCGACGTGCTCCGCATCGTCACTGCGATCGCCCTCATCACCCGCGCGGGCTGGGCGATCGCCATCACCTACTACTGGGGGCTCACGCTCAACCTCCAGTCGGTCGTCACCCCCGACCTCAACTACATGCAGAACCCCGAGCTCGAGTTCACCGTGTTCTGGATCCTCCACGCCCTCGCCCAGTGGGCGCCGATCGTCCTCGTCTGGGGGCTGGGCTACCGGCCCACCTGGCGCGGCTTCGGCGTCGCCTACGTGTCGGCGCTCGCCTGGGCCGTCCTCGCGGCGGCGGTCAACTGCGCCACCGGAGCGAACTACGGCTACCTGGCGCAGGCGCCGGCCGGTTTCTCCGTGCTCGACCTGCTCGGCGGGTGGCCGTGGTACATCGGTGTGGAGATCGCCGTCGTCGCCGTGGTCTGGATGCTCATGACCCTGCCGTGGTCGGAGCCCGAGCGGCTCACCCACGCCTCGGTCGTCGACCGCTGGCGCTGCGTGCGCCGCTGGGACGGAACGCCCGTGCGGCCGCGCGGGCGAGCGTCGGCCTAGCACTCGGAGCCCGGAGATCACCGGGTGGACCGGAGAAACCTCTCCGACGGCCGGAATAAAACCCCGCTGAGCAAAGTTGAGTCAGGTGTACGCAACTTTCGTGATCGTGGTTTGACACCGCGATCGCGGCGTTCAAGACTTGAGCCAATGGCGCTCAATGTGTTCGGGCGCGCGGTTCCGCTCCGGCTCCCCGGGCGGGGCCCGCTCCAGGGGCCACGGTCGGAAGTCCGGCCGCGGAGCCGTCCGGCCGAGCACATCGGGGCACCGGCTCGCACAACTACGAAAAGGAGTTCTACTCATGGCACGTGCAGTAGGCATCGACCTCGGCACCACCAACTCGGTCGTCGCCGTCCTCGAGGGCGGCGAGCCCAAGGTCATCGCGAACGCCGAGGGCGGGCGCACCACCCCCTCGGTCGTCGCGGTGAACAAGAACGGCGATTGGCTTGTCGGCGAGATCGCCAAGCGCCAGGCCGTCACCAACGTCAAGAACACCGTCGCCTCCGTCAAGCGCCACATGGGCACCGACTGGAGCACCGAGATCGGCGGCAAGACCCTGACCGCCCCGGAGATCTCCGCCCGCATCCTCCAGAAGCTCAAGCACGATGCCGAGGAGTACCTGCAGGAGGAGGTCACGGACGCCGTCGTGACCGTCCCGGCCTACTACAACGACGCCCAGCGTCAGGCCACCAAGGACGCCGGGCAGATCGCCGGCCTCAATGTCCTGCGCATCATCAACGAGCCCACCGCCGCCGCCCTGGCCTACGGCCTCGAGCGCGGCAAGGAGGACGAGCTCATCCTCGTCTTCGACCTCGGTGGAGGCACCTTCGACGTCTCCCTGCTCGAGGTCGGCAAGGACGAGGACGACTTCTCCACCATTCAGGTGCGCGCCACCTCCGGCGACAACAAGCTCGGCGGCGACGACTGGGACCAGCGGATCGTCGACTGGCTCGTGTCCGAGGTCAAGAACGGCTACGGCGTCGACCTGTCCAAGGACACCACTGCGATGCAGCGCCTCAAGGAGGCCGCTGAGCAGGCGAAGAAGGAGCTCTCCAGCGCGACGAGCACGAACATCTCGCTGCAGTACCTGTCGATGAGCGAGAACGGGCCCATCCACCTCGATGAGACCCTGACCCGCGCGAAGTTCGAGGACCTCACCAAGGATCTCCTCGAGCGCACCAAGAAGCCGTTCGAGGCGGTCATCGCCGACGCCGGCATCAAGCTCTCCGACATCGACCACGTCGTGCTCGTCGGCGGTTCGACCCGGATGCCGGCCGTGTCCGAGGTCGTCAAGAAGCTCACCGGCGGCAAGGACCCCAACAAGGGCGTCAACCCGGACGAGGTCGTCGCGATCGGCGCCGCCGTCCAGGCCGGTGTCCTCAAGGGCGAGCGCAAGGACGTGCTGCTCATCGACGTCACCCCGTTGTCCCTCGGTCTCGAGACCAAGGGTGGAGTGATGACGAAGCTCATCGAGCGCAACACCCCGATCCCGACCAAGAAGTCGGAGACCTTCACCACCGCCGAGGACAACCAGCCGAGCGTGTCGATCCAGGTCTTCCAGGGCGAGCGGGAGTTCACTCGCGACAACAAGGCGCTCGGAACCTTCGAGCTCACCGGCATCGCGCCGGCCCCGCGCGGCCTGCCGCAGATCGAGGTGTCCTTCGACATCGACGCCAACGGCATCGTGCACGTGTCCGCCAAGGACAAGGGCACCGGTCAGGAGCAGTCGATGACGATCACCGGCGGGTCCGCGATCCCGCAGGAGGACATCGACCGGATGGTCCGCGAGGCCGAGGAGCACGCCGACGAGGACAAGCAGCGCCGCGAGGCGGCGGACAACCGCAACCTCGCCGAGAACCTCGCTTACTCGACGGAGAAGCTCATCTCCGACAACGAGGACAAGCTGCCCGAGGACGTCAAGTCCGAGGTCAGCGCGGACGTCGAGGCCGTCAAGGAAGCGCTCAAGGGCGATGACGACGACGCCGTCAAGGCCGCCGTCGACAAGCTCTCGCAGAGCCAGACCAAGCTCGGTGAGGCGCTCTACGCGCAGCCCGACGAGTCCGCCGGTGCGCCCGAGGGCGATGCCGCAGGCGGATCCGCCGACACCGAGGACGAGGTCGTCGACGCCGAGGTCGTGGACGACGAGGACGAGGAGAAGAAGTAATGACTGCCGAGGATCCCGACAACGGCGCAGCCGAGCAGGGCTTCTCGTTCAGCGACAAGCGCCGCATCGACCCGGAGACCGGGGAGGTCCGGAACCCCGCTGATCCGTCGGCCCAGGCAGCTGCCGGGTCGGGCGGGGACCCGGAGCCGGACCCGCAGGCCGCAGCGCCTGCGGACCCCGGCGCGGAGCCCGCCGAACCCGGCGTCGAGGTCCCGGACGACATCTCCGGCATCGACGACACCGCGGCCCCGGTCGAGGGCGGCGTCGAGGACGAGCAGTCCGCCGACGCCCGCCTCGCGGCCGAACGGCTCGCCGACCTGCAGCGGATCAACGCGGAGTACGCGGCGTTCCGGATGCGCGCCAAGCGCGAGCAGGACCGGGCCCGGGAAGCCGGCGTCCAGTCCGTCGTCGAGGCGCTCTACCCGGTGCTCGACGAGCTCCGGCTCGCCCGGGAGAACGGCGACCTCACCGGTCCCTTCGAGACGCACGCGAAGAAGCTCATCGCGTCGCTCGAGAAGGTCGGGGTCGTCCAGTTCGGGGAGCCGGGCGAGGAGTTCGACCCGAGCATCCACGAGGCGCTCATGCAGCAGCCGTCCGACGAGGTCGAGACCGCCACGGTCTTCCTCGTCATGCAGCCGGGCTACCGGCTGGGCGAACGCGTCATCCGGGCCGCCCGCGTGGGTGTGCAGGCGCCGGCCGAATGATCCGCTCCCGAGGCGCCCGCCGGCACCCGGCCCACCCCACCGGTGGGAGATTGGGCATCCCGGCGGGGCGCCTCGGGCACGGGCCCGGCGAGCAGGACGCGCCCATCCGACCGCCTGCCGCTCGGCACGTGAGGAAGACAGCAGCACACATGACACATGAGAATCAGCAGATCGATGCGAGCGTGAGCTCACAGGAAGGAGGTGCCAGGTGAATACGGGACCTCAGAACGAATGGTTCGACAAGGACTACTACACAACCCTCGGCGTCTCCAAGGACGCCACGGACGCGGAGATCAAGAAGGCCTACCGCAAGCTGGCCCGCAAGTACCACCCGGACACGAATCCCGGCGACAAGGCCGCCGAGGAGAAGTTCAAGCAGATCAGCCAGGCCAATCAGGTGCTCTCCGACAAGGAGACCCGCGAGCAGTACGACCAGGTCCGCGCCATGGGCCGCGGCGCCCGCTTCTCCGCCGGCTCCGGCGGCGGAACCGGTGCGGGCGGATCCGGCGGCGGGTTCGAGGACATCTTCTCCGGCCTGTTCAACACCGGCGCGGGCAGGAGCCAGTACCCGCGCTACACCACGCGCGGCGGCGGCAGCCCTTACGGCGGCTACGGTGACGTGCCGCCCGACCTGTCGGACCTGTTCGGCGGTCAGCCCTACGGCGGCAGCCCCTACGGCGGAGGGTTCTCCACCGGCCCGCAGAAGGGCGGGGACATCAAGGCGAGCACCTCGCTGTCCTTCACCGAAGCGGCGAAGGGTGCCACCGTCAAGCTCACGATGCCCTCGGGCAAGCCGCTGAGCGTGCGCACCCCGGTGGGCGTCAAGGACGGCCAGAAGATCCGCGTCAAGGGCAAGGGCAAGCCGAGCCCCAACGGCGGGGAGAACGGCGACGTCGTGCTCACCATCAACGTCGAGAAGCACCCGGTGTTCAGCCGCGACGGCGACAACCTGAGGATGGAGCTGCCGGTGAGCTTCGACGAGGCAGCGCTCGGCGCCGAGGTCGAGGTGCCTACCCTGTCCGGCATGCCCGTGCGGATGAAGGTGCCCGCCGGCACTCCGTCGGGTCGCGTGCTGCGGATCCGCGGCAAGGGCATCGAGGGCAAGAATCACACCGGTGACCTGCTCGTCACCATCGAGGTCGCCGTGCCGCGGAACCTCAGCCCGGACGCCAGAAAGGCCGTCGAAGCCTACCGGAAGGCGACCGAGGGTGAGGACCCGCGTGCCGAGCTGTACGCCCGGGCGAAGGCGAGCTGAGCGCGCACCGGCTGGATCCGGGCCGGACTCGATTCCCGCGGCCGGACGATGACAGGGAGCCCTGAGTATCGGGGCGCAGCGCAGGAGACCACAGCAAGTAGAGCGACGACCGAGCGAAGGAGGTGGAGAGCACGATGCAGATCGACAAGGACGCCGCAGTCTACGTGATCTCGGTGGCCGCGGAGCTCGCCGGGATGCACCCGCAGACCCTGCGGCAGTACGACCGGCTCGGGCTCGTGGTGCCCCAGCGCACCGCCGGCCGCGGCCGGCGCTACTCCGCCGCCGACATCTCCCGGCTCCAGCTCATCCAGCGCCTCTCCCAGGAGGAGGGAATCAACCTCGCCGGGATCAAGCGGATACTCGAGCTGCAGCGCGAGGTCGAGACGCTCGGGGCGCATACCCGGACCCTCGCCCAGCGCCTCGAGAAGGTGATGCGCAGCGGCGGCGGCCGCGTGTTCGCCGCCGGCGCCGCGGGTGACGTCGTCTCGATCGTCCACGGCACCCGGCCCGAGCTCCGGATCGCCGGGGCGCTGGCACCCGGAGCGACCGCGCGCGCCGGCGGACGGCGCAGCGGTGAGCTCACGCTCTACCGCCGCCGCTCCGGCTGAGGCGCAGCGCAAGCGGCGCGCCCGGCTCCACCGGATCCGGATACGCCCGTCACCGGCACCCACCGCCGGCACCCCGCGCAACTGTGGGACCTTCGGACGAGAGTGGTGCCGTTGATGGCCCCACACTCCGTCGAAGGTCCCACACTCCCGGGCACACATGCCGCGCCGGCGGCTCAGAGCCAGTTCGGGGGCGCCGGGAGGTCCTGCGGCGTGGTGCTGCCGGTGCCGCCCTTGTCCGTGTCCCCGGACACCGAGGCCGGCCAGCCGCGGCCGGTGAGGTAGGACAGCACCTCGGCGGCTTCGCCGGTGACCTCGATCGGCTCGGCGGGCGTGCTGCCCTCGGTGCCGTGGCGGATCACCCGCTCCGAGCGGTCGTCGCGGTCGGTGAGCCGGACCCGGTAGTGCACGGGCTCGTCGCGGGCACCCCAGGCCGTATCGACGTCATCGAGCAGCCGGTCGACGACCTCGGCCGGGAAATCCCGGGCAGTCATGCCGATCCCCAGGTCGAGGCTGTGCATCCACACCTCGCGGGCCCGCAGCCAGGGGATCTCCGCGGCGAGGATGTCCGCACCGCGCCCGGACACCACCTGTGATCCCCAGTCGTCGTCGGACATCGAGTCGAGCTCGGCGGTGAGGTCGTCGGCCACCTCATGCGCGAGCGTGATCGTGTCCGCGCCCGAGGTGTGCGCCACCCCGTCGGCGATCTGCTGGTCGCGCCATTCCCGGGAGGGGTACATCGGATTCTGCACGCCCGTCTTCGCCCATTCGAGCAGCCGGAGGAAGCCCTCGGCGTTGTAGAGCACGTGGAGGGCCACATGCTTGCGCGTCCAATCGGGGACGAGGGACGGCTCATCGAGGCCGTTGACGGAAAGCTGATCGAGGGCCTGGAGGTAGAAGGTCTCGCCGAGCAGCCGGAAGCCGAGGTCGCGCTCGAGCGCATTCGTGTCGATGTCCATGGTGGTCACTCTAGTTCGCCTGGGCGACGGCGGGGGAGGTCAGGCGCGCCCGGGCGACGGTGCGGCATCCACTTCGGGCGAGAATGCCGCCGGTGCCCGGGCTGGAGTGCCCGGACAGCACAGCGCCCGCGGGAGCTCGGGGCTTCCGCGGGCGCTGCGATGGTTCATCGGAGGGCGAGGGTCACTCGCGGGTCTCCTTGACCGTCTGACCGGAGGACTGGGCCTCGGTCTTGAGGTGGTCGGCCTCGGACTGGGCGTCGGACTTCACGCGCTCGGCGCCGGACTGGGCCTGCGACTTCACGCTCTCCGCAGCCTCCTTCGCCGGCTCCTGCAGGTTCTGCCCCATGTCCTTGGCGACGCTCTGGGCCTCCTGGACGAGCGGCTGAGCGGCGTCCTTCGCCTGACCGGCGAGCTGCTGCTCCTTCTGCGAGGCAGGGATCAGCGAGCCGATGAGCCAGCCGGCGCCGAGCGCGATCACGCCGGCGGCCAGCGGGTTGCCGCGGGTGCCCTGCTTGATGCGGCCGGGCACCTGGGAGGCGGCGTCACGGGCCTGGTAGGCGGCGTCGCGAGCCTGGTCGGCCGCACCGTGGGCGGAGTCGGCGAACTGCTGGCGCTGGTGGTTGAGCTGCGCGTTGGCGTCGTCGGCGGAGCCCATGATGGATTCCTTCCAGTGGTTCAGGCGATCGGCGACCTTGTTCTTGCGGCGCTCGACGACCTTGGCCGGGGAGACCTTCTCCGCCATCGCGTCGACGTCGTAGCCGAGGTTGCGACGGGTCTGCTCGATCTCCGCGCGGATCTGCTCGGGGGACTTGTTCGAGTTGTCCGTCGGGTAGTCTGCGGTGCCGTAGCCGGCGTTGCCGTGGGTCGCGACGGGACGGTTGGGGTCGGCCTGGTAGCCGTGATCATGGGTGTAGGTCATGGCGTTTCCTTTGCGGGATTCATGGTGGGCGGGATGTCCTTGGCAGTGTCCACGGTCTCGGGGATGCCCTTGACCTGCTGGAGCTTGCTCTTGCCGACGAGGCCGAGCACGGTGGCGACGATCGCCCAGATGACTCCGACGACGAGCGCCCCCCAGCCCAGTCCGATGAGGTTGGCGAGCGCCATCCACAGGGCATTGGACAGGAAGAGCAGGAAGAACAGCGCGGCGATCGCGGCCCCGGCGAGCATGCCGGCACCTGCGCCCGCGCGCTTCGCCGACTGGGTCGCCTCGGCCTTGGCGAGGGCGATCTCCTGCTGGATGAGCTGGGTGGTGTTCCGGCTCAGGGAGGAGAACATCTCGCCGATCGACTGGCTCTCGGCGCGCACCTCGGCCTGGGCCTCGGCGTAGGCCTCGCGGTCGTAGCCGCGGTCCCAGCCGTGCCCGGCGGCGTTCGCCGGGTACTCCTCACCGGGTCGGGGCGGCTCCTGCGCCACGTAGGCGGTCTGCGGATTGGGCCCGGGCGGGACCACGCCGGGCTGGCCCGGATGCGGCTGGCCGGGGTGGACCGGCTGGCCCGCGTGCGGGACCTGCTGGCCCGGGTACCCGCCGCCCGGGTGCTGGCCGGGGTGCTGCCCCGGGTGCGCGCCCTGGTTGGGGTCGTAGCTCATCGGTTGGTCTCCCCGGTGCCGTAGCCCTGCTGGCCGTCGTCGTACTGGCCGGCCTCATAGCCCTGGCCCGCGCCGTACTGGCCTGCGGACTGCTGCCCGGCGGCGTAGCCCTGCTGGCCGTACTGACCGCTCGCATCGCTGTACTGCCCGGCGGAGTACTGGCCTCCGGTCGGGTAGCCCTGCTGCGCGTATCCCTGTGCGGCATAGCCCTGCTGGCCGTAGCCCTGGGCCGGGTAGCCGGTGGTCGGGTACCCGCCCTGGACGGGGTAGCCGTACTCGCCGGTGCCCGTTCCCGAGGTGCCTCCGCCGTTCGAGTCGTTGTTGGCGTCGGCGAGACCGCGGGTCACGCGACCGGCGATGAGGCCCACGCCGGCGGCGATCGCGAGGAAGGTGAAGGGACGGGTGGAGGCGAAGCGGCGCACGTCCTGCACGAGATCCTGCGGGTTCGAGTTCTCCAGCCGGTCGGCGATCGCGGAGACGCGCTCGTCGGCCATGCTCAGCAGGTCGCGCGTGACGGCGTCCTTGGGCTCCTCGCCGCGGCGCAGCCCGGCGAGGTCGTCGGACACCGCGCGGACGGACTTGGCGGCACGACCCTGCTGGTGCGAGGCCTGGTCGCCGGCATCGCGCTGGAGCTGGTGCCAGAGGTTCGAAGCCTGCTGCTTGGCCTCCTCGGCCACCTGTCCGGCCTCGTACTGCGCGGTCGAGGCCACGTTCTGCGCGGCGGCGCCGGCCTCGCCCTGGAGGCGGCGGCCTTCGTCCTTGGCGACATCGGCGGTGCCGGTGCTGTCGGTGCTGACGCCGTGGCGTCCGTAGGATGCGGGCTGGTCGCTGCTGAGCGCGGCACCCTGCGATGCGGAGTGCACCGGCTGCTGCGGCACATCGGTTCCCGGGTACGGGGTGTCGGAGCCGAGTGCGCTGCCCGAATCCGCGGAGTTGTAGTTGTCGGTCATCGATCAGACCTTCCTTGAGGAATCGGTGGAAATGGGCCCCGCTTTCAAGGGCCCTTGCCTTTTCACCCAACCACTTCTGGGGGATTTCGGCAAGGCTCCCGGTGTGTGAAGTTCCTGGCAGAAGGCGGTGCGGCCCGATGGCGAGGGGTGCGAACCGGCCCGGGACGCGGTGCGTCCCGGGCCGGGAGGTCGCGGTGTGCCCCGGATTCGCGGGGCACACGAAGGCCGGTGCGTGCCGGTGGACTCGGCCTCCCGGCCGCGGGTGCGGTTCCCCGCCGGGCGGGTGCCTGGCGGGTGCCGGTGGTGCCGGAGGGGTGCTGCGGGTGCCGAGCGGACTCCGCCGGCGCCGGCGGCATGCGGCGGGTGCCGGACTGCGCCGGAGCCTCCCTCAGACCAGGCCGATCCAGCTCCAGTAGGTCGCCGACAGGAGCAGCACGAGCAGGTAGCCGACGATGGTGAGCGGGATGCCGGTCTTGAGGAACTGCTTGGCGGTGAAGGCCCCGGTGCCGTAGGCGAGCATGTTCTGCGGCGCGGAGATCGGCAGGAGGAAGCCGAAGCTGATGACGAACTGCTGGATGATGACGAATCCGAATCCGCCGTCGGCGGCCCCGGGCAGGGTCGCGGCGAGCGCGATGTAGACCGGGATCAGGGCCGAGGCGAGCGAGGTCGCCGAGGCGAAGCCGAGGTGGATGAGGATCGTGAAGAGCGAGACGAGCGCGATCGTCGTAAGAAGCGGCATCTGGCTGATGCCGAGCGCACCGAAGGTGTTCTGCGACAGCCATGCGGCGGCGCCGGTGTCGAGCAGCAGGGTGCCGAGCGAGATGCCGGTGGCGAACACGATGAGGGTGCCCCAGTTGACGAGCTTCTCGAGCGACTTCCAGGAGAACACGCCGATCTTCGGGACGAGCAGCAGGCCGATCGCGATGATCGTGATCGTCGAGGAGTCGAGCGGGTGGAGGATGCCCTCGGTGGCCCACATGAGCAGGAGGAGGCAGGCGATGACGATGAGCCGGATCTCCTTGCCCGTCATCGGACCGAGCTCGGCGAGGTTCTGCTTGACGACCTCGCGCCCGCCGGCGATCGAATCCACCTCGGGCTTGATCGCCCAGCGCATGATGAAGTAGAGCGCGATCGACATGAGGATCGACCACGGGGCGGCGTAGAGGAACCACTGGCCCCAGGAGATGGTGATGCCGAGCTGATCCTCGATGAAGCCGGCGGCGACGAGGTTCTGGGCGGCCGCGGTCTTGATGCCGACGTTCCAGATGGAGACGGCCTGGGCGGCGGCGATGATGAGGAGCGCGCCGAGGCGGGAGTTGTTCGCAAGCCCGAAGGCGGCGACCATGCCGAGCAGGATCGGCACCACGGCACCGGCACGGGCGGTGGCCGAGGGGACGAAGAAGGCGAGGATGATCGCGATGACGATGCCGCCGATGAGGACGTTGCGGGTCTTCTCGCCGGAGAATCGGAGGACCCACAGGGCCAGGCGCTTGTGGAGGCCGGTGGCCTGCATGGCGGCGGCCAGGGCGAGGGCGGCGGCGACGAGCGCGACGGCGGTGGATGAGAAGCCGGCGAGTCCCATCCGCAGGGCGTCGGAGGAGCCGATCGTGGTCGAGGGGTCCTCGAGGCCGGGGGAGAACCCGAGGAGGATCGCGATGAGCCCGATGATGAGGACCGAGCTCACCGAGTAGGACACCGCCTCGGTCACCCACATGATGACGGCGAACACGAGGATCGCGAGCGCGCGCTGGGCGGCGACGGAGAGGCCGTCGCCGGTGGGGACGAAGAGGATGACGGCGAACATCGCGAGGAAGGCGACGCCGAACCAGATCGGCTTGAGGTTGAGGTGGGCGAAGAAGCCGTCGGGCTGGCGGGAGCCCGCGGTCGCGGTCTCCTGGCGGGCGACGGCCTGCTGCTCTGCGCGGGCCTCGTCCTGCAGCCGGGAGCGCTTGACCGCCTTCGAGCGGAGCCGGGAGCTGTTCTGCGGGGGGATCATCGGGTTCACCTGATTCCGTGTCCGGGTGCGAGGCCCCGGTGGGGGTCTCCGGGACCAGGATAGGAGTCGGCCGGTCGATCCGGGTGGGGGTCTTGACCTGCGGTTCCCCTCATCTCATGCGCACGATTCCGGCAGGGCGCGCTGTGTTCCCGGTTACAGCGTGCGACGGATGCGGCGCGTGCGATCTGCGGGCAGTTGCACAGACTGTGGGGCTTTCGAAGAAGAGTGCGACCGATGACGCCACCACTCTTCGTCGAAAGCCCCACACTCCCGTCGGCGCATGCGGAAGGCCCGCGAACCGTGGGGTTCGCGGGCCTTCCGGGTGCGCGGTGCCGGTGCGGCAGCGCTCAGCTCGGGCTGGCTCAGATGTCGGCCGGGCCGGTCTTGGCGCCGCGGCGGCGGGTGAGCATCATCGTCGCAGCACCGATGACGAGGAGTCCGGCGCCGGCGGCGAGGCCGGTGAGCTCGGTACCGGTGCGCGGCAGGTCGTTGCCCCCGGCGTTGTCGTCCGAGCCGTTGTCGTCGCTCGAGTCGTCGTCACCCGGGTTGGCATCGTCGTCGCCGTAGCCCACGGTGAACGCGTCGGTCCAGGAGTTCTCACCGCAGGTGGCGGTCACGGTGTACTCGCCGATGTAGGCCTCGGCCTGGTCGGCGTCGAGTCCCTTGACGCCGTGGACGGCGATGCCGTTCTCGTCGGCGGCGACGGTCTCGGTGTAGGGGCGGACGTCGTCACGGCCGGCGCGGACCTCGAAGGTCACGTCCTGGCCGGGCTCGCAGCCGCGGACGGCGAAGGCGACGCCCTCGTCGACGAACTTCTCCGGGGTGACCCGATCGGACTCGAGGTTGAGACCTTCCTTGAGCTCGGCACCGTTCCAGGTCCACTCGTCCTCGTCCGCGTCGTCATCCTCGGTCGGGGTGGGGGTCGGCGAAGCGGTCGCGGTCTCGGTCTCAGTGGGGGTCGGCGACGGGGTCTCGGTCTCGTCGTCATCGTCGGAGGCGGTGACGGTGAACTGCAGAGCAGCCCCGACCTGGTTGCCGTCGGGGCCCATGATCTGGACGGTGTAGTCACCGACGTAGGCATCCGGGTTGTCGGCGCTCTGGCCGAAGATGGTCACGCCGAGGATGCCGTCTTCAGCGACGGTGGCGTCCAGCTCGTAGTCCTTGACCGAATCGCTGGAGGGGTTGACCTGGAGCGTGTACGTCCCGGTCGGGAAGTCCTGGCCGGACCCCTTGATAGCGGTGTCCTCGTTCACGAAGTCATCAGCGGAAACCGTCTCAGCGCTGAGCGAGGCGGTCGGCTCGGCAGCCTCCGGCTCCGGGGTCGCGGTCTCCGTCTCGGTGGGGGTCGGAGCCGGGGACGGCGTGGGGGCGGCGGACACGGCGGTGGCGCCGAAGCCGCTGATCGCGATGGCGACAGCAGGGGCGAGGATGATCGACTTCTTCACGGTGGTGCCTTTCGTGGATGAAAAGATTGACTGGCCTCAACGTAACCGGGCGCATCCGGCGTGAAAACTTGTGTTCATTGTGGTCGCGAACCGAACGTCTGCGAAGACGACTGCGGCCCCCGTCCGAAAGAGGACGGGGGCCGCAGCTGCGGGCCGGGGATCAGATGTCGCCGGGAGCGCTGCCGGCGCCGCGACGGCGGGTGACGAGGAGCGAGGCACCGCCGATGACGAGCAGCGCGGCCCCTGCGGCGAGACCGCTGAGCTCGGTGCCCGTGCGCGGCAGGGTGCGGCCGTCGTCGTGGCCGCCGTCGGATCCGCCGCGACCGGGATCGCCGACGACGAACCGGCCGGTGAGGTCCTCGCCGCCCTCGCAGGCTACGCGCACCTCGTAGGTGCCGACGTAGACGTGCGGGGCGTCGGCGTTGATGCCGCGGACGCCGAAGGTGACCGTGCCGTCCTCGCCGACGGTCTGCGTGTCCGTGTGGCCGGTGACCCCCGAGGAGCCGGACGGGGTCACGGTGAGCGTCGCCGCGGTGCCCGGCGTGCAGCCGGTCGCAGTGATCGACACGGCCTGCTCCTTGACGAAGTCCGCCGCGGAGATCCGCTCCGGGTCGATCGCGAGCGACCGCGCGACCGCCTCGTCCTGGTCGTCGTCGCCCGGGCGCGCGTCGTCGTCATCGTCACCGGGGCGGGCGCCGTCGTCGTCATCGTCGTCGCCCGGGGTCGGGGTCGGATCGCCGACGCGGAAGCTGCCGGTCAGCGCGTCCTCGCCCTCGCAGTCGACGACGACGTTGTACGTGCCCTCGTAGGCCGCGGGGTTGCGGGCGGAGTCGCCCCAGACGCGGAACGACACGGTGCCGTCCTCAGCGACGGTCTCGACGTCGTCGAGCCCGTCGATGTCGCCGGACCCGTCGAGGTTGACACGGATCGTGGCCTCGGTGCCCGGCTCGCAGCCGGATGCGACGATCGTCACGCCCTTGTCCTCGTCGACGAAGTCCGCCGCGCTGATCTGCTCGGGCGAGATCGAGAGGCTGAGGGCCGCTGCATCGTCCGCATCGTCGTCCTCGCTCGGAGGCGTCTCGGGGCTCGGGGTGTCGTCGTCCTCGTCCCCGTCGCCCGGGGGAGGGGTTTCGCCGTCCTCGTTGTCACCCGGAGGGGGAGTCTCGTCGTCACCGTCGCCGGGGGGAGGGGTCTCGTTGCCTTCGTCGCCGTCACCCGGGGGAGGAGTTTCGTTGCCGTCGTCGGCATTGACCGTGATGTTGAGTGGTTCGACTTGACCGTCCCCGTCATCGGGGATAGTCCCCGTGACGGTGATCGTGCCACCATCTGTCCGCAGAGCGGCGATGTCGGCTGAGAGCTCGGTGACGTTGATTCGTGCTTCTGCCCCGGGTGCGACGGTGAGCTCTTTCGATCCGCCTGGCTCCGCGGTGGCGGTGACTGACATGCCCGCCGTCGTCGAATCATTCTTCACGGTGATGACGAAACCGGCTTCGACCTCATCGGCGTTGACTGTGGTCTTCTCGGTAGTGATCGAACCCGTCGAGGCTTCGGCATCGTTCGCATCCTGGTCCTCGGAATCGTCCGACTCCGAAGAACCGTCCGGTGCTGATTCCGAGTCCTTCTCGGCCTTCTCGGGGACCGGCTCCTCGGCGGGCTTCGGCTCGGCTTCCTTCTTCGGAGCCGGCTCCTCGGCCTCGTCCGTGGTCTCCTCGGCCTTCGGCTCCTCGGCGGGGGCGGGCTCCTCGGCCTCGGCAGCCGCCTCCGGAGTCGCCTCGCTGGGGGTTTCGGTGGGCTCGGCATCTTGCGCGAAAGCGACGGGAGTGCCCAGGCCGGTGAGCGCGATGGCGACGGCGGGAGCGAGGACGATCGACTTCTTCATGACAACCTCATTCACAGGGAAGGCGCGCCCGCGGTTCGGGAGCAGCAGTGATCCTTGGCCTCATTCAATCCGATCGCGCGGAATGAGCGTGAATATGTGCTGAATAGAACATGAACAACAGGTGAATCGCGCTTGGTGCTCAGCCAGCAGAGTACGGATCATCGTCCTGCTCGTCCCGCCTGCCCGCTCAGGCCGAGTCCTGCTCGGATCGGTGCCGCGCTCACCCGACCGGCACCCGCCGGGGCCGGATCATCCGACGGGGATCGGCCAGCCCTCGGCGCGGATCGCCCGCTTCTGCTGACGGGTCGCGGTGCGCATGGTGAGCGCATGCTCCTCGACCTGCATCGCGAGGTAGGTCGACGAGCCGACGGCGTCCCCGTCGAGCTGCACCTCGATCTCCTCCTCGGACTCGATGATGATCTCCCTGCACCGGTGGATCTCCGTGTGGAGGCCCTTGCGCTTGTTCCGGCCGAGCACCGACGCCGCGACGCCGATCCATTGGACGGCGTTCTTCGGGGCGATGACGATGACGTCGAGGATGCCGTCGTCGAGCTCGGCCTCGGGCAGCAGGGTGATGCCGCCCTGGAGCTTGCCGCAGTTGCCGGCGACGACCGAGCGGATCTTCTCGGTGAAGGGCTCCCCGCCGTCCACGGTCACACGCACCTTGGTGCGCGTGCCGACGAGCTTGCGGCTGCCGGCCTCGAGATAGGCGAGCCAGCCGACCTTGGACTTGAGGTCGGAATCGGTGTCGGCCATGACTGCGGCGTCGAAGCCCAGGCCGGCCATGACCATGAACGCGTGGTCCTTGCCGCCGGGCTCGATCTGCGCGTGCGCGACGTCGACGGCGGTGTCCTCGCCCCACAGCGCGATCCGCAGCGCCCACTCGGGTCGGCCGAGCACGATGTCGAGGTTCCGGGCCAGCAGGTTGCCGGTGCCCATCGGCACGACGCCCATGGGGACGCCGGTCCCGGCGAGCACTTCGGCCACGGCGCGCACGGTGCCGTCGCCGCCGGCGGCGACGACGAGGTCGACTTGCTGCTCGAGCGCCTGTCGGGCCATCGTGCAGCCGGGGTCCTCGACCTCGGTCTCAAACATGATCGGGGCGTCCCAGCCCTCCTGCCGGCACACGGCCCCGGCGGTTGCCTCGAGGCCGGCGGCATCGGGCTTCGAGGGATTGACGATGATCGCGACGCGCGGCTTGGGCGGGACGACGGTCTCCTGACCGGAATCCTCGTCCGCGCTCGTCATCGGCGTGAGGTCCTGGGCACCGCCGGCGAGGTCGACCCTGCGGTCGCGCCCCTTGCCGTCCCCGCCGCGGGAGGCCGAGGAGCGGCGGCCGACCGCGAGGCCGACCCCCAGACCGACGAGCAGCATGACGACGACGATGATGATGCCGATGAGCAGATCGGTTCCGGTGTCCATGTGACCAATCTAGCCGCTGGGCCTGCGTGCCGGATGCAGGTCGGTCCGGATGCAGGGGGCCTTGACGTCACGGTCAGGCGGGCGGCCCGCTCCGCCGCCCGCTGACTTCTTGGCCCGACCACCGGCGCGCCCCGAGCGGGTCACCCCGTGTCCGCGCCGGAATGTAGGCTGGAATCGTGATCGACATCCAGCAGCTCAGAGACCATCCCGAGGCATTCAAGGCCTCCCAGCGCGCTCGCGGCGCGGAGGAGTCGCTCGTCGACGAGGTCCTCGCCGCCGATTCCGCCCGGCGCCGGGCGCTCGCCGCGTTCGAGGAGTCCCGCGCCGAGCAGAAGGCGTTCGGCAAGACCGTCGCCCAGGAGAAGGACAAGGAGGCCAAGGCGAAGCTCGTCATGCAGGCCAAGACCCTGTCCGATTCCGTCAAGGTGCTCCAGGCGGAATCCGACGAGGCCGATTTCGCCTTCGACTCTCTCGTCGCCAAGCTGCCCAACCTCATCATCGACGGGGTGCCGCCCGGTGGCGAGGAAGACTCCGTGGAGCTGCGCCGCGAGGGCACTCCGCGGGACTTCGCCGCGGAGGGCTTCGAGCCGCAGGACCACCTGGCGCTCGGCGAGAGCCTCAAGGCGATCGACACCCAGCGCGGGGCCAAGGTCTCTGGCGCGCGGTTCCACTACCTCACCGGATTCGGCGCACGGCTCGAGCTCGCGCTGCTCACCATGGCAATCGACGCCGCCCAGCAGGCCGGGTTCATCCCCGTCATCACCCCCACCCTCGTCAAGCCGGAGATCATGGCCGGCACCGGGTTCCTCGGCGAGCACGCAGACGAGATCTACCGCCTCGAAGCGGACGACCTCTTCCTCGTGGGCACATCCGAGGTGGCGCTCGCCGGGTACTACAAGGACGAGATCATCGACCTATCCGACGGCCCGATCCGGTTCGGCGGCTGGTCCTCGTGCTACCGCCGCGAGGCCGGCTCCTACGGCAAGGACACCCGTGGCATCATCCGCGTCCACCAGTTCCAGAAGGTGGAGATGTTCTCCTACGTCCCCGTCGAGCAGGCCGAGGACGAGCACCAGCGGATGCTCGCGCTCCAGGAGGACATGCTCGCCAAGTGCGAACTGCCCTACCGGGTCATCGATATCGCCGCCGGCGACCTCGGCGATTCCGCCGCTCGCAAGTACGACTGCGAGGCCTGGGTGCCCACCCAGGACACCTACCGGGAGCTCACCTCGACCTCGAACTGCACGACCTTCCAGTCGCGCCGCCTCAAGATCCGCGAGCGCGGGCCGGAGGGCACCACCCGTCCGGTGGCGACCCTCAACGGGACCATGGCGAACACCCGCTGGCTCGTGCCGCTGCTCGAGAACCACCAGCAGGCCGACGGCACCGTGCGCGTCCCGGCGGCGCTCCAGCCCTACCTCGGCGGGATGACCGCCTACGGCCCCGACGGGCCCGTGCACGCCTGATCCCCTGAACCGGAGGAAGAATGAAACCGCACATCGTGGCCCTCGACGTCGACGGCACCATCGTCGACTACGACGACATGATGACCGAGCGCGTCCGCGACACCATCACCCGGGTCGCCGAGGCCGGACATCACGTCGTCATCTCCACCGGTCGCGCGGTGAGCGGCTCCCATGAGGTCGCCAACCGACTGGGGCTCGTCGAGGGATTCGTCGTGAGCTCCAACGGCTCGGTGATCACCCGCCTGAGCCAGGACCTCGAGGACGGCTGGGAGATCTTCCACGTCGAGAGCTTCGACCCCGAGCCCGCGCTGCGCCGGATGTCGGAGGTGCTGCCGACCGCGCTCTACATGGTCGAGGACACCGAGCTCACCCGCTGGGCATCGGGCAACTTCCCTGAGGGCGAGCTCGCCTCGATCACCAACCTTCGCACGGTGCCGTTCGAGGAGCTCACCACCAAGACCGCGACACGCATCGTCATGCGCGAGCTCGAGGGCACTGACGAGGAGTTCGCCGCCGCCGTCGAACGGATCGGCCTGCACGGCGTGACCTACGCGGTGGGCTGGAGCAACTGGCTCGACATCGCCCCGGACGGGGTCTCGAAGGCGAGCGGACTGCAGATCGTGGCTCGCGAGCTCGGCATCGCACAGGAGCATACGGTGGGAGCCGGCGACGGCTCCAACGACATGGAGATGCTCGAATGGGTGGGCCACGCCATCGCGATGGGCCAGGCCGGCGACAAGCTCAAGGGCGTCGCCGATGTCGTCACCGGTTCCGTCGTCGACGACGGCCTGGCGACCGCGCTCGAGGAGTACTTCGAGCTCTGACGACTGCTCAGCGGCGGGCGGCGATGGTGCGGAGCACCTCGGCGATCCCGCCGTCGAGCACTGCGGGTGCGATGCCGTCCGCCGCCGCGAGCGCGTCCGGGTGGCCGTTCGCCATCGCGTAGCTGTGCCCCGCCCACTCGAGCATCTCGATGTCGTTGGGCATGTCCCCGAACGCCGCCACTTGATCGGCGGTGATCCCCGCCTCCGTGCACCATGCCGCGAGCGTCCGGGCCTTGGTGACGCCGTTCGCCGACAGCTCGACGAGTCCGTTGCGCGGATTGGAATGCGTGGCGTGGAGCACCGGGCCGATGACCTCGCGCACCTGCGCGAGGATCGCGTCGGAGTCCCGGGACCCGGTGCGGAGGATGACCTTGACGACGTCGCGGACTTCCGGGCTGTCCGCCGGGTCGATCCAGGTGGCGTCCGCGGGGAAGCGGGTCCGGAACCCCGGTTCGAGGAGCAGCCCGGTCAGCGTCTCGAAGCCGAGCACGGCCGCCGGCATCCGCTCGCGGACCAGCCCGACGAAATCCCGGAGCACTGCGCCGTCGACCGTGTGCGCGGTGAGCACCCGGGCCTGCGCCAGGTCGTAGACGATCGAGCCGTTCGCGCAGATCACCGGGCCGAGCTCCGGCACGGTCGCGTGGATCGGGGCGAGCCAGCGCAGCGGCCGGCCCGTGACGGGGACGAACGGGATGCCGGCACTCAGGCAGTCCCTGATCGCGGCCACGGTGGGCGCGGGGATCGGCTGCCAGTCGTGGAGGAGCGTGCCGTCGACATCGCTCGCGATGAGCCGGACGCCGGCAGGGGCCCGCGCTGCCGGGTCCGGCAGTGCGGTGGCGTGCGCCTGCTCCGGGGCCGAGAGATCAGTCATGGTGGAGTGCCCTTTCGCAGGCGTCGACTAGCGTGATGGCATCAGTGGCGTAGGAGCGCGCGGAGCGGGCGGCGGGCAGCGGGTCGGTGCCGGAGCGCAGCGCGGCTCGCGCCATCGCCGCGGCCTGACCCGCCTCGGCGGTCTTCGCCGCGGCCTTCGACAGGAGTGCGGGCAGCTGCCCGACCCGGGCCCGCACCTCGGCGGGGACGACCAGGCCGTCGAGCGGGAAGCGCGCGTGGACGGTCTCCGTCAGGGCACCGACCCGGTCCGCGAGCCCGTTGAGCACGAGCGTCTGCTGGGCGATGATCTCAGCGGACTCCGTCGCCGAGGTGACCGGTGCGTCCGCCTCCCCGGGTACGGACCCGGCCGTGGAATGGAGATCCACGGCGATCGCGTAGAACCGGTCGACGGCGCGCAGGAAGCGGTCGTGGTGCTGCCGCCACAGACCGGTCCCGAGCCGGTGATCGAGGCCCTGGGCATCAGCAGCGCGGGCACCGCCCGGACGCTCGGCGCCCCGGGCCCGGCCGCGTCCGCCCGCTGTGCTGCGCAGGGCTCCGGTCGGATCCGCCGCATGGTTGCGGGCCGCCCCGCGCAGCGCACGGGACAGCCGATCCCAGATCCCCATCGCGGCTCAGAGGTAGTTGCCGGTCCCGGAGTGGCCGTCGTCCTTGGGGTTCCCGGAGGACCGACCCTCGCCGCCCTGGGGAACGACGACCATGCCCGGGGGCAGCGCGCCCTGGGCGTTGCCCCCGCGCTGCTGGGCGAGCGCCTGCTGCGCCATGATCGCGGTCTGGATGCCGTGGAACAGGCCCTCGAGCCAGCCCACGAGCTGCGCCTGCGCGATCCGCAGCTCGCCCGCCGTCGGTGCGGATTCGCCGTCGAAGGGCAGGTTGAGGCGCTTGAGCTCATCGGCGAGCTCGGAGGACATGCCCTCGGACAGCTCGTCGATCGTGCGCCGGTAGATTTCGGCCAGGCGCGCCCGCCCGGCCTCGTCGAGCTCCATGTTCCGCACCTCTTCGAGGAGCTGTTTGGCCATGGTGCCGATGCGCATGACCTTGCCCGGCTCGGAGACCGCGACCTCGCCGCTGTCGTCGTCCTCGCCGTCGGGGCCGGCGTTCCCGGAACCGGCGTCCCCGGATTCGGAGGAGCCGGTGTCACCGGCGTCGCTGGGGGTGTGCGCGCCGGACGGCTGGTCGGTCTCGGTCGGGTCGGCTGCCGGATCCGGCAGCCGGTCCTCGGCCGCGGGCCGGGGCGCCTCTGCGGGGGTGGTGAAGGGCGCCTCGGGCGCGTTCTGCCGGGGCTGCCCGGTCGTCTCGTCCGTCATCGCACACCTTCCACATCGAGGAGGACCTTGCCGATGCTGTCGCCGTTCTCCAGCAGCTGCTGGGCCTCGCCCGCGTCGGCGAGCGGGAGCACCGAATGGATGATCGGCTTGATCGTGCCGTCGGCCACGAGCGGCCACACGTCGCGGCGCACCTGCTCGACGATCGCGGCCTTCTGGCGGCCGGGGCGGGCGCGCAGCGTGGTGCCCATGACGGACTTGCGGGCGCGCATGAGGGCGTTGAGGTTGATCTCGGCCTTGACCCCGCCCTGCAGGCCGATGATCATCAGCCGGCCGTCGTCGGACAGCGCCTTGATGTTGCGCTCGAGGTACTTCGCGCCGATGAGGTCGAGGATGACGTCCGCGCCCGGCCTCGCACCGGCCGCCTCCTGGTCCGCTGCGGTGATCGCGCGGATGCGCTCGACGAAGTCCTCCTCGCGGTAGTTGATGACGGCGTCCGCACCGAGCTCGGTGCAGAAGTCCGCCTTGCGCTGGGAGCCGACGGTGACCGCGACCTTGGCACCGAGTGCCCTGGCGAGCTGGATCGCCGCGGTGCCGATCCCGGAGCCGCCGCCGTGGGCGAGCAGCCACTCGCCGGGCAGGAGCCGGGCGGCGGCGAAGACATTGGAATGGACGGTGCAGAGGGCCTCGGGCAGGGCTGCGGCCTCCTGCAGGGTGAGGTTCTCCGGGACGGGGAGCAGCTGCCCGGCCGGCACATCGACGATCTCCGCATAACCGCCGCCGGTGAGGAGGGCCGCCACGTGCTGGCCGACCTCCCAGTCGGTGACCTCGGCGCCGAGCTCGATGATCGTGCCGGACACCTCGAGCCCGGGGATCCGGGTCGCGCCCTCCGGCGGGTCGTAATGGCCCTGCCGCTGGAGGATGTCGGCGCGATTGACACCGGCGGTGTGGACCTTGACGAGGACGGAGCCGGGTGCCAGGTCCGGGACCGGCGCCTCGTCGAGGACCAGGGCGGCGGGCCCGCCGGGATTCGGGATCGTGATTGCGAACATGTCCTCAGCCTAGCGACAGATGGGGACGCGGCGCAGGGCCGGCTGCCCGGGAACTGCCCCGGAACCGTCCGGGAGCGAACGGGATGCGGCCGGGATGCGGCTCGGAGGCGTCCGGGGCTCGGGCGACCGGAGCGGATCCGGAGGGTGCGGTGCCGGGTGTGACCGGAGCGGATCCGGGGGTGGCGATGCCGGGCGTGACCGTGCAAAGAATCGCGGAATCGCTCTCAGGAACCGTCGAGAATTGAGAGGTGTCAGACGAACATGCGGAAGAGCGGGGAGTCCTGGGGGACCTTCTCGATCTGCAGCGGCGAG
This sequence comes from Brevibacterium pityocampae, assembly GCF_039541555.1. Classification (NCBI taxonomy): domain Bacteria; kingdom Bacillati; phylum Actinomycetota; class Actinomycetes; order Micrococcales; family Brevibacteriaceae; genus Brevibacterium; species Brevibacterium pityocampae. Next base: position 191,290 of record NZ_BAABGL010000004.1, on the reverse strand, counting down.
GCGTCCATCCGCTCGAGCAGGCCGGCCAGATCGTCCGGACGCCCCAGGGTGATGCCGACGAACGCCGGGCCGGTCTCCCGGTCGGAGCGCTTGACGTAGTCGAACAGTGCGATGTCGTCGTCGGGTCCGAGCACCTCGTCGAGGAAGCGGCGCAGCGCCCCGGGCTCCTGCGGGAAGTTCACGATGAAGTAGTGCTTGAGGCCCTCGTGGACGAGGGACCGCTCGAGGACCTCCGAATACCGTGAGATGTCGTTGTTCCCGCCGCTCACCAGGCACACGACGGTCGACCCCGGGTGCACGGTGATCGGAGCGGCCGAACCGGGTGCGCCGATCGCAGCCGAGGCGAGCGCCCCGGCGGGCTCGGTGATGATGCCGTCGACCTGATAGAGGTTGAGCATCTCTGAGGCGGTCCGGCCCTCGGGCACCGGCTCGATCGGCAGGCCGAGCTCCTGGATCATCCGGAAGGTGATCTCGCCGGCCCGGCGCACCGCGGCACCGTCGGCGAACGAGTCGATGTCCTCGAGGGTGACCGGCCGGCCCGCGGCGAGCGCGGCGATCATCGAGGCGGCACCCTCCGGCTCGGCACCGATGACCGTCGTGTCGGGCATGTGCTCCGCGGCGTAGGCGGCGATCCCGGCGAGCACCCCGCCGCCGCCCACCGGCACGATGATCGCGTCGGGCTCAGCGGGCAGCTGGGCGTGGATCTCGGCTGCGATCGTGCCCTGCCCGGCGATCGTGCGCGGATCGTCGAACGCGGACACGAGCAGCGCCCCGGTGCGGGCGGCGCACGCCTTGGCGAGGTCGGAGGCGTCGTCGTAGGTCGAGCCGTCGATGACGACCTCGACGTCCTCGCCTCCGAAGTGCCGGATCCGGTCGATCTTCTGACGCGGGGTGGTCTTGGGCACGAAGATCACACCGGCGATGTCGAGCTCGTTGCAGGCCCGCGCGAAGCCCTGCGCGTGATTGCCGGCCGAGGCGCACACGACGCCGCGGGCGCGTTCGGCGGCGGTGAGCTGGAGCATGAAGTTGAAGGCCCCGCGGATCTTGTACGAGCGGACCGCCTGGAGGTCCTCGCGCTTGAGGTAGACCGTGGCCCCGGTCACTTCCGACAGGCGCTCCGAGACATGGAGGGGGGAGGTGATCACGGAGTCCGCGATGCGCGCGGCGGCGGCCTCCACCTCGGTCGCGGTGACGAGCTCGCTGGTCGTCGCTTCGTTGTTGAGCACCCCACCATTGTGCTCCTGGCACCCGGTCAGTACCAACCTTCGGACAATGTGCGCTCGCACTGTGGGATTAGCGGGGGTGCCGGCAGGGTGCGGGCGAGGCGCGCTCGGGAGCGGACGAGGAGCCGCCGAGGGTCCGCCGAGGGGTCGCAGGTCCACGGTGTGAGAACGCGGTGACGGTGACGTGGACCACTCGACGGGGCTGCGGATCCGGCACGTACCCTTGTCGGGAGGCACCGATGGCGATGCCGCGAGGAGGAGCATCATGGCACCGGACACCTCCGGCCGGGAACCAGCGGCCGGCACCCCTGACCCTGTTGCGCGGGCTGCGGCCCTCGTCGGCGTGGACGGCTCCCTCAACGCCTCGCGCGCCTTCGACATCGCACTCGGGATCGCGTCGAGCCGCGACCTCGACATCGAGCTCGTCGGCGCCTTCACCTACCCGTTCTCCTACGTCGATCCCACCGACCCCGCCGTCGCCGACGAGCGCGCGGAGTTCCGGCGGGCCGTCGAGGCCCGGATCCGTGAGGCGACGGACCCGCTCGTCGCCCGCGCGGCGGACGCCGGCGTCGGGACCCGGCTCGAGATCCGCGAGGGGGATGCGGCCGGCGTCCTCATGCGGGCGAGCGAGGACGCGGTGTTCGGCGTCGTCGGCAAGCGCGGCCGGACCCCGTTCGGCGGGCGGTTCATGGGCAGCGTGTCCTCCTCCTTCGTGTCCCATGCGCGCTGTCCGGTCCTCGTCGTGCCCGAGGCATGGACCGGCGAGCCGGCTCAGGCGGCCGGTGCCCCCGAGGTCGAGGGAGTCGCCGGCGAGCCGGTGCCCGCGATCACCGCCGAGCTCCGCGCCCGCTCACCCGAGGCCGAGGTGCCCGCGCCCACCCACGCGCCTGCCCCTGCCGAAGACCCCGGTGCCCCGGCCGCGGTGACCTCGCCGGTCCCGCCCGACCTCGACTTCGCCGGCGCGGTCGTGCTCGCCGTCGACCCCGGCGACACGCGCAGCGACCTCGCACAGCGGGCCGCGGACTGGGCGGAGGAGGCCGGCCGCAGGCTCGCCCTCGTCTCCGCGCTCGCACTCGGCGTCGAATCGAGCACCTGGGTGCCCACCCGCAGCCAGCGGCCCCTGCTCGAAGCGCCCCGGGTGCGCGGTGCCGCGGTCGGCCGCCTCAAGGAGATCGCCGCCGCGGTCGCGGACTCCCACCCCGGTCTGCCGGTCGAATGGCGGTTCTACGACGGGCTGCCCGCCGAGGTCATCGGCGAGGCGACCCGGACCGCCTCGCTCGTCGTCATCGGCAGCCGCGGTCGCGGCGGGTTCGCCGGGCTGCTGCTCGGCTCCGTCAGCCGCGCCGTCCTCGCCCGCGCGGTGTGCCCCGTCCTCGTCGTGCCGGCACCGCGGGGCTGACGGCGCCGGGCCGACAGGTGCCCGAGTCGGGACGGTGCCGGGACGGGACGGCGCCGAGGCGGGCGCCGGGTCGAGCCGCGCCGGGCCGAGCCGCGCCGGGCTCGCCGTCACCGGCCCACGGACCGGCCCCGCCACCGGCCCGGAGGCATTCACACCGCATTCATCGCGCCGCTAGGGTGATGACCATGAGCCGTCCTAACGTGTCGCACGTGAGCACCCATTTCTCCCGCATCCCGATCCTCGACCCGCAGCCGCTCGTCGAGGGCGGCGTGTTCCCCGCTAAGGCGATCGTCGGCGAGACCGTGCCCGTCGCCGCCACGGTGTTCCGCGAGGGTCACGACATCATCGGCGTCAACGCCGTGCTCCGCGACGACACCGGGCGCGAGGTGCACCGCTCACTGCTCTTCAACACGATCGAGGACGTCGACCGCTACTCCGGCTTCGTCGTGCCGCGGGCCACCGGCCTCCATCACATCGTCATCGAAGGGTGGGGCGACGACTTCGCCACCTGGAAGCACCGCGCCGAGGTCAAGATCTCCGCGGGCACCGACGTCGAGCTCATGCTCGCCGAAGGGGTCGAACTCCTCGACGCCTACCGGAAGGCGCCGGGCCGGGTGGCCCGCGACCGCGACATCCTCAAGGAGGCGCTCGGGCACCTCGAGTCCTCCCGCGGCGAACCGCTCGAACGCCTGCAGCGCGCGCTCAGCCCCGCGCTCCTCGAGCTCATGACGCGCCGGCCGATCCGTTCGCTCATCTCCCGCTCCGCGCCGCTGCCGCTCCTGGTCTCCCGCCCGCTGGCCGGCAATGCCGCCTGGTACGAGTTCTTCCCCCGGTCCGAGGGTGCGCACTACGATCCCGGGTCGAAGACCTGGACCTCGGGCACTCTCCGCACCGCCGCAGAGAGCCTGCCGCGCGTCGCGGACATGGGATTCGACGTCATCTACCTGCCGCCCATCCACCCGATCGGCGAGGTCAACCGCAAGGGCCCGAACAACACGCTGACCGCCGGCCCGGAGGACCCGGGCTCGCCCTGGGCGGTCGGGTCGAAGGCCGGCGGCCACGACGCGATCCACCCCGAGCTCGGCACCGTCGCGGACTTCGAGCACTTCGTGACCCGCGCCCACGAGCTCGGCCTCGAGGTGGCGCTCGACCTCGCGCTCCAGGCCGCCCCGGACCACCCCTGGGCCACTGAGCACCCCGAGTACTTCACCACCCAGCTCGACGGCAGCATCGCCTATGCGGAGAACCCGCCCAAGAAGTACCAGGACATCTACCCCCTCAATTTCGACAACGACTACAAGGGCCTGCGCAAGGAGATCCTGCGGATCGTGCGGCTGTGGATCTCCCGCGGCGTCACGATCTTCCGCGTCGACAACCCCCACACCAAGCCGCTGCGCTTCTGGGAGTGGCTCATCCGCAAGGTCAACGCCGACCACCCCCACGTCGTGTTCCTCGCCGAGGCGTTCACCCGCCCGGCGATGATGCAGTCGCTCGCCAAGGCCGGGTTCCAGCAGTCGTACTCGTACTTCACCTGGCGCAACACCAAGGAGGAGATCGAGGACTACCTCACCGAGCTGCGCGACGACACCGGTGCGTTCCTGCGCCCGAACTTCTTCGTCAACACCCCGGACATCCTCACCGAGTACCTGCAGTACGGCGGGCCGGCGGCCTTCCGGATCCGCGCGGCGCTCGCGGCCACCTCGTCCCCGCTGTGGGGCATGTACGCCGGCTTCGAGCTCTACGAGCACGTCGCCCGGCCCGGGGCGGAGGAGTACATCGACAACGAGAAGTACGAGTTCAAGGACCGCGACTTCGCCGGGGCGCTCGCCGAGGGCCGCTCGCTCGCGCCGTACGTCACCCGACTCAACGCGATCCGGCGCGCCCACCCGGCGCTCGGGGAGCTGCGCAACATCACCTTCCACACCTCGGACGACGATGCGGTGCTCGTGTTCTCCAAGCGCACCGGCGAGGACGTCCTCGTCGTCGTCCTCAACGTCGACCCGCATGCCACCCGGGAGACCATGGTCCACCTCGATCTCGACGCACTGCGGCCGTTCTCCCTCTTCACCGAGGCACCCCCCGGCCACACGACGATCGCCCCCGACGACGTCGAGCACCCCGAGGGCAAGGTCGAGTACCATCCGCCGGTGCCGCTGCCGGCCTCCCGCACGGCCACGGAGTTCGAGGCCCACGACCTCATCACCGAGCAGACGTGGAGGTGGGGTGCGGACAACTACGTCCGCCTCGACCCGCGCGACGAGCCCGCCCACATCCTCGAGGTGCGCTGGCCGCAGGACTGAGCGCCGGCCGCCGGTCCGGGCCGGGTCCTGGGGATGGGCGCCGGCCGCGGGGTCCGGATCCGGCTGGTGCCGGCCACGGGGTGCCGATCCGCCTGCATGTCCGAGTGCCGGCCACGGGGCCGAGGCGCGGGCTCGCTCCCGTGATCGGACCGGGCGGGCGAATCTGCAGGCCGCGGGGCGCGTTCGCCCGCGCGTGCCGTCGCCTTCGCTAGAGTGGGGGCAGGCATTTCAACGGCAAGGGGGACATCGGTGGCCATCAGCAGTGATCTGGAGCAGCTGCTCTCCTCGTGGTTGCCGCGCCAGGGGTGGTTCCCCAAGCTCGAGACCGAGCTCGGGGCCGACCCGGACATCACCCCGATGTCCGTCACCCAGCTCTTCGAGTTCGACACCGACGCGGTCGCGGGTGCGAACCAGGACGCCCCCGGGGCCGGGTCGCCGGACGCGGATCCGGCAGGCGGGACGGCGGCCGAGGCGCACCTCGCCGGACGGTCGGACGCCGACCGCACCGACTCCCCACGCTCAGGTGCCGGGCGTGCGGGCACCGAGACCGAGCACTACCGCATCATCGACAACCGCACGCCGCAGCCGGAACCGGCGGCGCAGCCCCCGACTGCCGGTGCTTCGCCGACCCCCGGTCCGCTGCGGGCGTTCGGCACCGTGCAGGGCCACCAGGCGATCATCTCCGTGGGCGACGGACGCACCCTGCGCCGTCTCAACATCCCCCTGTCGTTCCGCACGCAGGAGGACTACGCACTCCGTCCGCATCTCATCGGCACCGTCGACGACATCACGCTCGGCCGCTGCTACGTCTACGACGGCACCGCCGACCCCGTGTTCGTCCTCGCCTACGCCCAGGCCATGGCGACCGGGCACCGGTTCCAGGGCGGTCAGGTGCAGGCCGATCGCGTCGGCGAGCACGAGCACCTCTTCGCCCGGCTCGACGATCCCGAGTCGCTCCTGGCCCACTCCGAGGTCATCCGCCTCGGACTCATCGACAGCCGCACGAACGAGTCGAGCGTCGTCATCGACGACCCGGCCGACCCCTGCGTGCTCACCTTCTTCCGCGTCATCCGCCCTGGTCTGAGCTCCGCGGTGCGGATCCCGGTCGCACTCACCGAAGCCGAATCCGGTGCCGTGCCCGAGGTCATCGGCTGGTCGGCCGGCCGCTGGTTCGACGCCGCCGACCTCGACACCCAGAGCGCCCCGCTGGCGATCCTCAGCCGCACCGAGCGCGAATCGCAGCCCGCCTGGCGCGAGGCCGTCGAGATCGCCTGCACCGTGGACTCCGGCTCGCTCGGCTCCTACAACAAGCGGGCGATGGCGCTCGGCGCCCGGGTGGGCGAGCTCCACCTCGACCTCGCCGCGGAGTTCGGCGTCGTGCGCAGCACCGGCGAACCCACCGCGGACTGGGTGAAGAAGTGGCAGGAGCGGGTGGACTGGGCGCTCGCCCGCGCTCCGCTCGCGCTCGGCTCGCTCGGCACCCGCCTGCGCGCTCATCGGGATGCGCTCGGCGAGCTCACGACGCTGGGCGGGCTGCAGCGGATCCACGGCGAGCTCACCCTCAACCAGGTGGTGACGAGCCCCGCTGCCGGCTTCCGGGTGGTGAACTTCTCCGAGGACACGCAGGAGTTCCCCAAGCCCCCGGCGATCGACCTCGTCGCCCTGCTCCGCAGCATCGACTACGCCGCCGGATACGCCCGGCTCCGCCGCACCGGCGCCCTCGAACTCGACGCGCAGCCCGTGGTGCTCGGATTCTCCGGCCTCGAGGAATCGGGCGAGTCCATGCAGGAGGTCGTCGACTCCCCGGAGTACCTGTGGTCCTCGCAGGCACAGAACTCGCTCCTCACCGGCTACTCGCACGCGGTCAACGCCTCCGTCGGCCTCCACGACCCGGTGCTGCGCGCGGTGCTCGTCGACCGCCTCCTCGTCGAGGTCGTCACCGAGCTCCGCAACCGCCCCACCTGGCTCATCGTCCCGCTCGCGACGCTCACCCTGCTGCTCGGCGGCCGGCTCGAGCACGACGTGCCCACCGCGGACGAGGAGGGCGCCGCCCGCGCCTGGGCCGCCCCGGCCACCGCCGCGGAGGTCAGCGCCGAGCAGTTCTCGCAGGCCTCGGTGGACCAGGCCCCCGTCATCCCGCCCGAGGAGGACCGCGCCCAGGAGAAGACCCCCACGCAGGCGGAGGCCTCGCAGGGGACCCCCGCGAATGCGGCCCCTGCGGAGGTGACCGTCGCAGACGAGGTGGCTCCCACGGAGGAATCCGCGGGAGAGCCGGCGGCTGCTGAGCCGGCGGCTGCTGGGGCGGTCCCCGGACCGGTCGAGAATGTGGACCCGGAGCCTGCCTCGGACGCGGATCCCGTGCCTGCCGCGACTCCGGAGTCGGCGCCCGCCTCGGCTTCGGAACCCGCCCCCGCGGATTCCGTGCCGAGCGCCTTCGAGGGTCTGTCCCCGGATCCCGACGACCCGGACGACGAGCTCGACCAGGAGGTCGCGGAACCGCCCGCACCCCAGCGCCCCGACACCGACCCGACGGCGGACGCCGCACCCCCGATGCCGGCGCGGCCGCCCGCCCCGCCGCGCTTCGGATTCGACCGCTGATGCGGACCACCCCAGACGCGGATCCGCGCACAGGAGGATGACGGAACCATGAGCGAACTCACCCCCGAGCTGCTCGACACGATCGCGGCGGGAGCGCACTACGACCCGCACGGCGAGCTCGGCGCCCACCGCCTCGACGCGGAGCACGTCGTCGTGCGCACCGTCGCCCACATGGCCGACTCCGTCGCCGTGGTCGTCGACGGCGAGCACATCCCTGCCGAACACGTGCGCAGCGGCGTCTGGGAGGCCCGCCTGGCCCGTGCGGACGTCCCCGACTACCGCCTCGCGATCGACTGGGGCTCCGGCCCCGTCGTCACCGACGACCCCTACCGCTTCCTCCCGACCGTCGGCGAGCTCGACCTCCACCTCGTCGCCGAGGGCCGCCACGAGAAGCTGTGGATGGTGCTCGGCGCGCACCGCCGGACCTTCGACGGCCTCGGCGGCCCTGCGATCTCCGGCACGAGCTTCGCCGTGTGGGCACCGAACGCCCGCGCGGTCCAGGTGATCGGGAGCTTCAACGGCTGGGACGGCCGTGCTCATGCGATGCGCTCGCTCGGTGTCACCGGCGTGTGGGAGATCTTCGTCCCCGGCCTCGGCACCGGCGAGATCTACAAGTTCCGGATCCTCACCCGCGACGGCCGCTGGGTGGAGAAGGCCGACCCGCTCGCCCGGGCCGCCGAGGTGCCGCCGGGCACCGCCTCGGTGATCGCCGACTCGGAGTACACCTTCCGCGACGCCGGCTGGATCGCCGCGCGCGACGCCTCCGTTCCGACCGACCGCCCGATGGCCACCTACGAGGTCCACCTCGGCTCCTGGCGCCTGGGCCTGGGCTACCGGGAGCTCGCCCGCGAGCTGGTCGACTACGTGTCCGAGCTCGGCTTCACCCACGTCGAATTCATGCCCGTCGCCGAACACCCCTTCGGCGGTTCCTGGGGGTACCAGGTCACCTCGTACTACGCCCCGACCTCCCGGTTCGGCTCCCCGGACGAGTTCCGTCACCTCGTCGATGCGCTCCACGAGGCCGGGATCGGAGTCGTCCTCGACTGGGTGCCCGCCCACTTCCCCAAGGACGAGTTCGCGCTCGCCCGGTTCGACGGCGAGCCGCTCTACGAGCACCCGGACCCGCGGCGCGGCGAGCACCCCGACTGGGGCACGCTGATCTTCGACTACGGCCGGCCCGAGGTGCGGAACTTCCTCGTCGCGAACGCGCTGTACTGGATCGAGGAGTTCCACATCGACGGGCTGCGCGTCGACGCGGTCGCCTCGATGCTCTACCTCGACTACTCGCGTGAGGACGGCCAGTGGCTGCCCAACGAGCACGGCGGGCGGGAGAACCTCGACGCGATCGCGCTGCTCCAGGAGGTCACCGCGACGGTCGGCAAGAAGCACCCCGGGGTCGCGATCATCGCCGAGGAGTCGACCGCGTTCCCCGGTGTCACCGCACCGACGTCCGGCGGCGGACTGGGCTTCGACCTCAAGTGGAACATGGGGTGGATGCACGATTCGCTCGGCTACATCGGACGCGACCCGATGTACCGCAGCTGGCACCACAACGACATCACCTTCTCGCTCGTCTACGCCTTCAGCGAACAGTACGTGCTCCCCATCTCCCACGACGAGGTGGTCCATGGCAAGGGCTCGCTGCTCGCTCGGTTCCCCGGGGACCGCTGGCAGCAGCTCGCCGGGGTGCGCTCCTTCTTCGCGTACCAGTGGGCGCACCCGGGCAAGAAGCTCGTGTTCATGGGCTCGGAGTTCGGCCAGGAGGCCGAGTGGTCCGAGCAGCACGGCCTCGACTGGTGGCTGGCCGACATCCCCGGCCACCGCGGGGTGCAGCGGCTCGTGGCCGACCTCAATCAGCTGTACCAGGACACCCCGGCGCTGTGGGAGCAGGACGGGGTGCAGGCCGGGTTCCAGTGGCTCAACGGGGCCGACTCCGGGAACTCCGTGCTGTCCTTCGTCCGCTGGTCGACCTCCGGGGAGCCGCTCGTGTGCGTGGTGAACTTCTCCGGGCGGACGCTGGGCGACTACCGGATCCCGCTGCCGTTCGGCGGGGTGTGGACCGAGCGCCTCAATACCGACGCCGAGGCCTACGGCGGCTCCGACGTGGGCAACATGGGGTGGATCGACGGCGAGCCCGGGGGATTCAACGGCTTCGACGCCTCCGCCGAGGTCACCGTGCCCGCCCTCGGCGCCCTGTACTTCACCCCCGGGCGCTGAGCCCGGGGCGGCCGCACGGGGCGGGTCTGGTGCACGGGGCGCTCACGGACGCCGCTCCACACCGCGAACTGCGCGGTATCCGGAACCAGGCGCGCAATTGCGCGGCCGCATTCGGATACCGCGCAGTTCGCGTTCGATGTCACTGCCCGCCGATGGCGAAGATCGTCGCGCCGCGCGGGTCCGCAAAGGCGGAGATGAAGCCGTAGGGCGAGGGGTCGGCGTCCATCATCGCGAACGCGCCGAGGTCGACCGCGCGGCGCAGCGTGTCACCGGCGGAGTCGACGAGGTAGCACGTGTTCCAGGTGCTCGGCTGCTCGGGTGGGTACACCTGGGACACGTCCATCATCCCGAACAGGTAGTCGCCCTCGGGTCCCTTCGCGCTCGCATAGGTGTCGGGGAATCCCTCGGGCTGCTCGAACTCGACGCCGAGCCAGCGGCTGTAGAAGGCCCGGGCCGCGTCGAAGTCCTTGGTGTGCAGGTCGAACCAGGCTGGGCAGCCGGGCTGGGCGGCCGCCCCGAACCCGCGATGCGTGCCGGGCTGCCACAGCCCGACGACCGCGCCGGCGGGGTCGTGGAGCAGCGCCATCGTGCCCTGCTCACCGACGTCGGTCGGCTCAATGATCGCGGTGGCGCCCAGGTGGAGTGCCTCGTCGAAACTCTGCTCGATGTCGTCGAAGTGGAGATAGAGGTGCCAGACGGAGCGCTGGGACCCGGCGTCGTGGTGCGCCGGAGCGTCGGAGGGCGAGGTGTCGTCCATCGCAGCGCCGAGGCCGGCGACGGCGACCGGTCCGGAGTCGGTGCGCGCGGATGCGATGCGGTAGTCGCCGTGTTCCGGTCCCTGGGATTCGATGTCCCAGCCGAAGACCTCGCGGTAGAACGTCACCGAGGCGTCGACCTCGGGTGTGCTGAGCCCGGCCCAGCAGGGCTGTCCGTTGATGAAATTCATGGCGATCCTCCTGCTCGGGAACGGTGCGTGCTTCCAGTGTGCCCCCGAAAGCGCCGGCCAGGGTGGTGCCGAAGCGAGAATTCACCTTGCGCCGCAGGTGGGCGGGGTGAGCCGGGTCGTTCAGCCGACCCGGGCGGAGCCGTCGGCGCGGGCGGTGGCGCGGGCGTGGTCCTGTCATCGAACTGCGCGGTATCCGAAGGGCGCCGCGCAATTGCGCGCTCGGTTTCGGATACCGCGCAGTCGGGTGACGCCGAGCCGCCGGCGCCCCGAACCTACAGCACTCACAGGAGGCCCATGCGCATGAGCGCGCGGCGGAACCGGTGGACATCGATGACGTCGGCCCACGTGAGTCGCGCGACCGTGTACCCGCATTCGCGGATGCGCTGTTCGCGCTCCTTCTCGTCGAGCAGGACGTCGCGCCGCATGAGGTTGGGATCCGCGGCGGACGCGTACTTGCCCAGCCCGTCGACCTCGATGACCAGTCGTCTGCTCTGAAGCAGGAAGTCCACCTGCGCGACGCGGAACCCGTGCCGATCCTCGATCCACACCTGCTGCTGGACTCCCTCGACGCCGAGGTGGTGGAACCCCACAGTGGCCAAGCTCTCCGCCGGTGATTCGGCGAGCCCGGTCGCCCACTCGAATGCAGTGAGGAGTCGACGACGCCCGGGACCGTGGCCGGTCGATTCGATGATCTCAGCGAGCGTCTCCCTGCGGGCTGCGATCGCCTCGGGCTCCGGCGGGAACTCGCCCCTGCGCCGGTCCGCGGCACCGACGCGTTCGCCGCGGGCGAGGAAGGCGTCGAGCGCGACGACACCGGTCTGGATGCCGCTGTCGCGAGCCAGGTCGACCACGGTGCGCGCTCGTGTGGTGATCATCCGATCGGCACCGGCCGTCGCTGCGGATCCTGATTCGGTCGAAGGCGCCTGCGGCGAGAGCGATCGTATCGATGCACCCGTGGACCGGATGGCCGCCGTCGCCGGGCCGGGCCCGTGAATGGCCGCCGCAGAGCCGGTCGCCACGACCCTCACTGTTGAGCGATCCGGGGCAGGCGTCCCGGTGGTTCCCGGGTTATCGGGGGCTGGTACTGGCGGCGCCGGCAGGGCGGGCGCCTCGGCGGCTGTCTGATCGTCGAGAACGGGTGATCGGTGAGCGAGGACCTCGATGATGGACATCGTGTGCGCAGCGTCCACGATGCGCTGGCGTCGGTGGATCGATCTCGCGCTGCGGCTGCGCCGGGGGTTGACCAGCTCGATGCGGTTCGGCTCCGGGCCGATGTACGGAATCCCGAGAAGCAGACCAGCGGAGCGGTGGCTCACCGTGTCATCCGGACACAGCGATTCGTGGGCGAGCACCCAGCCGAGGTGGCGGCGGCGGAGGTATCGGCGCCAGCGCGGGTCGCTGCTACGGGGTGTGCCCACCGCGGATCCGCGCGGGCGCAGGCCTCCCGGGTCGTCGACGAAGTACCCGAACGGGCGATGCCCAGGGACACCGCACTGCGCGATGACTTCGAAGACTCCGTGCGACAGGCGGTCGATGCAGCAGGACAGCGCGGTTCGGATGCGATGTTCAGCCGAGGGGTGATGGGCGATGTCGCGATACGTGAAGACGTTGTACATGCGCCGATGGTGCGTGCGGTCGAATGCGACGGGAAGTGCGGCGACGGCGATGTGGATACGGGTGCTCGTTCCACAGGCGAGGAGTCGCAGCCGTGAGCAGGGATTCCACACGTGCACCGCACATCGGTGGGGTCGAGCACGAGCCGACTGCGCGGTATCCGGTGATCACCGCGCAATTGCGTGTTCGGTTTCGGATACCGCGCAGTTGGGCGGAGCGACCCGCCCACCGGCGCGGGAAAGGTCAGGCGCGGGAAAGGTCAGGCGCGGGAAAGGTCAGGCGCGGGAAAGGTCAGGCACGGGCAAGTACGGGTTCGCCGCCCGGCCGCTCAGCCCACCCAGGCGGAGCCGTCGGCGCGGGGGTCCGAGGCGGCCTCGGGCGTCTCCCCGCGCAGGTCGATGACATTCGCGTGGCCCATCCAGTCGGTGCGCGGGGCGGTCCACTGCACCGGCTCCGGGCTCGAGCGCTCGAGCTCCGCGACGGCCTCGGCGGGGACGTCCTCCTCTGCATGGACGGACTGCGGGGTGTCGTCCGGATGGCGAACGCCGGTCACCCAGCGGGGCAGCGCGACGGCCTCGGCCGCGGTGCCGCCGCGCACGAGGTGCGTGAACAGGCGGGCGTGGATCTGCGCCTGGGCCTTGCCGCCCATCGTCGCCTGCACGAGGGCCGGGCGGCCGGTCGGGTCGGTGACGATGACCGGCATGAGCGTGTGCGCGGGCCGCGTCCGGCCCCGGACCAGCTGCGGTGAGTCCGGGTCGAGGGAGAACATCGAGCCCCGGTTCTGGAACACGATCCCGGTGTGCGGGTCGAGGCAGCGCGAGCCGAACGCGGAGTACAGGCTCTGGATGAGGGAGATGCTCACCTCCCCGTCGCTCGCCGCGATCCCCACGGTGTCCCCGTCGGCCGGCGGGGTGGCGTCGGGTCGTACGGTGTCGGCCGGGGAGGCGCCGCCGGTGGGAAAGGCGGAGCCGGCGGCAGAGGCGTTGCCGGTGGGGGAGGCGCCGGGGTCACCGCTGCCGAGGCGCCCCGAGCGGTCGAGGAGGAGCGCCGGATCGGTGTCCTCGGCGAGGACGGAGTCGCGCAGCGCATCCGAGGCGGCGAAGGACCCGGTCCAGATGCGGGCGAGCGCGGCGTCGGTCAGAGCGCCGTCGTCGATACTGTCGGCACCGCTGGACCCATTGCCACCACCGGACTCGCCGGTACCACCGGACTCGCCGACACCACTGGCCCCGACACTGTCGGACCCAGCGGCACCGCCGACACCGTCGGGCCCCGCAGCGCCACGGGGCTCGGCGGCCTCGCCGAGCTCATCGAGGTACCGCAGGAGTGCGAACCCCTGGCACGGCGCGCCACCGGTGTTCACCGTGAGCCCGGCGAACTCGGTGCTCAGCGGTTCACCGATGTGCACCGTGTAGTCGGCGAGGTCCTCCGCCGCGAAGTCCGGCCGTACCTGCTGGAGGTAGGCGAGCACGTCCGCGGCGACCGCGCCGTCGTAGAAGTCGTCCGGGCCGGCCTCGGCGAGACGGGTGAGAGTGCGGGCGAGCGCCGGGTTGGACGCCTGCTCGGCCTCCGCCCAGTCGGGTCCGAACATCGCCTCGACGAAGGCGAGTCCCTCCGGCCCCGAGGCGGCCGTCCGGTCGATCGCCCCGCGCAGCGACTCGCTGATCGGGTAGCCGTCGCGGGCGCAGGCGATGGCCGGTTCGAGCAGACGCGCCCAGGGAAGCCTGCCGTAGGTGTCGTGCAGGTGCTTCCACCCGCGCAGCGTGCCGGGGACGGTGATGGATTCCGGGCCGAAGGCGGGCACCCGCCCACTCGTGCCCCATGCCGCCGGGTCGACGGCGCGCGGGGCGTACCCGAACCCGTCGACGAGCTCGAGCGTGGTCTGCGATCCGGCGCCCGGGGCGGGTGCCGCTGACGTGGGCGGGTCCCCGTCCGCACCCGCATCCGCGGCGGCGGTGCGCGCGACGAGTGCGATGAGGTCCCCGCCGATCGCCGTGTTGTGCGGGTAGACGACGGTGAGCACGGCATCGGCGGCGATCGCCGCGTCCACGGCGGAGCCGCCGTCGGCGAACGCCTGCCGACCGGCTTCGGTGGCGAGCGTGTGCGGGGTGGCGATGGCGCGTACGGCCCCGACGGTGGGGGCGGCAGTCTGAGCAGTCATGATGCTGTCCACCCTAGCCGCGGCCGAGGCCTCCGTCACCGGTTCCGCGCCCGGCCGGAGCCTCGCGCGGCGCGCACTGCCGGCGCTCCACATCTCCACGACCCCTCCACGCATCCCTGCGCCCGGTTCGTGCGGAGCACCGCACACCGTGCCGCCGATCCCACCGGCGGCGCAGAGCGCCCTGCCGCACCGGCGGGAGAGGTCGTACAGTGGTGGCATGAGTCACACCACGGCTCTCTCCGCTATCGCGTTCATGCGCCGCCTCCACGCGGACCGGATCACCGTCGACGACGTCGCTGATCACGTCGGCTACAGCCCGGCCCACTTCTCCCGTGCGTTCGCACAGGTCACCTCCCTGAGCCCCGGGCAGTACCTCGCCGCGGTCCGCTTCGATGCCGCCAAGCGCCTGCTGCTGGCCGAGGACTTCGCCGTGTCCGAGGTGTGTGCCGCCGTCGGCTTCGACTCGCTGCCGACCTTCACCCGCCGCTTCTCCCGCGCCGTCGGCACCACCCCGGCCGCGCTGCGCCGGCTCGCCGAGAGCGTCGGCGAGCAGCCGCCTCGGCCGTTCGAGCAGACCCGCGGAGGCCACGCCCCGGTGCGGGTGCGGATCCGCTACCCGGACGACGGATGGGGCGGCGCAGACACCTGGTTGGGCTGGTATCCGCAGCCGGCACCCATCGGCCTGCCCGCCGCGGGTGTGCTCGTGCGGGACCGAGAGCTCGTCGACCTGCCCCTGTGCCCCGGGAACCCGTGGCTGCTCGCCTTCGTCGTGCCGCCCGCAGCGCAGGTGAGCGACCACTTCGCACTCGGTCGTCCCGTCGTCGCGGTCCACCGCACCCCCCTCACCCAACCGTTGCCGGCCGGAGCCGAGGTGACGCTCGACCTCGGCCCGGCGCCGGGCACCTCGGCGCCCCTGCTGTCCGCCCTGCCGGTGCTGTGGGCGCAGGAGCGCAGGAACGGATAATCACGCCCGCCCGTACGGGCTTACCGTGGGGAACACCGACAGGGCCGGAATCAACCGATTCCGGACACGGACACAACGGACCGCCGATCGCAGCGACCGGCGCGATGGAGAGAGAAGGCACGACCATGGCACGTCCGACCGGAGAGCCCACCTGGCTCGAGTACAGTGCGAACGGGATCGCAGATCCCATGGACTTCTACCGACAGATCTTCGGCTGGGAGTTCGATGATCTGGGCCCGGAGATGAATCACTACTGCATGGCCGTCGCAGAGGGCAGCCGCCAGTCCGGGTTCATGGACACCACCGGGATGACCTGTCCGGACGGCGAGGAACTCACCCCCACGTGGGACGTCTACCTCGCCGTGGACAGCGTGGACGAGCGCCTCGAGAAGGCCCGCGCGAACGGTGCCCGGGTGGTCGTCGAGCCCGCCCGGATGGAGGGCGTGGGGACCTTCACCGGGATCTGCGATCCCACCGGGGCGTTCGTGGGACTGTGGGAGGACGGCGGCTTCGAGGGCTACGTGTTCTCCGGCAAGCCGGGCACCCCGGTGTGGTTCGAACTCATGAGCATGGACTTCGACGCCTCGGCGGCCTTCTACTCCGCGGTCTTCGACTTCGACATCACGCTCATGGACAGCGATGAGGACGACCCGCAGCCCGACCTCCGGTACGCGACGAACGCACCCGGGGAGAAGGCGAGCGCCGGGATGTGCGAGGCGAAGGAATGGTTCCCCGCCGGCACGAAATCGTTCTGGCGGCCGTACTTCGGGGTCGCCGACGCCGATGCGACCGTCGCCGCGATCGAGAAGGCCGGCGGGAAGCTGCTCGACGGGCCGATCGACTCCCCGTTCGGCCGGGTCGCGACCGTCGCGGACCCGAAAGGCGCGAGCTTCCAGATCAACCAGCCGCTCCCCGGCGGCCCGGGAGCGGGATCCTGATGGCCGTCGTCGACACGATCACCCCGTTCCTCTGGTTCGCGGACTGCGCCGAGGAGGCGATGGAGTACTACGTCTCCGTGTTCCCCGACTCCTCGATCGACGAGATCATGCGCTACTCCGCCGACCTCGAAGTCATGGGGGAGCAGTTCCAGGGTATGGCCGGGAAGGTCAACGCTGCGTGGTTCACGCTGGCCGGCCGGAGGTTCGGCTGCCTGGACGGCGGGCCGTACTTCACCATCACCGAGGCGGTGTCGTTCGCGATCGCGTGTGCCGACCAGGCGGAGATCGACCACTACTGGGAGAAGCTCTCCCACGTCCCGGAATCGGAGCAGTGCGGCTGGTGCAAGGACCGGTTCGGAGTGTCATGGCAGGTGGTGCCGGCGCGGATGAGTGAGCTCGTCCGGACGCCGGCGCAGATGCAGGCGATGCTCGGGATGGAGAAGATCGTCATCGCCGACCTCGAGGCCGCGGGCTGAGTCGTCTGGCCGGCTGACCCGTTCGAGTGAACCGTCCGTCCGGATGACTCGCATCATCCAACTGCGCGGTATCGTGCCCCGAGCGCGCAATTGCGCGCCGGGTTCCGGATACTGCGCAGTTGGATGAAGCGGCGGATCGCCGCTTGCGCAGCGCCTCGCCGGTTCAGTGCACCGCAGGGTCGGCGCGTCGCAGGGTCGGCGCGTCGTGCTGGACATGTGCCGCCGGGGCAGCGCCGCGGGGTCAGCTCGCCGTGGTGAGCACGGCCGCGGACATCGGGGGTACGCGCACGGTGCCGGCGTCGGTCGAGGCGAAGAGCTCGCCATCGGCGCCGGTCGCGCCACCGGCGTCTCGTGAGGCATGCGAGTCCTCACCCGACCCGGCGCCGCGCTCGGCGAGGAACCCGGCGGTGTCGAGCAGGATCGTCCCAGCGGTCCCAGGCAGCTGCACCGAGGCCGCTGCGGTCCCGAGGTTCGCGACCACGTGGAGACCGCCGATCGTCATCGCGACCCACCGGTCACCGGCGCTCCCTCCGTCCGCGGCCGCGTCCACCGTGATGTCGGCGAAGGCGAGCTCGCGGAACTCGGGCCGCTCGGCGCGCAGCGCACCGAGAGCGCAGTAGAGCTCGAAGATCGCCCGCCGGGCTGCGGGCCCGGCCCCGAGAGCCGATCCCGTGCCCAGCCCGGAAGTGGCGAACCCGGCATCCGCGGCCCCGGCTCCGGCCGCCTCGGATCCAGGAACCCCGGCTCCGGCTTCCTCAGCCGAGTCATCTCCGCTCCCGCCCTCACCGAACTCCGTCCAGTCGAGGACGGAGCGGGTGAAGGTCTCCGGGTCCTGCGGGTCGGGCACCGCGGACTCGTCCCAGCCCATGCGCGCGAACTCGGACTTCCGGCCGTTCGACACCGCCTCGCCCAGCCAGTCCTCGCGGTGGTCGGTGAAGAACTGCCAGGGGGTCGAGGCCGCCCACTCCTCACCCATGAAGAGCATCGGGGTGTTCGGCGCGAGCATGAGGAGGACCGCCCCGACGGCCAGCGCATCGGTGCCGACGAGGTGCGACAGCCGCTCTCCGGCCGCCCGGTTGCCCACCTGGTCGTGGTTCTGGATGCAGACGATCAGCTGGCCCGGTGACACCCGGTCCCCGTTGATCGGCCGGCCGTGGGCGCGGCCGCGGAAGGTCGAGAGCGTCCCGTCGTGGAAGAAGCCGCTGCGGAGCACCTTCGGGAGCGCCTCGGGGTCCGCGAAGTCGGCATAGTAGCCCTCGGTCTCCCCGGTCAGTGCGACGTGCACGGCGTGGTGGAAGTCGTCGCTCCACTGGCCGGTGAGGCCGTCCCCGCCGTCGTCGCGAGCGGTGATGAGCCGGGGCGCGTTGAGATCGGATTCGGCGATGAGGTGGATCGGGTGGGTGCGTCCGAGCGTGCGGGCCAGCTCCTCCATGTGGACGGTCATGTCCTCGAGGATCGGCAGGGCGCGCGAGTCGAGAAGGGCGTGGACGGCGTCGAGCCGGAACGCGTCGACGCCGTAGTCGGCGGCGAACATCGCGAGGTCGTCGAGGATGAGCGCACGCACCTCGTCCGAGCCCGGGCCGTCGAGGTTGATCGAGTCGCCCCAGGGGTTCGCCGCCGCGGCGTGGAGGTAGGGCCCGAACATCCCCAGGTAGCTGCCCGAGGGCCCGAGGTGGTTGTACACGACGTCCTGGATCACGCCGATCCCGCGGGCGTGGGCGGCCTCGACGAAGCGCCGATACCCCTCCGGCCCGCCGCAGCTCTCCTGCACCGCGAACCAGCCCACCCCGTCGTACCCCCAGTTGTGGAGGCCGGCGAAGGTGTTGACCGGGAGCAGCTCGACCCAGCCGATGCCCAGGCGCACGAGGTGGTCGAGCTTCTCGATCGCCGCGTCGAAGGTGCCGGCGCTCGTGAAGGTGCCGATGTGGAGCTCGTAGACCGGGGAAGAGTCCCAGGCCCGGCCCGCCCAGCCGCCGTCCGAGGCGCGGTTCGCCGCAGGGGCGTCCGACGCCGAGGTGGGGGCCGGCTCGCCGTCGGCGCGGTCGGCCCAGCCGCCGTTCGGGCTGCTGCCCGCTGCCGAGGTGCTCCCCGGCTGTCCGAGGACCGGCACCGTGGCCGACGGGCCATGCGGCCCGTAGGGCTGCCGGCGGGAGCGCGGGTCCGGGCGCAGCGTCGGATCCTCGTCGAGGAGGTAGCCGTACTCGATGACGGGGGCCTCGGTGCCGCCGGCGGCGCCCGCGGCGTGGTCCGCGAGATCGCGGAGCACGGCGGTGAGCGCAGCGGAGGGAGCGGTGACGGCCCACCAGCCGGCGGGCGTGGCCTCCATCGCCTCGGTGTGGAAGCCGAGTGCGCTGAGCTCCTCGCCCTGAACGGGGGCCTCGCGGTACTGGGTGCGGGCGAAGTCGGTGCCGTAGGGCGCGTCCGCGAGGCGCCAGGCGAGGCGCACGGTTCCGGCAGCCGGGGCCCAGACGCGGAATACCGGGTCGCTGCCGGTGACCGGGTCGCTGCCGGTGACCGGGTTGATGCCGGTGCCGGAACCCGCATCGGAGCCCGGCCCGGCCTCGGGGCCGTTCACGAACCCGCGCGGGATGCTCGGGTAGTCGGGGAAATGGTAGGTGGCGTCGATGCCGGGGTATCGCGTCATGGGTCTACTCCACGCGTTCGAGGACGGCGACGGGCAGGCGGTCGAGGAGCTCGGCGACCTGCAGGCGGGTGCCGGTGTACTCGGCTCCGGTGAGCACGTCCCGCCAGCGGCAGGGCGCCTCGGGCGCGGGGGCCTCGCTGGACTCCGCAGAACCGGTGGTGCCGGCGGCGCTGGTCCCGGTGTCGTCCGCGGGGAGGCCGCCAGCGGAGCGGTCGGGGTCCGTCTCCGCGAGCACTTGGGCGAGGTAGGCGTCCTCCTCGAGCGGGCGGAGGTCCTCGGCGGCGACGGTGACCGCGGTGTCGGCCCACCCGCCGGCCGCTGCCAGGCCGATCGGCAGGCGGGTTCCGACGAGCAGCACGCGCCCGCCGAACAGCACGGCCAGCGCATGCTCCCATTGCGTGCCCGTCCGCCCCACCGGCACCGGCGGGCCGGTGAGCAGCGGGCTGTCGGGGACGAACACCTCGCGCAGGCGCGTGCGCAGGTGGAGCAGGCGGGAGGTGAGGAGGAGCTTGACCGCGCCGGAGTCCCAGGCCGCCTCATCGCTGAGATCGAGCCGGTCGATGCCGCCGAGGTGGCGGCCGCGCTCGCTGTAGTCCACCGGGCGCCGGTTGTCCGGGTCGACGAGCGAGCGGTCCCACAGCTCGGTGCCCTGGTAGACGTCGGGGACGCCGGGGGCGAGCAGCTGGAGCGCCTTGGCGACCAGTCCGTTCGAGTGCCCGGCTGCACGGATCCGGCCGTCCATGTCCTCGATGAGGGCGCGGAGCTCCGGATCCTGCTCGGTGGCCTCCATGGCGGCGCGCAGCTCGCCCTCGAACTCTTCGTGGTTGTCCGTCCACCAGGTGTAGAGGCTCTGCTCGCGGGCGGCCTTGAGCGCGTACTCGGTGAGCCGCTCCGGGGTGGCCGGCCAGGCACCGAGCACCGCCTGCCACAGGAGGATGTCGAACGAGGTGTCCGCCGCGAGCGGCGCCTTGGTGCGCTCGATGCTCGCGTTGACGCCGTACTGTGCTCCGGCGGTGACCATGAGGTCGGACTCGTCGGGCCGGTAGCGCACGGAGGTGCGCTGCCGGGCGGCGGCGAGGAACGCGAGGAACTCGCCGGGGAGCTCGGCGAGAGCGAGGATGCGGGCGCGTGTGTCCTCACTGCGCTTGGTGTCGTGCGTGCTCAGCGAGTTGAGGCCGTAGGGGGTGGTGCGCATGCGGCGCTCGAACTCCTGCCACAGCGCGGTCGGCTCGAACGGCTCCTCCGGCCGGCCGCCCACCTCGTTGAGCGCGGTGAGCGCGGCGTAGCGGTAGAAGGTCGTGTCCTCCACGCCCTTGGCCATGATCGCGCCGGTGGACTGGGCGAACCGGATGAAGGTGGGGTGGTTCGCGGTGGTGAGCACGACGCCGAGGTACGCGAGCAGCCGGTCCGAGGCGGTCGCGGAGCGGGCCGTCGAGCGGATCGCTGACAGCGCGCGCATGATGATCTGGCCGTCCTCGCTCAGCGGCGGCAGGTCCGCGGTATCGACGGTGTCGGACAGCTGGGCCAGGAAGTGCTCGCGGTCGGTGGGCGCCGGGCGGTAGACGCGGTAGACGGGCAGGGAGGCGGCGAGGATCCCGAACACGTCGGCGAGCTGCTCGATGTCGATGTCGAGCGGGTCGGCGCCGATCACGGCGCGGGAGCGGGCATCGCAGTGGAACCAGCCGATCGCCTTGAGCTCGCGGGCCAGACGGAGCATCTCCCCGGACAGCGGGCCGAAAGCGAAGTGCGTCTTGGCGGCCTGCTCGATCTGGGTGAAGAGGCCGTGCACGGAGGTGGGGTGGCGCTGCAGGTGGCGGCCGGCGGCTGCGAGGTCCGCCGGCTCCTCGGCGGCGTCCGCCCCCTCGCCCGCTTCACCGGGCAGCGGACCGCCGGCGAAGAGCTGCTGGCGGGCGGCTTCGAGGTGGAAGAACCCGGCACGGTCGGTGAGCGCACCGTCGATGTAGGCGATGAGCTCGTAGCCGGTGGTGCCGCGGGCGCCGGCCTCGGCCCAGCCGGCCGGCAGCAGCTCGCGGGCACCGCGGGACTCGAGGGCGAGGATCTTCTCCGTCACGATGTAGGCCCCGGTGAGGTGGGTGAGCCGGGCGAGGTACTCCTCGGGCCGGGCGAGCCCGTCGATGTGGTCGATGCGCAGCCCGTCGACCAGGCCCGCGGTGAACCAGGAGGCGATCTCACGGTGAGTGGCTGCGAACACGGCGGGGTCCTCGACGCGGATCCCGGCGAGGGTCTTGATCGAGAAGAAGCGGCGGTAGTTGAGCCCCCAGTCCTCGTGCTTCCAGTGGACGAGCCGGTAGTTCTGCACCGCGTGGAGCTCCTGCGGGGTCATCCCGTCCTGCAGGCTGCCCGGGGCCACCGGGTAGAGGTTGTCGTAGTAGGCCAGCACGGGGCTGCCCTCGTGCTCGCGGATCTCGAGCTTCCCGAGGTCCTCGGGGGCACCGAGCTCGGCGAGGACGAGCTTGCCGGTGGCCGGGCGGGTCCAGCCGTCGGCGGGGCGGAACGGCGCGGTGTCGTCCGCGCCGGCCGCCCAGTCGACGTCGAACCACTGGGCGTACCGGGATGCCTCGCCGAAGGTCAGCAGATCCCACCAATACCGGTTGTGCACGGGTGTGGCGACGCCCATGTGGTTGGGGACGATGTCGACGAGCACCCCCATGCCGGCGGCGTGAGCGGCGCGGGAGAGCGCCTCGAGCCCGGCCCGCCCGCCGCGTGCCTCGTCGACCCGGGTGGGGTCGACCATGTCGTAGCCGTGGGTCGACCCGGGTTCGGCGGCGAGGACGGGGGAGAGGTACACCCAGTCGATGCCGAGGCCGGCGAGGTAGGGGATCTGTTCGGCGGCATCGAACAGGGTGAAGTCGGAGGTGAGCTGGAACCGGTAGGTGGACGCGGGGACGGGGGTGGGGCGCTGACTCAATCTCACTCCTGCTCGGTCGGGTGGGCTCGGGCGGCGCTCAGATCTCTTCGTAGCCGGGACGGACCTTCTCGCCGGCCTGGCCCGGGACGCCGAGGTCCTCGACCTGCCGGGTGCCGGTGCGGCTCGACGGCTCGTCACCGGCGGCCTGACCGGCGGCGCTGCGCGAGGCGAGGGAGGCCTCGACGGTCATCGCGGTCTCCTCCTGCGTGCTCGCCTCCTTGAGGATGAGCATGGACTTGCCGCACAGGGTGATCTTCTCCCCGGCGGTGAACACGTCCTCTTCGGTGAATTCGCCGGCGGTGTCGAGCTGGACCTCCCAGCCGGGGGCGAAGTCCTCGCCGGGGAACACGAAGTCGACGTCCTCGAGGGAGGCGTTGTAGAAGACGAGGAAGTCCTCGTCGCGGATCGGGCGACCGCGCTTGTCCATGCCCTGGATGCCGCTGCCGTTGAGGTAGACGCCGACGGCGTGGGCGAAGGAGGTGTGCCAGTCGGTGACGATCATCTCCTCGCCGTCGGTGTTGAGCCACACGAGGTCCGGCAGGGGCTGGTCGACGTCGGAGCGCACGACCTGCCCGTCGAAGAACCGGGAGCGGCGGAACGTCGGGTGGTGCTCGCGGATCTCGAACACGCGGGCGGTGAATTCGATGAGCGGCTGGTCGGCGTTCTCCCAGTCGATCCAGGCGAGCTCGGAGTCCTGGCAGTAGGCGTTGTTGTTGCCGTTCTGGGTGCGGCCGAGCTCGTCGCCGTGGCTGAGCATCGGCACGCCCTGGCTCAGCGCGAGGGTGGCGATGAAGTTGCGCTGCTGGCGGGCGCGCAGGGCGAGGACCTGCGGGTCGTCGGTCTCGCCCTCGGCGCCGTGGTTCCACGAGCGGTTGTGGGATTCGCCGTCGCGGTTGTCCTCGCCGTTGGCCTCGTTGTGCTTCTCGTTGTAGGACACGAGGTCGGCCAGGGTGAAGCCGTCGTGGGCGGTGACGAAGTTGACCGAGGCGAAGGGGCGCCGGCCGGAGTTCGCATAGAGGTCCGCGGAGCCGGAGATGCGCGAGGCGAACTCGCCCACCGTGGAGTGCTCGCCGCGCCAGAAGTCGCGGATGACATCGCGGTACTTGCCGTTCCACTCCGACCACAGCGGCGGGAAGTTGCCCACCTGGTAGCCGCCGGGGCCGATGTCCCAGGGCTCGGCGATGAGCTTGACCTGGCTCACCACGGGATCCTGCTGGATGATCTCGAAGAATGTCGAGAGCCGGTCGACGTCGTAGAACTCGCGGGCCAGGGCGGCGGCGAGGTCGAAGCGGAAGCCGTCGACGTGCATCTCCGTGACCCAGTAGCGCAGGGAGTCCATGAGGAGCTGGAGGGAGTGCGGCATCCGGACGTTGAGGGTGTTGCCGGTGCCCGTGTAGTCCATGTAGTGCTTGCGGTCGTCCTCGACGAGACGGTAGTAATGTGTGTTGTCGATGCCGCGCAGGGAGATCGTCGGGCCCATGTGGTTGCCCTCGGCGGTGTGGTTGTAGACCACGTCGAGGATGACCTCGATGTCCGCGTGGTGGAGGGCGCGGACCATCTCCTTGAACTCCTGCACTTGCTGGCCGGACTGGCCGGAGGCGGAGTACTCGTTGTGCGGGGCGAGGAAGCCGATAGTGTTGTAACCCCAGTAGTTGCGCAGGCCCTCCTCCTCGAGGCGCTGGTCCTGCACGAACTGGTGGACGGGCATGAGCTCGAGGGCGGTGACGCCGAGCTTCTTGAGGTGCTTGATGACGCTCGGGTGGGCGACGCCGGCGTAGGTGCCGCGCAGCTCCGAGGGGATGTCGGGATGCATCTGGGTGAGGCCCTTGAGGTGCGCCTCGTAGATCACCGACTGGTAGTACGGGTGGTTGGGATGCTGGTCGCCGCGCCAGTCGAAGTAGGGGTTGATGACGACGCCGAGCATCATCGAGTCCGCGGAGTCGTCCTCGTTGTAACCGGTGCCGTCGCCGCCCATCGGGTAGGAGAACATCGCCTGGCCCCACTCGATCTGCCCGGAGACCGCCTTGGCGTAGGGGTCGAGGAGGAGCTTGTTGGGGTTGCAGCGCAGGCCGTTGTCGGGGTCGTAGGGACCGTGGACGCGGTAGCCGTAGAGCTGTCCGGGCTCGACCTGCGGGAGGTAGCAGTGCCAGACGTAGGCGTCCTTCTCCGTGAGCTCGATGCGGTCCTCGTTGCCCCACTGGTCGAAGAGGCAGAGCTCGACCTTCTCCGCGGGCTCGGAGAAGATCGCGAAGTTCGTTCCGGTACCGTCGTAGGTCGCACCGAGAGGGTAGGGCGTTCCTGGCCACACTTGCATTGAGGATGTCTCCTGACAGGCTCGGTTTCACGGGACCGATGGGTCCGCCTCCTAGCCTACCGACTGGCGGGGACACGATCTCACCGGTCCCGAGGTGCGGGCGCGCGGGCGGGACCCGATCCGGATCGGGTGGACAGTTATAGGACACCTGGGTGTCGCAGCGGGGACATCGCGGAGCCTCGGCGGAGGGTGCGGATATGACAGAATATGGGATGCACCGCCAGGCAAAACGGGTCTCCCGGCCGGCCTCGCGGTGCGAGGTGAGTTGACAGAGCGGCCGAATGTGACGGTCTTGAAAACCGTTGAAGGGCAACCCCCTTCCCAGGGTTCGAATCCCTGACTCACCGCCATGGCGCGGTTCCTCCGTCGCCGAGGTGCCGGGCACCTCCCGGCGGAAGACGCCACCTGTGCCGTCCCCGGCCGGGCACGGATCCCAGCCGGACCCTGTCGGCAGTGCTGACTGAAGAAGGAGACCCCATGACCGTTCTCGGAATCATCGGCAGCGGAGCCATCGGCACCGCGATCGCACGGCTCGCGGTCGCCGCGGGGATCGACGTCGTGCTGAGCAATTCGCGCGGCCCGGAGACGCTTGACGAGCTCATTGCGGAACTCGGCGACGGCGCCTCGGCGGGCACGCCGGCAGAGGCGGCGGCCGCCGGAGACATCGTCGTCGTCTCCGTGCCGCTCACCGCCGTCGACGACCTGCCGGTCGATGCGCTCGCCGGGAAGACCGTGCTCGACACGACGAACTACTACCCGTTCAGGGACGGTCGCATCTCGGTGCTCGACGACGAGGAGGTCACCGAGGGCGAATACGTCCAGGCGCGCCTCGGGACCGCCCGCGTCGTCAAGGCTTTCAGCAGCATCCTCGCGCACCACATCCCGCAGCTCGCCCGGCCGGCCGGTGCGTCCGATCGGACGGCTCTGCCGATCGCCGGGGACGATCCGGCGGCGAAGGAACAGGCCGCCGCCCTCATCGAGCAGATCGGCTTCGACGTCGTCGATGCCGGTCCTCTGTCGGAGGCATGGCGTTTCGAACCGGAATCCACCGCGTACACCCGCCTCTACCTCGCGGACCCCGATACCCCGGGCGAGCGCATGCTCGAGGCCCTTGCCGGGCCGGTTCCGGCCGCCGAGCTCAGCGCCGCGCTCGCGGCCGTGCACCGCGTGCGGGTCGCCGACCGCGAGTTCTAGCGGCGGCTGGCAGCCGAGGCCGTCGTCACCCACCCGTCGGCGCGCTGTGCGTCTCGGCCGGATCCGCGGCTTCCGCCTTCTCACCTCGGCCCGGTGCGGCGACCGTGAGGGAGACCGTGGCGGCGAACAGCGCCACGACGACGATGAACAGGGCCATCCCGATGAGACCGTGCCCGGCGAGCCACGGCCAAACGAACACTGAGAGTGTCAGCATCACCGCGGCGAGCAGGAGGAAGGCCTGTCCGCGCTGCCTGCGCCGCCCGACCGGCACCGTGCCCCAGCGACGGTGGATGAGGGTGACGACGGTGAGGCCGGTGAGGTTCGCGATCATGCCGACCCACACCGGGTGGATGCCGAGGAAGAAGGCCGTCGGATCGAAGTCGGAGAGCGTGTACCAGGTGAGCCCGGAGCCGAATCCGGCCAGCAGCGCGGTGAGCACGGCCGACCGCGTGGCGAGCGGCCAGAAGAACGCGGCGAGCACCGGGGCGAAGGTCGCGCCGTTGCGCAGGGTCCACGCCATGACGTTCCACCACGCGGATTGCTCGGACCGCAGCAGGGCGAACATCACCATGACGATGGTGAGCCCCACGAGAGCCCAGCGGGTGTAGCGGACGAGCTGGGCCTCCGTGGCGCGCGGGTTGAGTGCCGAACCCAGGTCCCGGCCCAGCGAGGTGGCGCCGGAGAACTGGCACGGTCCGGCCCAGCCCAGGGCGCAGGCCCAGAGTCCGACGAAGAACAGTCCGGCCGCCCACGCCGGGAGCACGCCGACGATGTACTCGGGGATGGCCACGAGCGGCAGTGCGGCATCCGGCACGATCGCCGCCGCGGCGACACCGAGGAACACCCCGAGCAGGATGAGCGGGACGCCGATGATCGCGGCCCGATAGAGGCCCTTCTGGCCGTTCTCCGGGCTGCTGGCCGACATCGACATCTGGAAAGCGGCCTGGGCGAGCGGAACGTTGATGACGAAGGTGCCGAACCATGCGGCGATGAGCGAGACGCCGGCGCTCGAGAGATCGAACATCTCGGGATTGCCGGTCCGGAAGTCCGCGATTCCGCCGAACCCGGGGGAGACCGTGATCGCCCACACGCCGACGGCGAACATCAGGGAGATCATGATGACGTTCATCGTCTGGCTGAAGGCCACCGAGTGCATGCCTCCGGAGGAGAGGAACGCGAGGAGGACGGCGGCGGTCACCGCGATCGACAGCGGCAGCGTCAGGCCCGTCACCATGTGCAGCGCGGAGGCGAAGGCGATCGTGGTGGCGACGGAGTACATCGGGAAGGTCAGGCCGGTGATGATCGAGCTGATGGCCTTCGCCGCCCGTCCGAACCGGTCACCGATGATGCCGGTCACCGTCACCACGAGCTTCTCGCGCAGCGGCTTGACCAGGAGCAGGGCGATGAGGAGCACCTGCACGGTCTCCGCGACGCCGTACCAGACGGCGGACACACCGGTCCGGTAGCTGAGCTCGACGATCGCGATGAAGGACGAGCCGGAGAACAGGCCGGTGATGCAGAAGGCCACGGTCCACGGGCTGAAGGTGCGTCCCCCGACGAAGAATCCGGCTCGACCCGTCTCCCGGCGGCGCAGCGCGACCCGGCCGCCCACCACGAGCCAGAGGGTGTAGGCCGAGGCGAGTCCGATCGTCCACAGTCCGACGGCGGTCATGCGCGTGCGCCCGTCTCCTCGGCGCCGACGGCGGGTGCGGGTGCATCCGCGTTCTCGAACGTGATGACGGGTTCGGTGAAGTCCTCGGACGGCGAGGTGTAGCCGAGTGCGGTGTTGCACGCGGCTTCAGCGGCGCCGTCCTCGACCCCGGCGGCGAACGACCACGCGACGGTGAGGTCGATGCGGGCATCGCGGAGGAGGTTCACCGCGGGGCAGGAGTGCTCGACCGCGGTGGCGAAGTCCCGGAGCACCTGCTCGTCGGTCTCCGGGGTCCCCACGCACACCTGCAGGCGGTAGCTGTGGAAGTACGGCTGGACGTCGGCGGTGCCGGCGAGCCCGCGCTGGTCCTGGCGGGCGAGCGAGTACGTGGAGATGCCCGTGAGCGCGAGGCCGCGGCGGCCGGCCACCTGGTCGATGACGACGGTGATGCAGGCACCGACTGATCCGGCGAGGTACTCCATGGGAGTGGGGCCTTCGTCACGGCCGCCGATCCTCTCCGGCTCGTCCACCGTGAAGGTGAAGTCCCGCGCCTCGACGCGCGTCTGCTGCTGACCCGTCCAGGTCCCGGCGGCGCGCAGGGTCTTGGACTGGGCGTCATCGGGGGACTCGGTGAAGCGGGGATGCTCGGGGGCACGGCTCATGGCGGATCACGCTCCGGTCGTCGGATGATGGAGTCCGCATCACGGCCGGAAGGTTCGACAGCGGATGCGAACCGGCCATCCGATACCGTGGCGGACCACCTCAGTAGGCCGCAGAACCTCCGGCTCGGTCAATCCGCGGGTGTCGAATAACGTCATGATCTGTCATATGACAGATCGTGGTGTCAGTTCTCCCTCCCCAACGCTCTCTCCACGTCCCGGGCGAAGTCCATGAGTGACGGGTACTCGGCGGCGATGTCCACGGATGCCTGCGGATCCGGTGTCGCGCCCCAACCGGGCCGGTCGTGACGACGGTTGATCCACACGCCGGGCAGCCCGAACTGCTGCGCCGGCACGTGGTCGTGGAACAGCGACTGGGCCACGTGCAGGAGGCGTCCGGACCACCCCCGTTCCGCGGCCCTCCGCTCCAGCGCCTCGAAGTTCGCCGGATTCGGCTTGTAGGAGCCGATGTCCTGAGCGGTGAGGATCTCGTCGAACTCCACACCCAGCCGTTCGTTCGATGCCGCGAAACCGGCGCGGTGCACATTGGAGAGGATGACGAGCGCGTAGTGATCCTTGAGGATCGCCAACGCCTCGGCGGAGTCGTCGAAAGCGGGCCAATCGGGCACCGAGTCGCCCAGAGTATCGGCCTCGATGTCGGTCACCGGCAGGCCGAGGGCCTCGCCGGTGCGCCGGAACGCCTCTCGCAGCGCATCCGGGTACAGGATCCCCGGGGTCTCGCGGAGCACCGCGGCCTCGTTCTCCGAGTACGCCACGAGCACGCCTTCGTCCGACATCTCCGGTCGGTGCCGCCGGGCCCACGGGCCGATCACGGCAGCGATGCCGGCCTCCCAGTCGATGAGCGTGCCGTAGCAGTCGAAGCTCAGGGCGTCGTATCCGGTCGGATCGAGTGACATGGGGTCCTCCTCGACGAGGTGCGGGTGGGGCTCATCCTACGCCGCCCCGGACCCGGTTCGGCCGGATCGCATCCCGTTCATCGCCTGGAGGAGCAGGATGACTCCGAGCCCGATCATCGGAAAGGTCCACGACCGCGACACCTCGAGGCCGAAGCCGAACGCGAGCGGCCCGAGAGCGGCCAGTGCGATGCCGACCATCGAGGTCTCGTTCGAATCGAGCGGAGTCCGGTGAGCGCAGCCGCGATCGGGAGCCTCAATCGTCCAACAGCGCGGCGGCGAACATCGGGCGGGCGGCATCCGGGCTCGCCGGGTGGAACAGCCCGGCCAGCGCGTCGCGGTAGAGCCGGCCCAGCTCGTGGCTGTTGTCGAAGCCGGCCCCGCCGGAGCAGTGGAGCGCGGACTCGGTCGCGCGCCTGGCCGCCTCGCCGGCCTTGATCCGGGCCGACACGAGCCGACGCGGCCAGCCGGCCCCGTGGTCGACGAGCTCGTCGAGATCCCGCGTGTACGCCTCGAGCTGCGCGGCCACCGGCATGAGGTCGAGCGCGGCATCGGCCAGCCGGTCGCGGAACTGCGGGATCTCGGCGAAGGTCGTGCCGTGCTTGGCCGAGGACTTCTTCCGCAGCGACTCCGCCGCCACCTCGAGCGCGCGGGCGGCGAGCCCGGCGTACACCGAGGCGATGAGGAGCTGGAAGTTCGCGGTGATCCCGAAGGTCAGCAGGTCCGGGTGCGGCCCGGCCGGGATCCGCCTGGCCACCTTCTCCGGCCGCATCCGCACGTTGTCCAGGGTCGTCGAGCGGCTCTGCGTGGCCCGCATCCCCATGACGTCCCAGTTCTCCGACACGGAGATCCCGTCCGCGCTGCGCTCGAGGAACCCGTACACGAGCGTCGGCTCCTCCGGGTCCGAGGAGTCGAGCCCGTGGACGAGCAGCCGAGTCCACACCGGGGACATCGAGGTGAAGATCTTCTTCCCGGTCATCCGGTACCCGCCGTCGTCCTCGGGCACCGCGGACGAGTTCGAGCCCTGGAGCACCCAGTCGTTGCCGGCCTCGCTGATCCCGAACGCGAACACCTCACCGGCCATGACCTCGTCGAACACGAAGTCGAGGGACCGGTCGCCGCGCTCGTGCATCGCCCGGATCGTGCCGGTGCACACGAGGTGCATGTTGATGCCCAGCGCGGTCGCCGGAGCCGCGGTCGCGAGCCGCTGCTGGAGGCGGGAGACCTCGTTGACGCTCAGCCCCGGCCCGCCGAACTCCTCCGGCGCGAACAGGGAGAGGTACCCGGCCTTCCGCAGCTCCTCGAGGTCCTCGGAGAAGAACGCGTTCTCCCGGTCGTAGCGCGCCGCCCGCCCCCGGATCCGCTCGAGCAGCTCGGCGGGCAGGTAGCGGTCGGCGAGCTCGGCGTGGCG
This sequence comes from Brevibacterium pityocampae, assembly GCF_039541555.1. NCBI lineage: Bacteria > Bacillati > Actinomycetota > Actinomycetes > Micrococcales > Brevibacteriaceae > Brevibacterium > Brevibacterium pityocampae. Next base: position 160,738 of record NZ_BAABGL010000004.1, on the reverse strand, counting down.
GGTCTCACGGTCGGTCATGGGGTCTCCTTCTCGGGCAGGTGGTCTGGTCGGGATCGTCGGGCGCGGGCCCCTGGGGTGCTGCCGGGCCACTCCGGCCGGCGCAGCAGCACGGCGGCGTTGTGCCCGCCGAACCCGAACGAGTTCGACAGCACGGCGGATACCTCGGCCTTTCGGGCGGCACCGCTCACGATGTCGTGGTCGGGGAATGCGGGCTCGTCGAGGTTGAGCGTGGGCGGGATGAGGCCGGTGCCGAGTGTGCGCACGGCGAGGATCGCCTCGGTCACCCCGCCGCAGCCCAGCAGGTGGCCGGTGCTCGACTTCGTCGCGGTGATCGGCACCCGCCGGGCCCGCGCGCCGAGCACCGCGTCGATCGCCCGGATCTCCGCGGCATCGCCCTGCGGGGTGCCGGTGCCGTGGGCATTGATGTGGTCGACCGCCTCGGGGCCGAGGCCGGCGTCGGCCAGGCAGTCGCGCATCGCCTGCGCGGCACCCCGCCCCTCCGGGTGCGGGGCGGTCGGATGGTGGGCGTCGCTCGCCGCACCGGCCCCGGCGAGCTCGGCGAGCACCTCCGCGCCGCGAGCCCGGGCGGCGTCCGCGGATTCGAGGAGGATCGCCGAGGCGCCCGCCGCCATGACGAACCCTGTCCGACCCGCGTCGAAGGGCCGGCTCGCCGCGCTCGGCTCGTCCTCGTACCCGGCGGCGAGCGCGCGCATGTTGATGTTCGAGGCGAGGTTGACCGGGTTGAGGCAGTCCTCCATCCCGACGACGAGCACTGCATCGGCGTAGCCGTGGCGGATCCTCCGCAGCGCCTCGCCGAGCCCCACTGCACCGCTCGCGCAGGTCGCGTTGACGCCCTGCGCCGGGCCGGTCGCGGCATAGCGCTGGCTCAGGAGGGCCGCGGCGGCATCCGGGGCGCCGTAGATCGCCAGGGTCAGCGGCACGCCGCGCGGACCGTCGGCGAGGAGTGCGCGAGTGGCGTCCTGCATCGCCGCGACCGGCCCGGAGCCGGAGGCGGCGATGATGCCGAACCGGTGGGCGTCCCAGGGCAGTGCGACGACCGGCGCCTGCGGACTCGCGGTGGTGCCGGTCGCCGACGTTCCGCCCTCGAGCAGGCCCGCCTGCCGCAGCGCCTCGTCGGCGGCGGCGATCGCCCAGGCCTGGACGGCGCTGAGCCGCCGGGCCAGGGACTTCGGGACCACGGCCGTGGGATCGAATCCGCGCACCTGCGCCCCGATCCGCACCGGGAGGTCCGCGAACTCCTCCCCGTCGAGCACGTCGATGGCGCTGCGACCGGCGACCACAGCATCCCAGGTCTCCCGGACGCTGAGTCCGCTCGGGGTGATCGCCCCCATCCCGGTGACGACGACGCCCCGGCGCTCCACTCCGCCCCGGCTCACAGGCGCGTCACCCCGGTCCCGGCGGCCAGCACGAGCTCCGTCGTCTCGCCGCGGCGGATCTTGCCGCCGACGGTGCGCGGCAGCTGCGGCACCGAGTACCAGCGGCCCGGGACGAACTGCGGGGCCAGATGCGCCCGCGCGTGGGCGAGGAGCTGCGCCTTGGGCGGTGCCCCGCCCTCGATGACGAGTGCGACCACGGTTCCGAGCTGCGCGCTCGGGACACCGACAGCGCACACCTCGCCGAGGCCCTCCACGGTCTCGAAGGCGCGCTCCACCTCGGGCAGGGAGACCTTGTGCCCACCGGTGACGACGATGTCCCCGGCCCGCCCGCTCAGGCTCAGCCGGCCGTCGACCATCCGACCCTGGTCGGCCACCGTGGCGAACCCATCGGGACCGACCAGGCGTGCGGTGCTCGTCGCGCCGACGTAACCGTCGGAGCAGGCGGCCGCGTGCACCCACACGGTGCCGACCTCGCCGGCGGGCACCTCGGCCCCGGCGTCGTCGCGGATGCTCACGGTGATGCCCTCGTAGATGCTGATGAGCGTGCCGTCGCCGGCGCGGCTGTCGCCGATGAAGCCGATCTCCGCGGCCCCGTAGTAGCTGATGAGGCGAGCGGCCGGCAGCGCGGCGGCGAAGCCCTCGCGGATCCGCGCAGACAGGTTCGCCCCTCCGGTGACGACGAGCTCGAGGCCGGTGAACCGCTCCGGGTCGCGGCGCGCGGCATCGGTGAGACCCTGGACGACCGCGGGCACCGCGACGACCCGGGTGATCGACTCCGCGGCGACGCGCCGCCCGGCGTCGATCGCATCGAAGCGGTCCGCGACGTGGCAGCTCCCGCCCGAGGCCAGGCATTCGATGAGGGCGTAGAGGGTGAGGCTGTAGGACATCGGGCCGGGCGCCAGCGTGGCGACGCCGGGGCAGGGCTCGAGGTGCGCGCTCGAGACCGCGTAGTTGTCGCGGTACTGGCGCCGGGTCTTGAGAAAGGCCTTGGGGTTGTCGGTGGTGCCGGAGGAGAAGAGGAGGAGGAACGCCTCGGCGCCGTCGCGCACCCCGGGCCGCTCGGTGGGGTGGGACCGGGCCTCGCGCTCGCGGAGTCGGTCGAGGGGGATCACGGTGCCGGTCCAGCCGGCGGCGGCGAGCGCCTCGGCGAGCTCTGCGGAGTCGCTGACGACGACGCCGATCCCGGTGGTCGTGATGACGCGCACCTGGTGGGCGAGCGGCCAGCGCGGGTCGATCGTGGCCGACACGGCGCGGTGCAGTCCGAGGCCGGCGATGATCCGGGCGGTGTGCAAGGCCGAGGTCAGGCTCACCGCGGTGATCGGGATGCCGTGGGTCTCCGGGACGGGCTCAGGCGGACTGACCTGCTCAGCGTGGAGCCCGGACACCGCGGCGAACAGGCGCGCGGAGTCGGTGACGAGCTCGGCGTACGTCAGGCGTTCATCCGACCCGACGACGGCGGGCCGGGCGGGATGGTCTGCGGCGACGTCGAGGACCGTCCGGGTGAAGGGCACGCACCACCTCCGGCTGGGGACTGGGACGAGTCCGAGTATAGGACCGCGCTCCTACAGGTGCTGAGTCTCCGCCTGTGCCGCGTAATCGCCGACGGTGTCCTCGGCGAACGCCGTGCGGACCTTCTCGAGCTCATCCTCGTCGACGCTGAGGTAGGACTGCCCGTCCGAGGAGGTCCCCAGGCCGCCGATGGGTGCGGAGAAGAACTCGATGTCGTCCTGGCGGACGTCGCGCAGCTGGTAGGCGAGCGAACCGATGGTCCCCGAGCTCAGACCGGAGTCGACCGTCATGTACGGCGAGAAGTCACGCACGATCCCGGAGATCCGGGTCGGGTCGCTCAGCGTGTCGCGGCTGATGAGCTCATTCATCACACCGGACAGGAACGCCTGCTGGTTCCGGTTGCGCTGGAGGTCGCCGTCGCCGAAGTTCTTGCGGGCCCGCACGAAGGCGAGCGCCTGCTCGCCGTCGAGGGTGTTCGTGCCTTCCTGGAAGGAGTGGCCGCCGGACTCGAAGGATTGCTCGGATTCGACCTCGACTTCGCCGAGGGAATCGGTGAGCGCCTGGAACCCTTCGAAATCGATGATCGCGACGTGGTGGATCGGGGCGCCGATGAAGTCGCTCACCGTGGAGGTGGCCAGGGGCAGTCCGCCGAAGGACATCGCGGCGTTGATCTTCGCCTGACCGTGGCCCTCGATGTCGACCCAGATGTCGCGGGGGATCGACATGATCTGGACACCGGAGCGATCCTCGGGCACGTGCATGACCATGATCGTGTCGCTGCGGAATCCGCGCGAGTTCTCGTAGTCGACATCCTCGTCGCGCGCGTCGGAGCCGAGCAGCAGGACATTCATGCCCTCGCCCGAGGTCTCCGGCCGCGCCCCGCCGAAAGCCTCCTCGTCGGTGACCTCCTGCTTCCCGGAGTCGTAGAGGTTCGCGATGTAGAAGCCGTACGCCCCCAGGCCGAGCACAGCGAGGAGGACGAGGATCAGTGCACCGACGAGGACGCGCCGTCCGGTCTTCTTCTTCCGCGGACGCCGACGCCCGGGGGCGGATTCGGACGGAGCGCCCGGGTCATCCTCGTAGAAGAGGCGGTCGAAGTCCGAGGTGCTGCGCGGGTCGGTCACGGGTCTCCCTGGGGGCGGTGGCGAGTGCTTGTCCACATTCTAGACATCCGGGCCGGAAGGATCCTCGGGGGGACACACAGAACCCCCGCGGCCCGAGCACAGGAATCGGGACGAGAGGGTCGGTGCGGAGCGGCTCGGGTACCGGCTGGTCAGCGCCTCAGCTCAGCACGTCGAGGAGTGCGGCGCAGGCCTTCTCGCAGCGGCGGCATGCCTCGGCGCACACCCGGCAGTGCGCGTGCATCTCCGCGTGCTGCTCGCAGTCCTCCGCGCAGGCCCTGCACGCCGCCCGGCAGGCCTCGAGCAGAGCGCGCGTCACAGCGTCATCGACCGCGGTCCGGCGGGTGAGGACGGCGCCGGTGGCGGCGCAGATGTCCGCACAGTTCTGGTCGGTGGTGATGCAGCGGCGCATCTCGGCGACCATGTCCTCGGCCAGGCAGGCATCAGCGCACGCGGTGCACGTCTGCGCGCAGGCGAAGCATGCGGCGATGCACTCGGCGAGGACTGTGCGGTCGACTCCGGTGGAGTCGTTCGGGTGGGTCTCCAGCATGGTGGTCACATCGGACATCGTGGATCTCCTTCCGGTCCCGGCGGGCCGGCGGTCGCCGGTCCCCGTAACCGACAGTACTCCTCCGCCGGGACACGGAGAACCCCCTCGAGCCGACAAGTGTCCTTGCGGTTCGAGGGAGTCGATGCGCTGCTGCGGCCGGGAATGCTCCGAGCGGGTCAGCGGCTGTCCTCGGTGACCTCGCCGGTGGAGGGATCGACGAGGTAGTCCATCCGCTCGCCCTGCAGGGAGATCTCGTAGCGGACCTCGCCGTTCTCCGTATCGAGCTCGGCGTCGTCGAGGTCGCCCTGGTGCGCTTCGCCCACGGCGTTGATGGCCTCGAGCAGGGAGATGTCGGCCGCGCCGAGCTCCTCCGTGTCCTCGGTGTCCGCTGAATCCTCCTCGGTCGCTTCGATCGAGGAGCCGTCGGCGGAGACCGAGTACTCGAACTTCGTCTCCCCGTCGAGCGTCGTGACCTCCCACGTGCCGTTGTCGTCGGAATCGATCGACATGGCAGTGCCGCCCTCGCCCTCGGCGGTGGCGATCGCGGTCTCGACGACATCGATGTTGCCGATGCCCTGTCCGGAGCCCTCGGTCTCGCCGCCGGAATCCTCGGTCGAGGTGGTCGGCCGCTGGTCCGGAGCATCACTCGTCGGCGCATCGACATTCGGGTCGCCGGTCTGGCCCTCGACGTCGTCCGGGGTGTCGGTCCCGCCGCATCCCGAGAGGACGAGGCCGAACCCCAGGGCGGAGGCGGCGATGGTGAGTGCGGGTCGCTTGAGCGTGCGCTTCATGACAAGGCTCCTTTTCGATCTGCGGATGTCCTGGGAACGCCTGCGGGACGTCCGGTATTCCCCGGTGGGGACCGATGAGGTGCCGATGGCGGCCCGGGTGCGGCCGGGCGCCGAGTCCGTCGCGGGGCCGGTGCCGCAGTGCAGGAGACGCGGCCAGCACACCCTGCACCGGGGCCGAAGTGCTAATGTGACGAACGATTGTTCAATGGCTTCAAAGAGCCGGTTGTCACGACCGGCGGAGACGAAAGGCGCGATCGATGAAGATCGAATCCCTCAGCACCGAGCAGCGGCAGGCCTGGCAGGATCGGGTGCTGCCCCCGGTCCAGGAGGTGTCCGAGGGTGTCTGGGCGATCCCCGTGCCGATCCCGAACAACCCGCTCGTCTACACCTACTGCTACGCGATCGCCGAGGACCGCGGAGTCGCGCTCATCGATCCGGGCTGGGACGGCAAGGAGCAGCTCGCGGCGCTCAGCGAGGGCCTCGCACAGGCGGGCTTCACGCTCACCGACATCACCGGGGTCGCGATCTCCCACTACCACCGCGATCACCTCGGCCTCGTGCCCGCGCTGTTCGCGCAGAACCCGGACATGTGGCTCGCCCTCCACTCCCACGACATCGCCACCCTCGACACCTTCCGGCGACGGGAGAAGGGGGCGGTCACCGGCGCCCACGGCAAGGCCTCGATCGCGGAGATCTACGGGGTCCCCGAGGAGCGTCACGGGGAGATCTCCCACCTCGAGGGGCGCCGTCGCGCGGACGCCTTCAAGGTGCCGGACTGGCCGCAGCAGATCATCGTGCTCGGCGACCACGACGAGCTGCCGATCTCCGGGCGCACGGTGCATTCGATGTGGACCCCGGGCCACACCTATGGCCACTCCGCGTTCCACGACGCCGGCGCCGGGATGTTCTTCTCCGGCGACCACGTGCTGCCGACGATCACCCCGAACATCGGCCTCGACGCGCCCTCGATCACCCACAGCCTCGCCGACTACCTCGAGTCCCTGCGCCGCATGTCCGGGCTCGACGAGGCCGTCACCGTGCTGCCCGCCCACGGGTTCCGGTTCCGTGGCCTGCAGGTCCGGGCCGAGGAGATCGCCCTCCACCACGACGAGCGCCTCGCGGAGATCCGCGTGCGATGGGAGGAGAACGAGGACCACTCCGTGTACTCGATCGCGCAGGGCCTCCACTGGGCGCGCGGCTTTGAGGGGCTGAAGAACTTCAACCTGTTCGCCGCGCTCGCCGAGACCGCCGCGCACATGTACTACCTGGGCCTGCCCGTCGGCCCCGACGCAGCCCCCGAGCCCGACCCCGAGGTGGGCCTGCACGGCTGAGTCGCAGGCGCCCCGGGAGGGGCCGACGGCTCCGCCGAGGTGCGCCGACCAGGCAGGGTGCGGGTGCCTCGGGAGAGGTGCGGAACGCCTCGGGTGAGCTGCGGAACGCGTCGAGGGGCGGCTCTCCGATCGTGGAGAGCCGCCCCTCGGCGTGCGTCCGGGTGGCGGTGCGGGACGCCCACCCTGGTGGCGTGCACCCGGGTGGGTGTCAGCGGACCATGTCGGCGAGGCGGCCGGTGATGATCTGCTCAGCGTCCCTGATGATGCGGGTGATGAGCTCGTCGCAGGTGGGGACGTCGGTGATGAGGCCCTGGACCATGCCCACGGTCCACTGGCCGGCTTCGATGTCGCCGTCCTCGAACACCTTGCGCCCGCGCGCGCCGGCGACGAGGTGCTGGACGTCCTTGAACTCGCCGCCCTTGGCGAGGATGTCGACGGCCTCGGTGGACACGGCGTTCTTGCGCACGCGCACGGTGTTGCGCAGGGGTCGGAAGTTGAGGATCGTGTCGAGCTCGGAGCCCTCGACGATGGCCTGCTTGACGTTGTCGTGGACCGGGGCCTCCTGGGTGGCGAGGAAGCGCGAGCCCATGTTGATGCCGTCGGCGCCGAGCGCCAGGGCTGCGGCCATGCCGCGGCCGTCGCCGAACCCGCCGGAGGCGATGAAGGGGATGGAGAGCTTGTCGGCGGCGGCCGGGAGCAGGATGAGGCCGGGGATGTCGTCCTCGCCGGGGTGGCCGGCGCACTCGAAGCCGTCGATGCTCACCGCGTCGACGCCGACGCGCTCGGCCTTGAGGGCGTGGCGCACGGCGGTGCACTTGTGGACGACCTTGACGCCGTGCTCCTTGAACAGCGGCATGAAGGGCTCGGGGTTGGCCCCGGCGGTCTCGATGACGGTGATGCCCTCCTCGACGGCGACCTTGACGTACTCGTCGTAGGGGACCGGGTTGATCGTGGGGAGGATGGTGAGGTTGACGCCGAAGGGCTTGGCGGTGAGCTCGCGGGTGCGGCGGATCTCGGCGCGGAGGTCCTCCGGGGTGGGCTGGGTCAGCGCGGTGAGGATGCCGAGGCCGCCGGCCTCGGACACGGCTGCGGCGAGCGGGGCCTTGCCGACCCACTGCATGCCGCCCTGGACGATCGGGTGCTCGATGCCGAGCAGTTCGGTGAAGCGGGTTGTGATCACGGGATTCTCCTTCGACGTGCCGTGTGGACGGAAGCGCGGTGCAGATGCGCGGTGCGAGCTGCGTGATGCGCCTCTCCGGGAATTTCACCGAACCGAACGAACGAACGGACAGTGTTGAATACCGACGGTACGGTCCGCGTGCCGACTTTTCAAGGCTGGGCGTGTGCTGGTGAGATCGGCGGCGGGGCTTGCGTGGCTGGTGGGCCCGTGGGAGTGCCGGGTGGCCGGCTGGTGCGCCACGGGAGTGGCCGGGCGGCCGGGCGGTCGTGCGCCGGAGGCGTTGCCGGGTGCTCGTGCGTCGCGGGAGTGGCCTGCGAGTGGCTAGGTGGGTGGGGTTCGCGGTGCGGACCGGAGCCGGCGCGCCGCTCGGCGGTCACTTCAGTGCGATTACTCCTGAGTATCCGCACTGAATTGCACCTGGAAGCGTCCGGACCGCACTGAACTGCCCTCGGAACACCCGGGCCGCACTGGACTGACCTCGGAACGCCCGGACCGCACTGAGCTGCACCTGGAGACGCCGGGCCCGCACTGAGCTGCACCTGGAACCTCGCAACCGCACTGAACTGCTCGGCGAACCCGCCTTCCGAGCGGTCCTGTCGGGCTTCCGGCTGCGCGGATAGCATGAGAACCATGTCACCTACGGAAACGCACGACCCGCAGCCGTCCCGCTTCGACACCGACCGGGTGGTCGACCCGGCGCTCGTGGAGCCGGAGCTCCTCACCGTGTCCGGCGCCGACCACGCCGCCCGCGGCCGCGGCCGAGGTGAGCAGGCCGCCCGCGGAATCGCGCTCACCGTCGACGCCTACTCCTCACTCTTCTCCCGCCTCGGGATCACTGTGGACACCCAGCGCAGCGCCGCCGAGCAGTCGCTCGCCGCACTCGCCGACTGGGACCCCGCGCAGGTCGACGAGCTCACCGGCGTCGCGGCCGGTGCCGGCCTGGAGCTGTGGCAGGTCGGGCTCGTCAATGCGCGCACCGAGATCCTCACCCTCGCCCAGGTGGACCCGCGTGAATGCTCCACCCTCGTCCACGCGGCCCCGGGTGGGACGAAGGCCGTCCAGACCTGGGACTGGCACGCGGAGTTCGCCGATGTCTGGCACTACCAGAGCGTGACCGGGGTCGACGGCGAACTCGACCACCACGGATTCGCCGAGTACGGCATGCTCGGCAAGATCGGCATGAACTCCGCGCGGGTGGGCGTCATGCTCAACATCCTCAAGAACGCCGAGGACTCGGCCGGCGGCGTGCCCGTCCATTCGGTCCTCGCCGCCGCGTTGCAGCGCGGTCGCACCGTGGCCGAAGCGGTCGACATCATCCGCTCCGCGCGCACCACCTCGTCCTCGGTGATCACGGTGACCGGACCGGACGCCGCGGTCATGGTCGAGATCGGCCCGGCCGGCACACAGGCGTTGAGCGCCGACGGCTGGTTCGCCCACACGAACCACTTCGTGGGTTCAGAGCTGCTCGACGGGGCGCTCCCGCTCAACGCGGCGAGCATGTCCGAGGAGCGCCTCGCGCTCATCGAATCACAGGTCGCGGACGCCCCGGCGCCGGCGGACACCGCGGAGATGCTCGGCCACCTCTGCACGGGACCGGGGGAGGCGCCGGTGTGCCGCGTGCCCGAGCCCGGCAAGGGATTCGGGGAGCGGACCGCGACCCTCGTCACCGTCCAGTTCGACCCCGTGGCAGGCCGGGTGGTCATGAGCCCCGGCAGCCCGAACGACGTGGGCCGGGCGCAGGCGGTGGAGTTCAGCACGACGGCGCGGTGACATCAGGCGCAGGCACGCTCACACGTCGGTGCCCTGCCGTGTGCAGACGTCCCGCAGTGCGCCGGTGCCCGGCCAGGTGCACTGACGATTTGCGTCGCACCGACGCTCCACGCTGTGCTGTCACCCGACAGCCGAGGCGCGGGCACGGGAACCTGTGCCCGCGCCTCGGCGGTAGTGGGTGCGGGGAGTCGCGTCAGATCGCGCGTCCCGCCCCGGCCATCGGGCACTCGAACGGGTCGCGGGCCTTGATGCCCACGCGGTTGAGGTAGTCCACCACGGCCCCGTAGGACTGGACGAGGGTGACCTCGGTGTAGCGGATGTCGCGCTCGGCGCAGAACTCGCGGACGATCCGTTGCGCCTTCTTCAGGTGGGGGCGCGGCATGCTCGGGAACAGGTGGTGCTCGATCTGGTAGTTGAGTCCGCCCATGAGGTACGTGTTGAAGGTGGTCCCCACGATGTTGCGCGAGGTGGTCACCTGGCGGAGCAGGAAGTTCAGCGTCGAGCGGTTCTCCAGCTGCGGCATGCCCTTGTGGTTCGGGGCGAACGAGGCGCCCATGTAGAAGCCCCAGACAGCGACCTGCACGCCGAGGAACGCGAACGCCATGCCGAGCGGCAGGTACCAGAACACGAGTGCCGGCAGCGCGATGAGGCGGATGCTCAGGAGCACGATCTCCGCGGTGCGGTTCTTGAGCTTCTTGCGGGTGAGGACGGTGAGGATCGCGTCCCGGTAGAGGTTGAGGCCCTCGAGGAGGAGGAGCGGGAAGAATAGGTAGCCCTGACGCTTGGTGAACTCGTGCGCGAGCCCGGTGCGGGCCTGCGCCTGCTCCGGGGTGAAGGCGACGACCGGGTCGAAGATGTCCGGGTCCTTGCCCTTGGTGTTCGGGTTCGCGTGATGGCGGTTGTGCTTCTGGGTCCACCAGCCGATCGACAGGCCGACGATGAGGTTGCCCGTGATGAGGCCGTACCAGTCGCTGACCTTGTGCGAGGTGAAGATCTGCTTGTGCACCGCTTCGTGTCCGAGGAACGACATCTGCGTGAAGACGATGCCCAATGCAGCGGCGACGAGGAGCTGGAACCACGAGTCGCCGAGCAGGACGAAGCCGGCGATGCAGCCGCCGAGGGCCGCCATGAGCACGGTCGTCATGACCCAGTAGAAGACCGGGGTCTTCTCCATGAGGCCGGCATCGAGCACGAGCCGCTTGAGGGCGGCGAAGTCGCTCGTCGCGGCGCGGGACCGGGCGCCCGCCGGGCGGGGCCGCGGTGCTGTCGCTGTGGGGGAGTCGGCGACGGTGGCCGCTGCGGTGGTGGGTGTCATGGTGAATCCTCGAGACGTCGGTGCGTGGGGCTGCCCGGGTTCACATGAGAAGCGTGGTGCGAAGCGATCCAAGTACGTTTAGGCGACGATATGACCCACGCTACAGTGCCGCGCCGGGGCGAGGACACCGTGATCTCACGAAACGACGGATATGCACGGATTTCACATCTGGCGGCTACCAGGATCCTTGTCGGAATCGGGGCCGGTCGCAGGGGCACCGGGCGGGGTCAGCGCCGAGGTGCGGCGGGCGCCTCGGGCCCGGGCTCCTCCACCGGCACCGCCCGCCAGATCGCCCAGGCGAGTGCGATGCCGAGGAGGTCGGCCGCCCAGTCGCCGAACTCACCGGCGCGACGCGGCACGCCGAACGCCTGGATCACCTCGCTCGCCCCGCCGTACAGCGCGGCGATCAGCAGCGTCCAGCCGACCGGGGAGCCGAGGAGGAGCAGTGGGGTGACGAGGGCGGCGAACATCCCGAAGTGCCCGAGTTTGTCGAGTCCGGGGAGCGCGCCGGGCTCACCGCTGCCCGGGCTGTAGAGCGCGAGGAGGTGGATGAGGAAGGCGAGCGCGAACCAGATGCGCAGCACCCAGGTGCCCGCCGACGCCCGATAGTCCACCTGCTCCCCCTCCGTGGCCGGCCCGTGTCCGCTCATGCCGGCGGATGATCCAGACTACCGGCCTGCTCGGGCACGGCAGAGCCCCGCCGTCCCTGCGGACGACGGGGCTCCGGTGCGCTCGTGCGGGCCTTACTTCTTGAAGGCGTCCTTGACCTTCTCGCCGGCCTGCTTGAGGTTCGCGCCCGATTCCTGCGCGTGCCCCTCGTTCTTGAGCGACTGGTCGTCGGAGGCGTCGCCGACTCCGGCCTTGGTCTTGCCGGCCATCTCGTCGGCCTTGTTGGAGATCTTGTCACCGAGTCCCATATGCAGCTCCTTCGGTCGTCGGGCCGACCCTCCTGGTCGACCCTGCACCTCGACCCTATGCACGAAACCTCAAGATCAGTTGTGAGAAAGCAGTGCCCCTGGCACGCGCGCTCCGTGGACGGGTCTGCACAGCGTCAGCGGCACTGAGTAGGCTGGGCTCGACTGCTGGAACCGCCCTGCTCACCCCACGAGCCCGCACACCCGAAGGAGCCCCGATGAGCGAGACCGTCGACATCGCCCAGCTGCAGGAGTGGATCGGCCGATCCCAGAGCCTCGAGGACCTCGCCACTCCGGCCAAGTCCGCCGGGCTGCGCGCCACCCTCGACTACGACTCCGACCCCTGGGGCGGTCAGCTGTTCCCGGTCGGCTACTGGCTCCACTTCACCCCGGATGCCCCGCAGCACGAGCTCGCCGCGGACGGCCACCCGCACAAGGGCGGGTTCCTCCCGCCGATCCCGTTCCCGAGGCGCATGTGGGCCGGCTCCGACGTCACCTTCCACCGGCCGATCGCGGTGGGGGACCCGCTGCGCGAGGTCCAGACCATCAAGAACGTCGTCCACAAGTCGGGGCGCTCCGGCGACCTCGTGTTCCTCACCGTCGACCACGAGATCTTCGCCGTCGGCGAGCTCGCGGTCACCGACGTGCAGACGATCGTCTACCGGGAGGCCGCCCCCGCCCAGCGGGCTCCCGAGCAGTCGGCGGCCGAGCGTGCCGCGCTCGCGCCGGCCGACACCTCGGACTGGGACTACTCCTATGTGGTGCGCCCCACCGAGACCCAGCTGTTCCGCTATTCGGCGCTGACCTTCAACGCACACCGCATCCACTACGACCGGGACTATTGCCTGAACGAGGAGGGCTACCCGGGCCTGGTGGTCCACGGCCCGCTGTCGGCGACCCTCATGGTCGACGCTTTCATGCGCAACCACCCGGGCGTAGAGCTCAAGACCTTCGCGTTCCAGGCGCGCAAGCCGATCTTCGACAACACCCCCGTCGCCTACGTCGGTCGTGAGACCGGCGAGGGCACCTACGAGGTCGGCGCGGTCGATCCCGAGGGAACGGTCTGCCTCAAGGGCACGATCACGGTCTGAAACACGGCGTTCACGTGATCGGCGTCACAGATTGCTATGGTCGAGGCGTCAATCCGTTCCCCACTGTGATCTGAATTCGAGGAGCTGCCGATGGTAGTCGCCCAGGCCAATTCGACTGACATCGGCATCATCGCCAATGCGCCGCTCCTGTGGGTGCTGGCCGCGGCCGTGTTCGCCGTCATCCTGATCCAGTCCGCGATCTACATGCTCGCGGTCAAACGCAACGCTCAGGCGGCGGACATGAGCCAGGCGGAGGTCAACGCCTCCTTCCGAGCCGGCGGCGTCGCCGCAATCGGACCGTCACTGGCCGTCGTGCTGGTCTCCGTGGCACTGCTCCCGCTGTTCGGGACCCCGCCCGTGCTCGTCCGGATCGGACTCATCGGTTCCGCTGCCACCGAGACCGCCTCGGCCTCCCTGGCAGCAGGAACGATGGGGGCCGAACTCGGCGGGGAGGGCTACACCCAGGCCGTGTTCGTCGTCGCACTCATGGCGATGAGCCTGTCGGGGGCGATGTGGCAGATCAGCACGCTCGTGCTCACCCCGCTGCTCGGCAAGGGGAGCGACGCGCTCTCCCGGGTCAATCCTGCGCTCATGTCGATCGTGCCCGCAGCGGCTCTGCTCGCAGCCTTCGCGGCTCTGACGATCACGGAGATCCCCAAATCCCTTGCGCACATCGCGGCAGTGGTCGCCTCCGCCATCGTCATGGCGATCTGCCTGGTGCTCGCGCGCGTCCTGTCCCAGGCCTGGTTGCGGGAATGGGCGCTGGGAATCGCAATCGTCGGTGGTCTGATCGCCGCCTACGCCGTCCACCACGCCGGTTTCGGCGCTGCGTGAGCATCGAGTAAGGAGAACCATCATGACGACTGCCGCCCCGGATCTCGAAGCGCTGCATCGCAACTACTCCAAGACGACCTATCTGTGGGGCAATATCACGATGGTGGCCTGCCTTCTGCTGGCCACCGCAGTGCCGTTCTACCTCTATTTCTCGACCGACCTCGGTATCGAGGTGTCGCATATCGTCACCGCCTTCATCGCGGTGGCCGCCGTCTACGGCGTGTTCTGGGTGGTCGAACCCGTGACGTACTTCCCCATCCTCGGTCCTGCCGGGATGTACCAGGCGTTCATGATCGGCAACATCTCCAACAAGCTCGTGCCGTCGGCGATCGTCGCCCAGTCGACCATCGGAGCCGAACCGGGAACTCGAAAGGCCTCGTACTCGGCGACCGCCGCGATCTGCGGTGCCGCCGTGGTGCATGTGCTCTCCATGCTCGTGCTCGTCGGCCTGCTCGGCACCTGGCTGGTCTCGATCACCCCGGAGCCGATCACCGAGGTCGCACGGCTGTACATCCTGCCCGCGATCCTCGGCGGCGTCACCGTCCAGCTCATCGCGACGCTCAACCAGGTGCGTGCGACGATCATCGCTCTCGTCGTCTCCGCCGTGGTGGTCCTACTCATCGTGCCGTTCAGCCCACCGCTCGTGAAGTCCTTCGCCACGGCCATCGCAGTCATCGCCACGATCGTCATCACCTGGTACGCGCGGGACCGCAAGGTCCGCAGCAGCTCCGACACTGCCCATATCAACTGACACGACTCACCCGATACGCTGGCCACACGCCGACTCCAAGGAGACCTCATGGCACTCGATCCCACCTTCCGCTCCGCGCTCGACGCCGAGATCCCGGCGCTCGTGGAGATGTATCAGCACTTCCACCGGCACCCGGAGCTCTCGATGCAGGAGCACCGCACGGCCGACGCCATCGAGGAGCACCTGCGCTCGTACGGCCTCGAGCCGTTCCGCTGCGGCGGGACCGGGGTCGTCGCCGTGATCGAGAACGGCGAAGGGCCCGTCGTCGCCTTCCGCGCCGATACCGACGGCCTCCCGATCGCCGAGCAGACCGGGCTGCCCTACTCATCGGAAGCGACGGGGACCCTGCCGGACGGCACCGAGACCCCGGTCATGCACGGCTGCGGCCACGACACCCACATCACCTCCGGCCTGGGTGCCGCGAAGCTCCTGACCGAGCACCGGGACCGCTGGTCCGGCACCGCGATCATGATCTTCCAGCCGGGCGAGGAGACGAGCGCGGGTGCTGCGGCGATGCTCGAGGACGGGATCTGGGACCGGGTGCCCCGCCCGGACGCGATCTACGGTCAGCATGTGTGGCCCGGCGTGGCCGGCACCGTGAACATCACCTCGGGCACGGCGATGGCGATGGCCGACTCCCTCGAGGTCATCGTCCACGGGCAGCAGGCGCACGGCTCGCAGCCGGAGAACGCGGTCGATCCGATCGTGCTCGGAGCCTTCATGATCACCCGCCTGCAGACGATCGTGTCCCGGGAGATCTCCGGGCGGGACTCCGCGGTGCTCACGATCGGCGTGTTCAACGGCGGGCTCAAGGAGAACATCATCCCGAGCAGCGCCCGCTTCACCATCAACATCCGCACCTACGATGAGGCCGTCCGGGAGACGGTGCTGACCGCCGTCGAGCGCATCATCACCGCCGAGGCGCAGGCTTCCGGGGCGCCCGCCCCGGAGATCCGCCCGATGTACGGCTTCCCGCCCGTGGACAACGACCCGGACCTCACCGCCTCGCTCATCCGTGCACTCGGCGACGAGCTCGGCGAGGACGCGGTCAACGTCACCCCGCCGGTCACCGGGTCGGAGGATTTCGGGCGGTTCGGCGACGCGATCGACGTGCCGTACGTATTCTGGTTCTTCGGCGGCTATTCGCAGGCGAAGGTCGACGACCCCGAGGAGGTGCTGAGCAATCATTCCCCGTTCTTCGGTCCCGACGAGGTCGAGACCACGCTCGGCACGGGGGTGCGCGCGGCTCTCACCGCACTCCTCGGGCACCTCGGCTCCCGCTGAGGCGCCCCGGCTCCACCCGCGAACGATCACCCCGCTCCGCAGGAAGGCGCGCAATGACCAGTGAGCTCACCTGGCTGTCCACCCGAGAACTCGCCCACCTCATCGGCACCGGTGAGCTCAGCGCCGTCGACGCCGCCGACGACCATCTCGAGCGGATCGCCGAGGTGAACCCCACCATCAACGCCGTCGTCACCCTCGACGCCGAGGCCGCGCTCGCCCGGGCGGTGGAGGCCGACCGCGCCTACGCCGCCGGTGAGCGGCTGCCGCTGCTCCACGGGGTGCCGATGACGCACAAGGACACGCACAGCACGGAGGGGATGCGCACGACCTTCGGTTCGCCGGTGTTCGCCGACAACGTGCCGGATGCCGACTCGCTCGTCATCGCCCGGCTCCGAGCCGCGGGGGTGAACACCACGGGCAAGACCAACGTCCCGGAGTTCGCCGCGGGCTCCCACACCTTCAACCCGCTGTTCGGCACGACGGTCAACCCCTACGACCCGTCCCGGTCGGCGGCCGGCTCCTCCGGTGGCGTGGGCGCGGTGATCGCCGCCGGCATCCAGGCCTCGGGAGACGGCTCCGACATGGGCGGATCGCTGCGGATCCCCGGGTCCTTCAACAATGTCGTCGGTCTGCGCCCGACGAACGGCCGGCTCCCGCACGTGCCACCGCAGGACCCATGGTCCTGGCTCTCGCAATCGGGCTTCATGGCGCGCACCGTGGGTGACGTCGCGCTCCTCATGCAGGCCGCGTGCGGGCCCGACCCGCGCGGACCCGGATCGATCGACGAGCCCGGAACGGTGTTCGACCTGCCCGAGTTCCGGCTCGGTGCCCGGTACGAGCCCGACCTCGACGGACTCCGGGTGGGCTTCGCCCCCGATTTCGCGGGGCGCGTCAGGGTCGAGTCGGCAGTGCTCGACATCGTGCGAGCCGCGGGCCCGGTGTTCGAGGAGCTCGGGGCGCAGATGAGCGAGGCGTGCATCCGGCTCGACGACGCCGACGAGGTGTTCGACACCCAGCGGGCCTACGACTTCGCGCTGAACTGGGGCGAACTCGTGCGGTCCCGGCGTGCGGACATCAAGGAGGCCGTGGTGTGGAACACCGAGCGCGGGCTCGCGCTCACCGCGGACGAGATCATCTCCAAGGACCGGGCGCGCGCCCGGCTGCGGGAGGACGTGGCGGAGTACTTCACCGAGCACGACGTCCTCGTCACCACGATGGCGCAGGTGCTGCCCTTCGACGCGGGGATCGAGTATCCCACCGAGATCGAGGGGGTGCCCTTCGAGACCTACCTCGACTGGATGCGCTCGGCGACCCTGATCTCCGCCACCGGGTGCCCGGCGATCTCCGTGCCGGCAGGCCTCACCGCCTCCGGGCTGCCGGTCGGCATCCAGATCGTCGCCGCCCCCGGCCGGGACGTCGACCTGCTGCGCGTCGCACACGCCTTCGAGACCGCGACCGGCCACCACCTGCGCCACCCGGAGATCTGAGGGTGCGCTGAGCCGGCGGGGGATGCCGCCGGCGCTCTCGGACTGCCCGGCATCGGTCATGCCGTCCCACGAAGTGACGCGGGGGCGACCGCTCCGGGCTAGACCGTCGCCGCAGCCCGGTCGTACGCGGCCACGAGGGCGTCATCGTCGGTGAGGGCGTCCCGGATGAGCTGCCACGGCACGACATCGAAGCCCTCCGCGCCGCCGTCGGCATCGCCGCCGGCGAACCGGACGAACGGCTGGCCCGAACGGGGGTCGTCGGCAGGGACCTCGGCCGCGAATCGCCACGTGCCGAACCCTGCCCGCCGGATCACCTCGCCGACGTAGCGCACCGCACCGGCCAGGTAGGCCTGCTCGTCCTGGCCGGTCATCGCCTCCGCATCGGAGTAGCGCTCCCGCAGGTCCGCTGTGAGGCGCTCGAGCGCTGCACGGCCGTACGCCCAGGCCTCCATCCCGCCGCCCTGCTCGTGGATCCACGCGGCGATGACCGGCTCGACCCCGCCGAGGAAGGCGTCGAGGTGGTCCTGCTCCGCTTGCGAGGGGCGCTCCCCGCCGGCCGAGAGGTCGATGCCCGTGCTCGAGCGGTTCGGCGTGCCCTGCTCGCCGAACTCCGCGAGCGCGTTCGCCAGTGCGGTGACGAAGGTGTCGCCGCGGCGCTCCTGCACCGCGGTCATGAGGAGTCCGACGAGGGAGATCGGGGTTCCGGCGGCCTCCCCGGCCGGCGAGTCCGGTCGGATGAAGGGCATCCCATGGCCGGTACCACCGTCCGGGTCGATGTCCCAGGTGCCGCCCACCGTGCGGAGCAGGGTCTCGCCGACGTAGCGGACCAGCCCTTCGGAGAACGGCTGATTCTCCGCGGCAGCGACGGCCGCCGGGGAGGGCAGGCGGGTGAGCGCGAACGCCTCGACCCACGGCAGGGAGGCCGGGGAGAAGTCCTTGCGGAACTCCCTCTCCTCGTCGTCCTCGCCGACGGTGATCGCGCGCGGCAGAACGGCCTCGACGAACGACCCGAGCTTGACGGGCATGTTGGACAGGAAAGCACGGAACTCGGCGCGCTTCGCCTCGGCGTCGGCCGCGCCGGGTGCGGCGTCTCCGACGGCCTCGCTCGTGCCGGGGATGCTCGCAGCCGCAGGGTCCTGGACTGCGGAGTCCTGGACCGCAGGGTCCTGGGCGGCGGGGTTCGGGTCGGTGGGGTTCGCGTCGGTCATGCCCACCACCCTAGTGGCCGGAAGCCCGTCCGGGGCCTGGCGGGGGAGCACACTCAGGGGAGCGCGGGCAGGGACGAGTGCACGAGTGCTCAGTCGAAGACGACGAACGCCCGGAGGATCCGGAAGGTCGGCTGCGGGTCGATGATCAGCGGGCCGGTGCCGGGCCACTCCGGGATCGCTTTCACCGAGGCCTCCTTGACGACCACCGCGAGGAGCTCGACGAGAGCGGCCGCCGGGATCGTCGTGCGACCGCCCA
Organism: Brevibacterium pityocampae; assembly: GCF_039541555.1. Taxonomy (NCBI): domain Bacteria; kingdom Bacillati; phylum Actinomycetota; class Actinomycetes; order Micrococcales; family Brevibacteriaceae; genus Brevibacterium; species Brevibacterium pityocampae. The sequence goes on along the minus strand of NZ_BAABGL010000004.1, from coordinate 141,949 downwards.
GCCGGTCGAGCACTGTATCGATGACCGCGGCGAACTGCCGGAAATAGGCGGCGAGCAGCTCCTCGTACTTGTCGAGCAGCTCGGGGACGCGTAGGGCGTGGAGGTGGATCTCGCGTTCGGCGAGCACCCAGTCGACCGATTCCGGGTATTCGATGAAGAAGCGTTCCAGAGCGAGCTCCATGAGGCGCTGCGGGTCCGCGGTGCCGATCGAATCGGCGACCTCGTCAAGACCGGACTCGGCGGCCTCGTTCACGCGGTCCATGGCACGCTTGATCCCGGAGTCGCACACGGCGAGGACGAGCGCGTCACGGGAGGCGAAATTCGAGTAGAAGGCGCCGCGCGTCATCCCGGCGGCCTCGGCGAACTCCTCGATCGAGGTGCCCGCGACGCCCTTGGCGGCGAGCAACGGGATCGCGGCCTCGATGAGCTTGGTCCGCGTGCGCAGCCGACGCGGTGAGATCGACTCGGCGGCGGGTGCCGGGGCAGCTGCCGCCGCAACGACGGACGAGCCGTCGCCGGGGGGCTGCGCGGACTGTGCTGCGGGGGCGGCCTCGCAGCGGTCCACGGTGTTCATCGATTCCTCACGTCCTTGTTGCTCGGTCCATTTGCCATCCGGCCTCCGGCCCAGAATAATACACAACTGTATCCAATACATTTCCGTATCGAGAGTGGTGTCGTGTCCTCTTTTCTCTACGAACTCGGGCGGGCCGCGTTCCGGCGCCGGAAGACCGTCGCCGCGATCTGGGTGGCCCTGCTCGTCGTGCTCGGCGGCCTCGCCGGCCTGCTCGCCGGTGACTTCGACGACGACTTCACCCTGCCCGGCTCAGAGTCGCAGCAGGCACTCGACTCGCTCGCCCTCACCTTCCCCGAGGTCAGCGGCACCGCCGCGCAGGTGGTCGTCGTCGCCGCCGAAGGGGACGACATCACCGCCGAGCCCTACCGCAGCGCCCTCGAGGACTTCGCCGACGACCTCGGCGAACTCGACTCCGTCAACTCAGCGACCTCGCCGTTCATGGACGGAATCGAGGGCGTGATCTCCGACGACGACCGGGCCGCGCTCGTCAACATCCAGTACGACGGCGCGGTCGCCGAGCTCGGCGACCCGGTCAAGGACGCCCTCGCCGAGGCCACCGACGCCCTCGTCGCGGACCTGCCCGAGGGCACCCAGGCCTCCCCGGGCGGTGAGCTGTTCGGCGTCACCGGGGTGCACCTGTCATGGGTCGAGGCCATCGGCGTCGTCGTCGCCTTCGTCGTCCTCCTCTTCACCCTGGGTTCGCTGCGGGCCGCCGGCATGCCTCTCGTCACCGCGATCCTCGGCGTCGCGATCGGCATGGTCCTCATCGTGCTCGCCACCGGCTTCTTCGTGGTGAACTCGACGACCCCGATGCTCGCCCTCATGCTCGGCCTCGCCGTCGGCATCGACTACGCGCTCTTCATCATCTACCGGGCCCGCGACCTCATGGCAGACGGGCACTCCGCGGAGGAGGCCGCCGCCCGGGCGACGGCCACCTCGGGCTCGGCCGTCGTGTTCGCCGGCACCACGGTGATCATCGCGCTCGTCGGCCTCAGCGTCGCCGGCATCCCCTTCCTCACCGTGATGGGCGTGGCCGCAGCGATCACCGTCGCGATCGCCGTCGTCATCGCCGTCACCCTGGTCCCGGCCCTGCTCGGCTTCGGCGGGGAGAAGCTGCGGCCCAAGCCCCGGAAGGCGCGCCGCGACGGCACCGAGAAGCCGCGCCTCGACCGGCGGCTGTTCGGCGCCTGGGAGACCATCGCGACGAAGGTCCCGGCGCTCACCGTCGTCATCATCATCGTCGGCCTGGGCCTCTTCGCGATCCCCGCCCAGCGCCTCGAGCTCGCCCTGCCGAACAACGGCGGCGCGGAGGCCGGGACGCCCGCGAAGGAGAGCTACGACCTCATCGAGGAGCACTTCGGCCCCGGTTTCAACGGCCCGCTCGTCATGACGGCCGGCATCATCTCCTCCACCGACCCGCTCGGCGACATGGAGTCCCTGGCCGAGGACATCGAGGCCGTCGACGGCGTCCACTCCGTCGTCATGGCCACCCCCAACCGGACCGCCGACACCGGGATCGTGCAGATCATCCCCGAGTTCGCGCCCGACGACCACCGCACCAACCAGGTCGTCGAGGACCTCCGGGGTCTCGCCCCGCAGATCGAGGACGACTACGGCTTCGACACCGCGGTCACCGGCTACACGGCCGTCGCGATCGACGTGTCCGACCAGCTCGGCAAGGCTCTGCTGCCCTTCGGCATCTTCGTCGTCGGCCTCTCCGTCATCCTGCTGACCATGGTGTTCCGCTCGATCTGGGTGCCGATCAAGGCGACCGTGGGCTACCTGCTCAGCGTCGTCACCGCGTTCGGCGTCGTCGTCCTCGTGTTCCACGATGGCTGGCTGTCGTCGATCATGGGCGTCGCGCAGACCGGACCGGTCATCAGCTTCCTCCCGATCATCCTCATGGGCATCCTGTTCGGCCTCGCGATGGACTACGAGCTGTTCCTCGTCTCCGGCATGCGCGAGGCCTACGTCCACGGCGCGGGCGCACGTGAGGCGGTCCGCAAGGGCTTCCTCGGCTCGGCGAGCGTCGTCACCGCGGCCGCGGTCATCATGATCTCGGTGTTCGGCGCCTTCGTGCCCGTGGGCGAGGCGATCATCAAGTCGATCGCGCTCGCGCTCGCCGTGGGCGTGTTCGTCGACGCGTTCATCGTCCGCATGACCCTCGTGCCCGCCGTCATGGCGCTCCTCGGGGACCGTGCGTGGTGGCTGCCGAAGTGGCTCGAGCGGATCATGCCCCACTTCGACGTCGAGGGCGAAGGGCTCTTCCACCAGGTGGCGCTGCGCGACTGGCCGCAGCCGGACTCCCCGTACCGCGTGTACGGCGAAGGGCTCGGCCTCGACGCTGCCGGTGCCGGCTCCGACCCGCTGTTCGACGGCGTCGACGTCGCGCTCCTACCCGGCGAGGTGCTCGTCGCCACCGGTCGCGGGTCCGGCCACCTGCTCCTCGCACTGTCCGGCCGGCTGCCGCTCGACCGCGGCGAGCTCAAGATCGGCCGGGAGGTCATGCCCGAGCAGGCCGGCCGCGTCCGCTCCCGCACCCCGCTCGTCGTCGTGAGCGCCGCCGACCCCGCGCTCACCGCCGGTCCGGCCCGCCTGCGCGCACTCGCCCAGGACCCGCCCGCGCTGCTCGTCGTCGATCGCGCCGACCAGCCCGCGGACCCGGAGTCCGCGCGCCTCGTCACCGCGCTCGTCGCCGCAGCGGTGGACGCCGGCTCCGCCGTCGTGCTCGCGGTCAGCCACCCGCAGGCGGACTGGATGGTCCCGGCACGCACCTCGTACACCTTCCTCGACCTCGACGACCACCGCCGCGCCCCGGACTCCGCGCCCGGCGCGTCGGCCGGCCGCGGAGGATCCGGACCGGCCGGCGGCCGCCCCGCCGGCCCCGACGCCCCCGGGCCGGCAGACGGCTCCCGGGGCGACACCGACCACGCGCAACTCATCGGAGGAACCCGCTGATGGCACTGTTCGAACGCGCCGACACCGGCCGTCCCGTCACCTGGCTCTCGATCCTGGGACTCATCCTCGTCCCGGTGATCATCGCCGCCGGGTTCGTGTTCGCCGCCTGGCAGGCGAACGACCGGCTCGACTCCGTGCGCGCCGCTGTCGTCAACAACGACGAGGGCGCCGAGGTCGACGGTAAGACCGTGCCGCTCGGCCGGCAGCTGTCCGCCGGGCTCGTCGACTCCGAGGAGGACAACCTCGACTGGGTGCTGTCCGACGACGCGGATGCCGCCGACGGCCTGGCCAGCGGCGAGTACGCCGCCGTCATCACGATCCCCGAGGGCTTCTCCCGCGCCGTGATGTCGAGCGGCGAGGACGACCCGCTGCTCGCCCGCCAGGCGACCATCGACGTCACCTCCTCCCAGGTGTCCCCGCTCGCCGACGCGACGATCGGGCAGGCGATCGCCGAGGTCGCCCGGACCCAGTTCAACACCGGCTTCACCTCCCAGTACCTCGACAAGATCTACCTGGGCTTCAACGACATAGGCGAGCAGTTCCGCGAGGTCGCCGACGCCGCCGGCGAGATCGCCGACGGCACCGAGCAGCTCTCCGAGGGCACCGGGGACGCCGCCGAGGGCGCGACCGCGTTCGCCGACGGCGCCGAGCAGCTCGACGCCGGCTCCGGCCCGCTGGTCGAAGGGGCGAATGGGATCGCCGACGGCGCGGGCGGCCTCGCCACCGGAGCGCGTGAGCTGTCCGGCGGTGCGAACGAGCTCGCCGACGGCACCGAAGAGCTCGCCGGGGGCGCCGGCGAGCTCGCCGATGGCGCTGATGAGCTGTCCGACGGGCTCGGCCAGATGCGGGATCAGACCGCGGACCTGCCGGATCAGACCCGGCAGCTCGCCGACGGCGCCTCCCAGCTGTCCGAGGGCGTCGACGAGTACACCGGCGGCATCGATGAGCTCGTCCGCCAGCTCGGCGAGTTCGACACCGGTGGTGAGGACGGGTCGATCGAGGACCTCACGGACGGCCTCGACGAACTCTCCGACGGCTCCTCGCAGCTCGCCGACGGAGTCGCCGGGATCAACGACGGGCTCGGGGAGTACCGGCAGGGCCTCGACGACCAGGCGGCGGCCGCCGGGAACCTCGCCGGCTCCGCGACGAGTCTCGACGACCTCGTCGCCGCCGGTCTCATGACCGAATCCGAGGCGGAGGCCGCTCGCGCCCAGCTGTGCCCCGAGGGCACGCCGGCCGAGGTGTGCGCCGGGACGGAGCGCGCCTTCGTCACCGGTCTGCTCTCCGGCACCGCCGGCGCGCTCGAGGGCGCTTCGGCGGGACTCGATCAGCAGGACCCGCGGACCGGGCAGTCGATCAACTCCGGGCTCGACGAGCTCGAGGACGGGGCCTCCCAGCTCGACGACGGGGTGCAGGAGCTCGCCTCCGGACTCGGCGCCGCGCTCACCGGGCTCGTCGAGGGCCTCGCCGAGTTCACCGACCGCTCCGATGAGCTCCTCGACGGCTCCCGGCAGCTCCGCGAGGGCGCCTCGGGCCTGGCCGACGGCACCGACCAGCTCGCCGACGGCATGGGGGACCTGAGCGACGGGATCGGCGCCTCGGCCGACGGCGCCTCCCAGCTCGCCGACGGCACCGACCAGCTGGCCGACGGCACGGGTGAGCTCGCCTCGGGCGCCCGGCAGCTGGCCGACGGCACCGGTCAGCTCGCCTCGGGCGCCGACGAGCTGTCCGCCGGGGCCGGGGAGTTCACCACCGGGCTCAGCGCCTACACCGACGGGGTGGGCCAGCTGTCCACCGGAGCCGGCGACCTGGCGACCGGTCTGACGGAGCTCGACGAGGGCACCGGGGAGCTCGCCGAGGGCACCCGCCAGCTCGCCGACGGCCTCGACGAGGGCAAGGACCAGATCCCGTCCTACACCGCGCCCGAGCGCGATGCGCTCGCCGAAGCGGTGTCCGAGCCGGTCGCCGCCGACGACGGGCTGCTGGGCTCGATCTCGCAGGCCTCGACGATCGCGCTGCTGCTCGTCATGGCGCTGTGGCTGGGTGCGCTCATCACCTACACCGTGGTGCGCGCCGTGTCCGCGACCGCCGTGACCTCCCGGAAGCCGTCGTGGGCGATCATGGCCCGGGGTCTGCTGCCGGGGCTGCTCGTGGCGATCGTCCAGGCGGTGATCCTCACGTTTGTCGGGCAGATCGTGCTCGAGCTCCACTTCTTCGATCTCACCGCGCTGCTCGTGCTCGCGATGTTCGCCGGGATCGTATTCATGGTGGTGAACTACGCGCTCGTCGCCTGGTTCGGCGGGGTCGGCCGCTTCGTGTCGGTGGCGCTCGTCGTGCTCGCCGTCGCCGGCCGGGCGCTCGGGGCGACGCCGGACTTCTTCCAGGCCGTGGCGCCGTTCCTGCCGCTCACCCCGGCCTTCGACGGGGTCACCGCGATCGCCACCGGAGCGCCGGGCCTGGGGGCGGCGTGGGCCGGACTGTTCGGCTGGTTCGTCATCGGCACCGGCGCGGCGATCATCGCGGTGGCCCGGAGGCGGACGCTCACGGCCGGCCAGGCCTCCCGCCTCGTCCCCGCTTGACACCTCGATATCCGAAGGTTCCTGAGAGCGGAACCTTCGGATATCGAGGTCTCACGCGGTCGTGACCGGGAGTGACAGTGCTCAGAGCGATCGTCTCCGGGACATCAGTGCTCGGGGCGGCAGTGCCCGCGTCATCGACCTGCCATCTGTGCTCGACGCGTTCGTCGACCTACCATCTGTGCTCCGATGCGACCCGGATTATCGAGCACAAGTGGCAGGTCGATGGTCAGACCGAGCAGAAGTGGCAGTTCGAGCGGTAACGGCAGGTCGACGACTGCGAAGAGCCTCAGATGCTGCAGTTCTGCAGTTCTGCAGTTCTGCAGTTCTGCAGTTCTGCAATGATGCTCAGATGCGGCCGGGCTGCTCAGGCGCAGCCCCGCTCCCGCAGGCCCCCGACCGGTCTGGCGCCGTGCGCCTCAGCTGCGGGCGGACGCGAGGACATCCTCGGCGATCCGGTGGGCGTCGACGAGCGACTGCGCCCGCCGTCCCGGGTTCGCCGTGATCGCCAGCCCCAGCTGCACGGCCGAGAGCTGGATCGACAGGCAGTACCGGTGCGGGTGCACCCGACCGTGCTCATCGACGGTGCGGTGGGAGGGCCCTGCGACGGCGATGCCGCTGAGCGGCTGCACCCGTCCGCTGGAATCCTCGTGCGTCGCCACCGCCAGCTGACCGCGCTCGAGCATCCCGGAGATCAGCGGGTCGGCGGCGTAGCGCACCTGGTTGGCCGGCGAGGCGGCATCGACCAGAGCGGAGGCCGTCACCAGGGCGTCGACGGCCGGCGAGACGGCGCGGAAGACCGCCTGCTCGTCCGCGCGCGAGGTGGTGATCCGCACCTCGGGCCCGACGAATTCGACGAGCCCGGCTTCGGTGAGCGCGATGAGCTCCGCGTAGCGCTGCGGCGGCGGGCCGTCGCAGATGCCGGACACGAAGTCCTCGAACCAGCCGCGCACCTCCGCGACGAAGCTCTCCCGTGCGATCCGGCCGGCGGCGACGAGCTCCTTGAGATAGGCGCGCGCGGCCCACAGTACGGCGAACAGCGCCTTCTCCGGGGAGCGCTCGGGGCCGAGGTGCGCCGCGGCGAGGTCCGCCCGCAGGAAGTCGAGCATCCACTCGGTGAGGGAGCCGTGCCCGCCCGAGCGGGAGGCGAACCGCGCGCCCTCGAGGGGACGGAGCAGCTCGTGGAGGTCGAGGGCGCGGGACGGATCGGCGAGGACCTCGCGCTCGATCGCCGACCAGGCCGGTGACGCACTCGTCAGGCGGCCGGGGCGGTGATCGGATTCGCGGACCTCGGCGGCGGCGCGGCGGCTCAGATGCCGGTCGACGCCCTCGGCGAGCGCCTCGGTGACGCGGCCGGGGTCGGTGGCGAACGCCTGCGGCTCGGAGCGCGCGAGCGCGGAGTACCAGGCGTGGCGGAGGTCGGCGAGGATGAGCGGCCACAGCTGGTCGTTGAAGAGCAGCGGCTCCTCCGGGCCGGCCAGACGTGCGACGTTCTCCGGGGTGAACGCGCGCAGCCGGTGGTCGGCGAGCGGATGGGCCGGGGTGATCGGCTTGCTCCGGTAGGGCACCCCGCGGCGCGAGGACGGGACGAGGATCGGTTCGCGGCCGCTGGGGATGTAGACGAGTGCGCCGGGTGCCGCGCCGGAGCCCGAGGCGTCGTTCCCGTCATTCCCGTTATCCCCGTTATCCCCGGCATCGCGGGTGTCCGTGCTCCCGGCGCGGGCCGGCTCCCGCGGTTCGAACCGGCCGCCGCGGCCGACGGTGAGCATCGACTGCAGGTCGAAGTAGTTGAGTCCGAAGCCGCGGAAGATCACACGCTCACCGGGAGCCAGGCGGTCGACGGGCGCCTCGGCGGGCAGACCCGGGGGAAGGTAGGTCAGGCGGCCCGAGCGCGCGAACCGGGCGAAGGCGGCACGCTCGTCGGTGAGCTCGGAGGGGATGTGGCCGACGGCCAGGACCACGGCGTCGGCGGCGATCGTGGTGGTGTCGGTCAGGCGCACGAGCTGGGTCCGATCGCGCACCTCGGCGCCGGCCGGATCGATCCCCGCGGGCTCGACGATCGCGGTGGCCCGCTGCGGGTGGTGGATCGTGGTGACATGGGCCGGGGCGGAGGTGCGGATGTGCTCGTAGGACCACTCGAGGTACTCGCCGTAGAGCGCCCGGGAGCCGAAGGTGCTCGCCGGGTCGGCCGTCCCGCCGCGCTCGCGGTACCACGTGCCCATGTCCGGACCGGTGGAGTCCGGCGACACCCGGCAGCTCGGGTCGGGGAACACGGTCTGCTCACCGATCGTCGTGTTCATCAGCAGGTTCGGGTCCTGGTCGGTGCGCCACACGATGCCGGGACCCGGAGGGTACGGGTCGACGAGGTGGATCTCGAGGGGGCGCTGCGCGAGCGCCTCGGGGCCCTTCGCCGAGGCGAGAGCGACGAGCCGCTCGTACACGCTCAGGCCGCGCGGCCCGGCGCCGATGATCGCGATCCGGTAGGGCGCCTCGTCCGTCACTGACCGGCTCCGGTGCCGGCGCCCGCACCCGTTCCCTGCTCGGTGCCCGCGGGCGCGTCGGGGTTCCGCGGATACCCCGGCCACGGGTCGCCGGGCTCGTAACCCTTCGGGAAGCACTTGCCGGCGGAGTCCTCGACACCGGGGGGCGGCTCCTCGGTGGGTTCAGGGGTCTCCTCCGGCGTCTCCGTCTCCTCCGGAGCCGGTTCAGCGGCGTCCTCCTCGGCCTGGCTCGGCTCCTGAGGATCGACCTGATCCTGCACCCACTGGTGGAGGGTGTCGAAATCCGGCTGCGTGGTGTTGACGACGTCGTTGTTGATCTGGGCGGACTTGATCTCCGACTGCTGCATCGCGACCGCCAGCTCGATGAAGGCGTTGACCTGCTCCTGCGGGATGCTCGTGGCGATGTTCTTTCCCGCGCTGCCGGCGAGCCGCGGGTACGCGACGGCGATCTCCTGCGGGTCGATCTGGTCGATCGTCGTCTTGAGCATGCGCTGCTGGCGGCACATCCGGTCGTAGTTGTCGCTGCCCTCGCGCGAGCGGACGTACCAGAGCGCCCGGAACCCGTCGAGCGTCTGCGGACCGGGAGCGATCCAGTCGAAGACCTCGTTCTTCACACCCGTAGCGAGGCTGGTGCCGCCGCCCATCGGGATCGGGCGTTCGACATCGATCTCGACCCCGCCGATGGCATCGATGACGTCCTCGAATCCCTTCATGTCCACCGAGGCCCAGTAGTCGAGCCCGAGCCCGAGCGATCCCTCGACCGCCTGCATGGTCGCGTACATCCCGGGTTCGAGACCTCCGGTGTCGCCCACCTGCTCGGGGTACTCCTCGGCCCAGGTCCACACGGCGTTGATCATGCTCTCCGAGTACCCGAAGGCGTTGAATCCGTCGGGGAAGACCGAGGCGAGCTGCGAACCCTCGGGGAACACGGGCAGTGCCAGGTTGCGCGGGACGGAGATCAGCGTCGTCGCCCCGGTCCTCGTATCGATGGAGGCGACGAGCATGGTGTCGGGGCGGGTGCCCTCGCGGCCTTCACCGGTGTCGCGACCGATGAGGAAGACATTGATGCGAGGCTTGTCCGCCCACAGCTCGTCCTTGTCGACGACGGCCGCGCCGGAGTTCCCGAAGACTGTCGTCACGGTGGTGCTCTGCACGCGAGCGAAGCTGGCGCCGACGAGGAGCGGGATGCCGACGCAGAGCACAAGGGAGCTCACGAGGACTCCGCCGAGCAGTTTCTGAGACCTCTGCAGGGCTTCGCCGCGCCGCTGCTCCCGGTACGTGCGGAAGATGACGATGAGCCAGATCAGGGCGGCGACGGTGAGGAGTACGGCGGTGACATCGAGGAGCACAGGGCTGGCGACGATGCGGCTGACTGCGCGCAGCGGGCCGCGGTAGACGACGAAGGCGACGACTGCGAGGATCGCGCCGAAGAAGCCGATGAAGAGCGCCCACCCCAGGCGCGAATTGCGAGCCTGGAGGATTCCGAGCCCGGGGATCGCGGTGCCGAGCGCGGTCCAGCCGACGATGCGGGGGAACGCGTCCCCCCGCCGGCTCGACCGGCGCGGGCTGGGGTCCTTCTGACGCGCGGCCGCAAGGAGGCGTGCCGACAGCGGGGTCGAGTCCTCCGACGCGGAAGACACCCGCACCGGCCGCCGGGCAGCGCGGTCGGAGGGCCGGTCGGACTCCTCTCGAGAGCTCGATCGCCTTCTCTTCGATTGGGCGGCGTGGCGCGGAGAGTTGACATGGTCGCGCGCGGGGACCGGCGGGGGCTCGAACGGCTCGGCCCCCCGTTTCGGAGTCGCAGAGGTCTCGCGCGAACCGCGCGAATCGAACGATTCTCGGGGAGGGCTCCTCCTCCGTGCCTCGGGTGTGGACGAACCGTTGGTGCTCGGGTGACCTGTTGCCTGGGAGTCGCCGCGCAGGCGTGGGCGCTTGGATGCGCGGAACGAGGCAGGAGTCGACGGGTCGCCGTCGGGGCGCTGGTCGGGGCTCCCGGTGTCGTTCTGCGCCAAGTGCGGACTCCTCGTGGGGCTGGATCGCCGCCGGAGAGGCACCCGCGGCGGGCGGGGCTCAGCGGAACCCGACCCGGCCGGGGATCGTGCGACGGTCGACAACAGTGCAATGGTCGAAGCCCGAGTGTACGGCTCGACTCTGTGGGAACAGTGTAATCCCGGTGGGTGCGGGGTGGATGCGCGTGAACGGTGGGTGCGGCGCCTTCGTCGCCCCCCGGTGCGCGGGGTGAGGTGCTGCGTGGGGCAGTGGCTGAGGTGCGGGCCGAGGAGCGGTCTGTGCCCGGGAGGAGGTGGGCCGGTCCGTGATCGCTTTGGCGCCTCGGGACCGGGTCGAGTAGTCTTGTGTCGGTCGCGCGCGGCGCGGCAGATGGAGTCGTGGCTGAGCGGCCGAAAGCACCACCCTGCTAAGGTGGAGTCCCTTGAATTGGGGACCGTGGGTTCAAATCCCACCGGCTCCGCGTTCTTCGCAAGACCCCCGAGACCCTCTGGAATCAGAGGATCGCCGGGGGTCTTCGTGCGTCCGCGCGGCGAGGGCCGGCGGCCGCAGGGTGCACGGGGTGCGGCGCCTCCTCACCGGCCCGCCGGCCCTTAGCGCCCAGACCGCACCGGCCGCCCGTACGGTCCGAGCTCACGCACCTCGACCCAGCGACGGTGGGGGATGAGCAGCGCGACGACCACGCCGATGACGACGTGCAGGGCACCGGCGGTGAGCCACATGCCGGGCCCGTCGGCGGTGAGGCCGAGCGCGAGGTTGATGGCCGAGGCCACATGGAAGCCGCCGTGGATGCCGACTGCGGCCCACACCGAGCGGCAGGCGATCGCGAGGAACCGGCGCTGATAGAGAACCCGAACGGGACCGCGAGGTAGAGCACGCGCTCGAGCAGGTTCTCCTGCCCGCCGCTCGAGGCGAAGTGCGGCAGGGAGAAGGCGATCGCGGCGATGACCCCGGCGCGGGCCGGGCGACAGCGCAGCGACTGGAGGAGATAGCCGCGGAACAGCACCTCTTCGCCGATGCCTTGGAGGACGAACGCGCGCAGGATCGTAAAGACGACGACGGTGAGCACCGACTGCCGGGCGACCTGCTGCGCCACGACCTCCGGATCGAGAGCCCGGGCGAGCCCCAGTGCGTCCGTGCCCCAGGCGGCGAGTGCGCCGGCGACCACCGCGATCCCCCACCCCGGCGAGCAGGCCGAGGGCCGCCCGCCCGTCGAGCCGCAGGCCGAGTGCGGCGAACGAGCGGCGGTCGATCCAGCGGACCAGCGCCCACGACACGAGCACGTACGCGGTGAGTGCCACCGCCGAGGCGATGGCCGGGGGTCGAGGCGGCCGGACGGTCGGGGTCGTCGAGTGGGGATGCGGTCATGCTTCCAGGCTATGGAGCGCCTCCGGAGGTCCGACAGGGGAAATCCTCCGTGGACGACCGGGGTGGCCCGGGAGCAGCTGGGGACAGCCCGGGGCCGAGGCGCCCGGCACCTCGGCGCCGGTGGCCCCGGCACTTCCGTACCAGCGTCCGGCGCCCCGGCACCCCGGCCCGGTGATCCGATCCCGTGACGCACGCCTCATTCCGCGCTAGGATTGTTCAACAATCACGGCCAGCTTTCACCGCCCGACGAGAGGGATGATGATCATGACCGCCATCGATGTGAACTCCGACCTGGGCGAATCCGTCGGCGGCAATCCCGTGAGCGACGACGCCGCGATCATCGAGGTGGTGTCGAGCGCCAACGTCGCCTGCGGCTTCCACTCCGGCGATCCGCACGACATCGCCCGCACCGTCGAGGCGGCCGCCGCACGCGGGGTCGCCGTGGGCGCGCACGTGGGCTACCGCGACGTCCCGGGCTTCGGCCGCCGCTTCATCGACATGGATCCCGCCGAGCTCGCCGACGAGGTGCTCTACCAGATCGGCGCCCTCGACGCGCTGGCCCGCTCCAAGGGCACCGCGGTCACCTACGTCAAGCCCCACGGCGCGCTCTACAACACGATCGTCCACCACGAGGAGCAGGCGCAGGCCGTCATCGACGGGATCAGGGCCTTCAGCCGGGAGCTCCCCGTGCTGCTGCTGCCCGGTGCCGTCGCGATCGAGAAGGCGGAGCAGGCCGGGCTGCGCGCCGTGCGCGAGGCGTTCGCGGACAGGAACTACGACCCCGACGGCACGCTCGTCTCCCGCCGCGAATCCGACGCCGTGGTCAGCGACCCGGACGCGGTGGCCGCCCGCGTCGTGCAGCTCGCCCGGGAGCGCACACTCCTCGCCCGCGACGGCAGCACGATCGACATCGACGCGGAGTCCCTGTGCGTGCACGGCGACTCCCCGGGCTCCGTCGAGCTCGCCCGCCGCATCGTCGACGCCCTGCAGGACGCCGGCATCGAGATCCGCAGCTTTCTATGAACCCCGCCGGACCGACCGCACCAGGAGACTCCGACCGGGGCCTGAGCCCCTCCGACCGGGGCCTGAGCCCCTCCGGTCCGGGGCCGAGTCCCGGCACCCACCCGAGCTCGACCGGACCCGGTGGCGCGCTCGCCCTCCACCGGGTCGGAACCCGTGCGGTGCTCGTCGACCTCCCGGACCTCGACACGGTCATGGCCTGGCACGCCGCCCTCACCGCGGACCCGCTGCCCGCACAGCGCGGCATCGTCGCCGCCGCCTCCACCCTGCTCTTCACCGCGCACACCCCGGACGCCGCCACCCGGGCCTTCGAGCTCCTGCGCGACTTCGCGCCGGAGACCTCCGCGCAGACAGGCGGCCGGGAGATCACCCTCGACGTCGTCTACGACGGCGAGGACCTCGCCCCGCTCGCCGAGCACCTCGGTCTCAGCCCGGAGGCACTCGTCGAGAAGCACACCGCGGAGACCTGGACGGGTGCCTTCGGCGGCTTCGCGCCGGGCTTCACCTACTGCGTCCCTGCCGCGGGCGGCTGGGACGTGCCCCGCCGAGAGTCCCCGCGCACCGCCGTCCCGCCGGGATCCGTGGCGCTCGCCGGGGAGTTCTCCGCCGTGTACCCGCGGCGCACCCCGGGCGGATGGCAGCTCATCGGCCGCACCGACACCCCGATGTGGGACGAGTCCGCCGACCCTCCCGCTCTCATCGCCCCCGGCGACACCGTGCGCTACCGGGCCGTGCGCCCCACCGTCGAGGCGGGTGCCGGGGCACCGGGCGGCACGGAGCCCGCATCATCCGACCACGGCGGGCCCCCCGCCGAGGCGCGTCCCGGCGGGGACGCCTCCGCGACGCCCCCGCAGCCCGTCGCCCCGTCCGCGCCCGCGGCACCCGGCCGACCCGTGCTCCGGGTCGAGGACGCCGGACTGCTCGCCCTCATCGAGGACCTCGGGCGGGCCGGTTACGGTGACCTCGGTGTGGCCTCCTCCGGTGTGCTCGACCGCGCCTCGGCGTGGACGGCGAACCGGCTCGTCGGCAACGGCGGAGCCTCCGCCGTCCTCGAATCGATCGGCGGGCTGCGGGTCACCGCACTCGTCGACACCGTCGTCGCCGTCACCGGGGCCGAGGCGCCGCTGACCGTCGCGCCCGGCCGCGCCTCGGGAGCCGGGGACCCGCGCCGGCACCCGCTCGCCCACCCGCTCCTGCTGCGGACCGGCGACGAGCTCACGGTCGGCGGCCCGCGCCTCGGCATGCGGTCCTATCTCGCGGTGCGCGGCGGATTCGCCGCCCACCGCGTACTCGGCTCGGCCGCGACCGACCTGCTCTCCGGCCTCGGCACCGAGCCGGTCCGGACCGGCGACACCCTGCGCGTGCGCAACCGGCCACGACCGGCCGGCGCCGGAAATGGCGGCGAGCCCGCACCGACGACCGGCTCGGCGCCCGGTGCCCCGGTGAACGCCACCCCGCTGGGCACCTCGCCTGCGGACGCACCCGAACCGGAGACCGGAGCGATCGCCGCGGTCGCCGCACCCGCACCCAACCCGCTGCGCGTCACCGGTGAGCGGGCAGTGCTGCGCTGCATCATGGGACCGCGCGCCGACTGGTTCGACGCCGCCGAGCAGGCCCGCTTCACGCAGGTCCCGTGGCAGGTCAGCGGCCGGTCCAACCGGATCGGCCTGCGCCTCGAGCCGGGGGACGGCGCCGCGCCGCTCACCCGCTCCCGCGACGGTGAGCTCGCGAGCGAGGGGATGATCACCGGTGCGGTGCAGGTGCCGCCCGACGGGAACCCCGTGCTGTTCCTCGCCGACCACCCGGTGACCGGCGGCTACCCCGTCATCGCCACCGTCGTCGCCGAGGACCTCGACATCGCCGGCCAGCTCCCGCCCGGCAGCGCCGTGACGTTCACCCCCGTGGACCCCGTCACGCTCACCCCGCTCGCCGCCGCCGGGCCAGAGGCCGCGAGCGGTTCCGAAGGCCCTGCCGGTTCCGAAGACACTGCCGGTGCCGATGCCGCGACCGGTTCCGCTGCGGCCGCCGGGCCGGCAGCCGCTCACCCGGTCCGACCCGACACCGCCACCCCGAACGACGACCCCGAGGACCCCTCATGACCCGCGCCCCCGCCCCGCTGACCGCCGTGCTCATCGCCAACCGCGGTGAGATCGCCGTGCGGATCGCTCGCGCCGCCCGCGACCTCGGCATCCGCTCGATCGCCGTCTACAGCGAGCTCGACGCGGATGCCCTCCACGCGGAGATCGCCGACGAGGCCTACGCGCTGCCGGGCACGAGCGCGGCCGACACCTACATGAACGTCCCCGCCCTCCTCGACATCGCCGCCCGCGCCGGGGCCGACTGCATCCACCCCGGCTACGGCTTCCTGTCCGAGAACGCCGACTTCGCCCGCGCCGTCATCGACGCCGGGCTGACCTGGGTGGGCCCGTCCCCGGACACCATCGACCTGCTCGGCAACAAGGTCACCGCGCGTCGGCTCGCCGCCGAGGCGGGCGCACCCCTGGCGCCGGGCACCGACGACCCGATCGAGGACTGGCAGACCGCCCGCGACTTCGCCGCCGAGCACGGCCTGCCGATCGCCATCAAGGCCGCTTTCGGCGGCGGCGGCCGCGGCCTCAAGGTCGTGAACGAGGTCGAGGACATCGAGGAGGCGTTCGCCTCGGCCGGGCGCGAGGCACAGGCGGCGTTCGGCCGCGCGGAGTGCTTCGTCGAGAAGTTCCTCGAGCGCCCCCGTCACGTCGAGGCGCAGGTCCTCGCCGACACCCACGGCACCACGGTGGTGCTCGGCACCCGCGACTGCTCCCTGCAGCGACGCAACCAGAAGCTCGTCGAGGAGGCGCCCGCCCCGTTCCTCACCGCCGAGCAGCACTCCCGGATCGTCGACGGCGCCCGTGACGTGTGTGCGCGCGCCGGGTACGTCGGCGCCGGCACCGTCGAGTTCCTCCTCGCCGAGGACGGCACGATCGCATTCCTCGAGGTCAACACCCGCGTCCAGGTCGAGCATCCCGTGACCGAGGCGGTGACCGGGGTCGACATCGTCGCCGAGCAGTTCCGGATCGCCGCCGGCAAGCCGCTGTCGCTGAGCGCGGACCCCGAACCGTCCGGCCACGCCCTCGAGTTCCGCATCAACGCCGAGGACGTCGCGCACGGCTTCGTCCCCGCGCCCGGCACCGTCATCGCCTTCGCCGCACCCACCGGTCCCGGCATCCGCGTGGACTCCGGCGTGCGCTCGGGCTCCGCGGTGCCCGGCTCCTACGACTCGCTCATCGCCAAGCTCGTGGTCCACGGCCCCACCCGCGACATCGCGCTCGCCCGCGCCCGCGATGCGCTCGCCGAGCTCGAGATCACCGGGGTGCGCACCGTCGTCCCGTTCCACCGCGACGTCGTCGACCACCCCGACTTCACCGGCGACTCCCTCGACGTCCACACCGGCTGGATCGAGACGGTGTACCAGCCGGGACTCGCGGCAGCCGGCGACGACGTCGCGGAATCCTACGCCGAGCGCACCCGCCTCACCATCGAGCTCGACGGGAAGCGCCACGAACTCGTCCTCCCCGCCGAGGTGCTCCGCGCCGCCGCGGGAGCCGGCGGGCCGGGGGACGGAACGGGCGGTGCCGGGCAGGCAGGGGCCTCGGGCACGGGATCCGATGCGGACGGCTCCGCAGGAGCGGACGCTTCAGGAGCGGGATCCGGGGGTGCCGAGGTGACGTGCGGGTACACCGGGTCGCTCGTGCGGTTCAGCGTCGAGGACGGCGCCGAGGTGGCCGCCGGCGACGAGATCGCCGTCATCGAGGCGATGAAGATGGAGTCCCCGGTCGTCGCCCCGGCCGCCGGCACCGTGGCGCTCGCCGAGCTCTCCGCCGGCGACGAGGTGAGCGAGGGCCAGGTCCTCGCCACGATCAGCAGCTGAATGATGCGCCCGGACGGGCCCGCGCTGCGGGTCGTACACTGAGCGGCATGTCCGCACAGCCGGGGCCCTCCCCGAACGCCCGCCAGTACGCGCTCACCGCGCTGCGTGAGCGGATCTCCGCCGGGTTGTGGGAGCCGGGGGAGAAGGTCAACGAGCAGGAGCTCGCCGCGACCCTCGGGGTGTCCCGCAACACCCTCCGCGAGGCCTTCGCCGCGCTGTCCGGCGACGGGATCATCACCCGGGTTCCCAACCGCGGAGTGTTCATCAGCAGCCCCGGGATCGCGGACGTGCGCGACATCTACGGCGCCCGCGCCGCGCTCGAACCGGCGGCGCTCCAGTGGGGCCGCGACCTCGACGTGGGGCTGCTCGCCCAGATCGTCACCGCGGCCGAGGAGGCGCGCGGCCGGGGCGATCGGCATGCGGTGGCGGACGCGAACCAGCGGTTCCACCGCGAGATCGTCGCCGGGCTCGGCTCGCCGGCGCTCGATGAGACCATGGCCCGGCTGCTCGCCCGGATGCGGCTCGTGTTCGTCCGGGTGCTCGCCGCGGAACCGGACTTCCACGCGCCCTACGTCGACGAGAACCGGCAGGTCGTCGGACTGCTGCAGGCGCGCGAGCGGGCCGAGGCCGCCGGGCTGCTGCGGACGATGATCATGCGCACCGGCGACCGCCTCGCCGACCTGCTGCGGTGAGCGGGTCCGCCGCGGGAGCCGGTGCTGCTCGCGGGGAACGGACGGGGCGCCGGTCCTGATGATGGGGAATGCGGCGGCTGAGGGCCGTGCGGTCGGTGAGCCGAGCCGACGGTGATGCTGGGCCGACGGTGGTGCTGGGGCGACGGAGGTTGTGGGGCCGAGCGGCGCCTCGGCGGGTCGTGACATTGCGAAGAATCGCGGAAACGCTCTCAGGAACCTTCTGAAATTGAGTGGTCAGGGGACCTGGTAGGCGATGTCGCGGGCATCGGCGACGAGCATGTGACCTGGCGCGTGGGCGATCGCCAGGGGCGGCCGCGACTCCATGACCGCGGCCTGCGGAGTCACCCCGCACGCCCAGAACACCGGCACCGCACCGTCCGCGATCTCCACCGGATCCCCGAAGTCGGGCCGGGCGAGGTCCGTGATCCCCAACTCCGCCGGATCACCCACGTGCACCGGCGCCCCGTGCACCGCCGGATGCCGGGAGGTGATCCGCACCGCGTCGGCGACCTGCGCGGCCGGAACCGGGCGCATCGACACGACGAGCGGACCGGAGAACCGGCCCGCCGGTGCCGCCGGCACCCGGGTGCGGTACATCGGCACGTTGACGCCCTGTTCGATGTGCGCCACCGGCACCCCGTTGTCGAGCAGCGCGGACTCGAAGGTGAATGAGCAGCCGATGAGGAACGCGACGAGGTCGTCGCGCCAGTGCTCGCGGATATCCGGGACCTCCGCTGCGAGTTCCCCGTCCCGGTACACCCGGTAGAGCGGCACATCGGTGCGGATGTCGCCCCCGGCGAGCAGCTCCGAGGAGAGCTGACCGGCCTCGAGCACACCGAGCACGGGGCACGGCTTCGGGTTGCGCTGGGCGAACAGGAGGAACACGAAGGCGTATTCCTGCGGCACCGCGAGGAGGTTCGCCTGCGCGAATCCCGCGCTGTACCCGGACGTCGGTGTGACGAGCCCGGCGCGGAACCGGGCGCGCGCCTCGGCCGGGGAGAGGGCGGAGGTGTCCGCGTTCGCCTCGGCGGCAGGGCGGTCGGGGTGCGAGTGCTGGTCCGGCTGCGGCATCGGACTCACGCCCACAGGGCGGCGATGCCCTCGAGCGAGCGCCAGCCCAGGTAGATCGTCAGCAGCCAGGTCAGCGTGCCGATCACCGCGAGCCACACCGGGTACCGGTAGCCCTGCAGCAGGTCGCGGCGGCGCCACGCCACCCACAGTACGAGCGCGAAGCCGATCGGCAGGATGGGGCCGTTGACCGCGCCGGCGAAGATCAGCAGTGTCTGCGGCGTCTGATCGAGCACGAGGTAGGGGATCGCGCAGACGGCGATGAAGGCGACGGTGATCCAGTTGCGGATCCGCGGGCTCACCGTCTGCTCGGTGATGAAGGTGACCGAGGTGTACGAGGCGCCGATCACCGAGGTCAGGCCGGCCGCTCAGAGCACCACGCCGAACACGCGCAGGCCGATCTCGCCGGCCGCGGCCCGGAAGGCGTCGGCGGCGATGTTGTCCCCCGCGAGGGCCGTGCCGCCGGCGACCACGCCGAGGATCGCGAGGAACAGCAGCGTGCGCATGACACCGGTGGTGATGATGCCGAGCACCGAGGCCTGGGTGATGGTGCCGGAGTGCTCGGGGCCCTTGATGCCGGAGTCGATGAGCCGGTGCGCACCGGCGAAGGTGATGTAGCCGTCCACCGTGCCGCCGATGAGGGTGGTGATGACGAGGAAGTCGACCTGCTCGGGCATCACCGTGTTCTTCAGCGCCTCACCCACCGGCGGGGCGGACACGATCGCGACGTAGATCATGAGGAGGATCATGATCGCGCCGAGGAGGACGACGATCCGGTCGAGCGCGAGCCCGGCGCGCTTGGACAGGAAGATGAGGATCGCGAGGACCGCGGAGATCGCCCCGCCGATCTTGGGGTCGAGGCCGAGCATCGCGTTGAGGCCCAGCCCGGTGCCGCCGATGTTGCCGATGTTGAAGATCATCCCACCGATGAAGATGAACGCGGCGAGCACCCAGCCCAGGCCGGCAGCACGGTGTTGCCGAGCTCGTTCGCGCGCAGGCCGGTGATCCCGAGGACGCGCCAGACGTTGAGCTGGATCGCGATGTCGACGAGGATCGAGATGAGGATCGCGAATGCGAACGCGGCTCCGAGCTGGACGGTGAAGACGCTCGTCTGGGTGATGAAGCCGGGGCCGATCGAGCTCGTCGCCATGATGAACATCGCGCCGAGCACCGCCGTGCGCCGGCTGCCGTCGCGCACCCGGGAGGCGGCGCTGCGTGAACCGGAACCGGGTGAACCGGCGTCGCGGGCGCCCTGACCGTGCGTGTCCCGCTCCTCGCCGGTCGGCGTTCCGGCGGCCTGCTGGCCCCGGGGTTCCTCGGACGGGTGGCTGTCGGTCATGGCGCGCTTCCTCGTCCCTGTGCTCGTGTCTCGTGTGTCATGTACGGCCTGCGGATCTGTTCGTAACCGATCTGCGGATCCGGTGATCCGGCACGGAGCGCGGTCATGCCTCGGATGTGATCCACCGCACTGCGTCGCCTGCCACTGTATGGATCGTTGAACAATATGTACAGGGTTGGGTCGAGATGCGGCCGTTTCGTTATCGGCGCAGGGACGCGCGAAAGCAGAGGTGTCCAGGCGTCGCCCGGGGGCGGCGCGGTCACCGGCATGACTGCGGATCCCCGCGCGGGCCGGGGCGGGTCCAGGCGCGGGAGTGCGCGGTGTCGCGCATTGTCACAGGATTGCCGGGTGCAGATCGGGGTGCCTCTGTCATGCTGGAGTCATGGATACGCACAATTCGCAGATCACGCCGGACCAGGCTCGAGCTGCGCGAGCGCTGGTCGAGGTGTCCCTGGAGAACATCGCGCAGACAGCCGGGCTCGAACCGGGGCAGATCCACGGCTTCGAGTACGGCCACCACAGCATCGATGCTGCGTCCACCGAGCGCCTGCAGCGCGCGCTCGAGCACTACGGCGCCGTCTTCATCCCCGAGGACGAGAAGCGAGGAGTGGGCGTGCGCCTCAAACACAACGCATCGAAGGCCCGGTCGCTCAAGCGCTGGGAGAACGAGGGTGGCCCCGTCGCCGCCGACGACATCTGAACCCTT
This sequence comes from Brevibacterium pityocampae, assembly GCF_039541555.1. NCBI lineage: Bacteria > Bacillati > Actinomycetota > Actinomycetes > Micrococcales > Brevibacteriaceae > Brevibacterium > Brevibacterium pityocampae. Next base: position 121,230 of record NZ_BAABGL010000004.1, on the reverse strand, counting down.
CGCACTCGCCTCGGCCGTGAGTCAGCGCAGCCGCTCGAGCGCCGCGTGGCTGAGCCACTCGAGCGGCCCGCGCCGGGCCGGACCGGTGACCCACCGTTGCCAGGTGAGGATGAATGCCACCATGATGGCGAGGACGACGGCGAACCCGCCCACGCTGAGGAGCAGCCGGTGGTCCGGGAAGCGGCCGGCGATGTCGAGCCCCCAGCCGTAGAACAGTGCGCCGGCGACGAGGTTCTGGCCCACATAGCACGTCAAGGACATGCGTCCGACCGCCGCGAACAGGCCGGCTCCCGGGATCCCGGTGCGCGGGCGCTCGACTGCGGCGCCGTCGCGCGGTGCGGTGAGGTGCGCGATGAGAGCGAGCAGCCCGACCGCCACGAGGGTGGCGGTGAGATAGCGCTGGGCGAGGACCGCGGCCGGGCTGCCGATGACTCCGAGCGCGACGTCCGCGGGGACGGCCGCGGCTCCGAGCAGCATCCCGCGGCGCCGTCGGCGGGCACCGGCCGAGTCGAAGATCCCGGCGTCGTACAGCCGTGCTCCGACGATGAAGAGGCACACGCCCATCGCGAAGGTAAGGAGCGGCTCCGCCCGGAACATCACCGCGTAGTCGAGGCGGAAGAGCGCGAGCTCGAAGAAGCCCGCTTCGCGGTAGGGGTTGATCCCGTTCCACAGCGGCCAGGCGGCGGCGCTGTCCGCCGGCCTGCCGTCGGCGATGCCGGCGGCCTCGGGGAACAGCAGGAGGGAGGCGCTGAGGAGCAGGATGAGAGCAGTGTGGACGGCGCCTGCGATCCAGGCCCAGATCCGGGCCGTGCGCGGGCTCGTCGCGATGATCGCGGCGACGACGAAGCCGGTGAAGGCGTACCCCATGAGGATGTCGAACTCGGCGACGAGGAGGAAGTTGACGAGGCCGTCGACGAACAGCAGCGCAGCGCGCGGGGCGTAGGTGCGCAGCCATCCGCGGCGGCGCACTCCCTCTCCCGGCCGGTCCTCGGCCCGCGCGGCCCGGCGCTGCCAGGCGGCGTACTGGAGGGTGACGCCGATGCCGAACATCATCATGAGCAGCGCGAGGAACTTGCCGTTGGTGAGCGTGCTGAGGAGCTGGTAGGCGAGCGTCTCCGCGCCGGGCCTGAGTCCGGCGAAGGGATCGAGGAGCGACCCGAGCATGCCCGCCGGATGGGAGAAGAGCCAGATGTTCGTGCCGAGGGTGCCGAGCACGGCGATGCCGCGGGCGATGTCGAGACCGCCGATCCGCGCCGCCGTCGTCCGGCGACCGGTCGCGCCGCCGGCGGCTCCCGTCCCGGCAGGGGAGGGGGATTCGGGACGGTGCCCGCCGGCGGGCGAAGAGGGGAGTGATGAGGGGATGTCGGGGTGAGGGGAGTGCGTCATGGGACTGACAATACAAGTGTATTGCCCATTGTGCAATACACTTGTATTGTCGGTGTCGTCCAGGTGTCCGCACCGGTGTGCCGACGGACGCCGCCCCGCAGTTCGGCCGGGGCCGACGGCACGGCGACGGGAGGAGGCGAGGACGATGACGACCGAGAGCAGAGCGCGGATCGTCGAGGCGATCATCGCGGTGATCGCCGACTCCGGGATCGAGCGCGCGAGCGTGCGCGCGGTCGCACAGCGCGCAGGCGTGTCGGTCGGCGCGGTGCAGCATCACTTCCGGACGAAGGACGAGATGCTCGAGGCGGCGATGGAGCTGATTTCCGCGAACGTGACCGCCGGCGTCGGCGAGCTCGTCGCCGAGGGCGCCTCGGCGTGCGACGTGCTCCGGGAGCTCGCCGGAATGCTCGCGATCGAACGGGACGAGGATCGGGCGATGGCCGGTGTCTGGCTCGACTTCGTCGGGCTCGCCCGGGTGTCACCTGCTCTTGCGGAGATCCATTGCGCGGGATGGGCGCAGCTGCGCGCAGCGTTCGCGCGTCTCGTCGGTCTCGCGCACCCCGGACATCCGGCGCCGGCGGAGGCCGCCGAGACCGTGCTCGCGGTCTGCGACGGGATCGCGGTCGCCCGGGTCGTCGAATCCGACTTCATGACCGGTGAGCGCGCCGGCGCGATCGTCGAGCGCGTGCTCGCAGTGATCGCGGCCGAGGCGGAGCCGGGGGCCGGGTAGCACCGACTCGCTCCCGGAGACGCAGAAGAAGCGGGTGCTGTCCTGGCTCAAGGACAGCACCCGCTTCGGTCTGCAGGACTCACGCCGGGGCGGCGCCGTGCCGCACCCATGCGGATCAGGCGAGGCCGAGGCGCTCGCGGAGTTCGTCGACCTCGGACCGGAGGGCCGCGGGGACGGCATCGCCGAGCTCCGCGTACCAGGCTTCGATCGACTCGAGCTCGGTGTCCCACTCCTCGGGCTTGATCGCGAGGGCCTTCTGCACCTGCTCGGGCGTGATGTCGAGCCCGTCGATGTCGAGGGCACCCTCGGCCGGCGCGTAGCCGAGCGGGGTCTCGACGGCCTCGGCGGTGCCGGAGACGCGCTCGAAGATCCACTTGAGGACGCGTGAGTTCTCGGAGAAACCGGGCCACAGGAACGAGTTGTCCTCGTCCCGGCGGAACCAGTTGACGTAGAAGATCTCCGGCAGCTGCGCGCCCTCGGTGGCGCCGATGTTGAGCCAGTGCTGGAAGTAGTCGCCGACGTTGTAGCCGATGAACGGGCGCATCGCCATCGGGTCGCGGCGGACGACGCCGACCTTGCCGGTGGCGGCAGCGGTGGTCTCCGAGGAGAGCACAGTGCCCATGAACACGCCGTGGTTCCAGTCGGTGGTCTGGGTGATGAGCGGCATCGTCGTCTTGCGGCGGCCGCCGAACAGGATCGCGGAGATCGGCACGCCGTCCGGATTCTCCCACTCGGGCGCGAGCGTCGGAACGTTCTCGATCGGGGTGCAGAAGCGCGAGTTCGGGTGGGCGGCCGGGGTGTCGGACTCGGGGGTCCAGTCGTTGCCGCGCCAGTCGGTGAGGTGGGCGGGTGCCTCGTCGGTCATGCCCTCCCACCACACGTCGCCGTCATCGGTCAGGGCGACGTTGGTGAACACGTTGCCGCCGGCCTCGATGGCGCGCATCGCGGTCGGGTTCGTCGAGTAGCCGGTGCCCGGTGCGACGCCGAACAGGCCGAACTCCGGGTTGACGGCGTAGAGTCGGCCGTCCTCGCCGAAGCGCATCCAGGCGATGTCGTCACCGAGGGTCTCGGCCTTCCAGCCGGGGATCGTCGGCTCGATCATCGCGAGGTTGGTCTTGCCGCAGGCGCTCGGGAACGCGGCGGCGATGAACTTCGACTCGCCCTCCGGGTTGGTGAGCTTGATGATGAGCATGTGCTCGGCGAGCCAGCCCTCGTCGTGGGCGATCGCGGAGGCGATGCGCAGCGCGTAGCACTTCTTGCCGAGCAGGGCGTTGCCGCCGTAGCCGGAGCCGAACGACCAGATGGCGCGGTCCTCCGGGAAGTGGGTGATGTACTTCGTGGTGTTGCACGGCCACGGCACATCGTCCTCGCCCTCGGCGAGCGGGGCGCCGACGGAGTGGACGCACTCGACGAAGTCGGCATCGAGCTTCTCGATCGCCTTGAGTGCGGTGGTCCCGCAGCGGGCCATGACGAGCATGGAGAGCACAACGTAGGGGGAGTCGGTGACCTCGATGCCGAACATCGGCTGCTTGGCGTCGACGTGGCCCATGACGAAGGGGATGACGTACATCGTCCGACCCTTCATCGAGCCGGTGAAGAGATCGTTCAGGATCCCCTTCATCTCCTGCGGGTCCATCCAGTTGTTGAGGGGACCGGCGCCGGATTCCCCGTGGGTGCAGATGTACGTCCGGTCCTCGACGCGGGCGACATCGTCCGGGTCGGAGGCGGCGTAGTAGGAGTCCTTCTGCTTGTCGAGCTTGATCAGCGTGCCCGCGGCGACGAGCGCGTTGGCGATCTCCTGGCGCTGTGCGCGGTCGCCGGTCACCCACTCGATGCGGTCGGGCGTCGCGAGTTCGGCGACGGAGCGGACGAAGGACAGGACCTTCTCATTGGACGTCGGTGCAGCCTTGAGCTGGTCTTCGACTGAGCCACGGTCGAGGACGGTCATGGATGTCTCCTGATCTGTCGGGGTCTCCTGCCGCCAGGGGTGTGCGGCGACCGGATCCGGGTGCTGTGCATCCGCAAGTGGATGATCTCCACATTAGGAACGGGCGCAGAATATGACTGACGGGTAGAGGGTTTCCAGCCTGTGGATTGGGTCACAAAGAGATCACGAATGGTGTTTCTCGGTCATGCCGGTGACGGATTGTGCCAATACAGTGGCGGTTTATGTCAGGACGATGCTCGCTGGCCCCGCGCGGGGTGCTCTCCGGTGCCTCGCGGGTGCACTGGCCCGGGGCGTGCTGGGGGCCTGAGGAACCGGGGGCTTGAGGTGACCGGGGAGCGGGGTTGCCGGAACCTTTACGCGGCAGCTCCAGGTGCACTCCAGTGCGGATTCGGCCCTGGAACCGCACTGGAGTGACCGGGGAGCCGGCGTGACCGCACTGGAGTGGCGGGGGAACGGGGCGACCGCACTGGAATGGCAGGGGAAAGCGGCGACCGTGCTGGACTGGCAGGGGAACCGGGGGCTTGAGGTGACCGGGGAGCGGGGTTGCCGGAACCTTTACGCGGCAGCTCCAGGTGCACTCCAGTGCGGATTCGGCCCTGGAACCGCACTGGAGTGACCGGGGAGCCGGCGTGACCGCACTGGAGTGGCGGGGGAACGAGTCGAGCAGAGTGCTGATGCCCTGATGCTCTGATGGCCTCGGGCGGCCCGTGGTGCTCCGGGGTGGCCCGCGCCGAGCCGCTCGCAGTGAGAGGTGCCCAGCGATTTTCGGTTCCGCGGGAAGATGTGTATAGTTGTTTCGGTCGTCACGGCACTGCGCCGAGCGACGGGCGCCACTAGCTCAACGGATAGAGCATCTGACTACGGATCAGAAGGTTGGGGGTTCGAATCCCTCGTGGCGCACAGCACGGAACAGGCCCTCACCAGTCGGTGAGGGCCTGTTCTGCTTTCCGCTTCCCGGCCGCGCCGGCCGGTGGACGCTGCCGGCCTGCGCTGCAGGATCGATGCTCATGCTTCAGCGCAGCACACCTGCGTGCACGACCTCCGGCATACACGCGGTGGCCCCCGGCCTGCGCGCAGCGGCCCGGCGGGATCCGGTGCACCGGATCCCGCCGGGCCGCTCTCATGGACGACTGCCCTCGACCCCGGCTGCAGCCCGCACGTCGAGGCGCGAGCCGCAGCCTCAGGCCGGCCGCCCGGGGATCAGCCCCTGCGGCGGCGGGAGATCAGCAGGGTGAGGCCGCCGATCGCGAGGAGCGCAGCGCCGATCGCGAGCCCGCCGAGCTCGGAGCCGGTGCGCGGCAGGCTGCCGCCGTCGCGGTCGGAGCCGCGCTCGCCGGAGCCGGCGGTGTCGTCGTCCCGGTCGTCGCCGCCCTGGCCGTCATCGTCCTGACCCCGGTCGCCGCGGCCGTCATCGCCGCCGTCGGTTCCGTCATCACCCCGGCCGTCGTCGGTCGGCCGGTCGCCGGGCTCATCGCTCGGAGCCGGGTCGCCGCCGGGAGTGTCCGAGGGGGTCGGCTCCGCGGACGGGTCATCGCCGCCGGGCCCCTCGGTCGGGTCGTCGCTCGGACCGTCGGTCGGGTCCTCGCTCGGGTCCTCACCGGGTGCCTCGTCGTCCTCCACCAGGTCCACCCCCACGATCAGTGGGTCGTGGTCGGATGAGCGGAACGGGCCGGTCTCGTACAGGTCGGTGATGTTCGCGTTGTAGCGGCTGTACTCGAGGCCGATCGACTCGACGGAGTTGATGTTCCAGATGTCCGCACCGGTCGCGGCCGCGAACAGCGGCTCGGTGGCCAGCACGTGGTCGAGGCTGCCGGTGAGGCCGCCGAACAAGTATGTCGACTCCTCGGTCATCTCCTTGCCGATGTTCCGGTACCCGGCCTCGTAGAACACCTGCATGGGGTCCTCTTCGGTGTAGGCGTTGAAGTCCCCGAGCAGGAACGTGCGCTCGGTGCCGTGCGCGGCCTCCTGCTCGTCGGCGAAGGTCACGAGCGCTCGCGCCTGTGCGACCCGGTCCGCGTTCGAGGCGCCCTGCCCGTCACCGGAATCCGCGTTGCCGGGCCCCGAGCCGGAGCCCTTCGACTTGAAGTGGTTGGCGATCGTCACGAAGGTCGCGTCGTCGTCTGCCGCGGCCTGCTGCGCGCGGGCGCCGGCAGCATCGTCCGTGTCCGGGCCGTCGGTGACCGGTGCGAAGGCCTGCGCGAGCGGGGCGCGCGCATTGTCGAACGCCGTGTCGTCGAGGAGCACGGAATCGCCCACGGGCGCGACCTCGGCGGGCTGGTAGATGAACGCGGTGCGGATCGCGTCCTCGCCGTTCTCCGGCAGCTGCGCCGGCGATTCGGCGTATGCCCACTTCTCCGTGCCCGCGGCCTCGTTGAGCCGGGTCACGAGGTCCTGGAGCGCGGCGTCGCTGTCCTTGCCGAAGCGCGCGGAGTTCTCGATCTCCTCGAGCGAGACCACCGAGGTGTCGAGCGTGTTGATCGCCGACACGATCTTGGGCCACTGCCGGTCGAAGCTCGCCCGGTCGTAGGCGCCGCGCACATCGCAGTTGTTCGCCGTCGTCGGGTTGCCCTCGCGATCGGCGTAGTACCGGCAGCCCGACTCGTCCTCGCCGAGCGAGACGAAGTAGTTGAGGACGTTGAAGCTCGCGACGGTGACGTCCCCGCCGACCTCCCGGGGGGCGTCCTCGCGGGTGTTCTCCACCGTCACCGGCAGGGTGCTCTCCGCATTCTCACCGGTGAGGTGGGTGAGCGGCTGCATCCGCCAGGCATCGAAGCCGTAGCCGAGCACCATCGGCGAGGTGAACGCCGCCGGTGCGCCGACACGGACCGGGACGTCGCCGCCCAGGTAGGGGACCGGGGTCTCCGTCGCGCCGCGGGTGTAGTCGACCGTCGCGCCGTCGTCGAGCACATAGCCGCGCTCGGCGTTCGCGGCGGCGAGCTCCTGGGCCTCGGGCGTGCCGGGCCGGTGGACGTCGGTGGGCTGGCGGAGGGTGTCGGTGCCGTTGACCAGACCGACCTCGCCGTAGCGGTTCGTGCCGTAGTTGTCGGTCACCGTGACGGGACCGGACGGCTGCAGGAGCATGCCCTCGAGAGACTCGCGCGCCTCGTCCCCGTCGGGGAACTCCCCGGCGTAGGGCTTGGGTGCCGCGGCCGCCTCGGCGACCGGCCGGAAGCCGCCGGCGGCGACGGTGAGCTGGGTCTGCTCGTAGTACTCGGAGACCCGGCCGGTGAGCTCGACGAAGTCGCCGGTCTGCACCTGGCCGGCAGTGTCTCGGGAGTAGACGAAGATCCCGTGCGAGGCGCCGTCGAGTGCATGCTCGTCCCCGCCGGTGCCCTCGGTCTGGATGTAGTACCCGTTCAGGCCGCCGGTCGGGTAGACGGCGGTGACGACGCCGCGGGTGGTCACCGTCTGCCCGTCGAGCGGGCTCGCCGCACCGGTGCCCTGGATGTCGGCGATCGCGGTGATGTCGGCGGGGTCGGTGGGATCCGGGGTCGGATCCGTGGGGTCCGGTGTCGGCGTGGCGTCGGGGAGCGCGCCCGGGGTGGGGTCGCCGGCGGTCCAGGTGGTGCCGTCCCAGAAGATCGACCTGCCGCGCGGAGCGGTCGCCCCGGTGGGCGTGGCGGTCTCGCCGCGCAGCGCCTCGGGCACCGCGGCACCGGTCCCGGCGGTGACACCGCGGCCGCCGACCACGCCGCCGATCTGATCGAAGTCGACGAGCGTGCCGGCCGGGTCGATGAGGAAGACCGAGGAGCCGTAGCTGCCGTCCGCCGCGGCGCCGGAGTTCACCGAGTTGGTGATCGGCAGCCGCACGACTGCGGTGCCGGAGTCGTCCACCGCGGTGCCCGCGGGCAGGGTGGTCCAGTGGCCGGCGGTCTGCGGGGAGCCGCCGCGGCTCACCGAGCCGACGACGAAGCCGCCCAGGTCGGTGCCCGGCGCGCCCTTGATCTCGATGAAATCGGTGTCGTCGCCGCCGGCGTAGGCGATCTCCGAGATCTCGGTCGGGGCGGCGGCGAGGACCGGGGTGAGGCCGGGGAGTGCGGCGAGGGAGAGGGCGGCGGTCGCGGCGAGGACGCTCACCGCTCCCGTCCTGCTCGAGAGTCTGAGAATACGCATGGAGAACCTTCGTTCGGAAGCGGGAATGTCAGCACTGTACTCAGGCGACGCTCAGGAACGGATGGCCGGCGTCGCAACGCGAGTTGAACATCACACCAATCCGGCCCCGGTGCCGTCGCCGCGTCCGGCGTCGTTGGGATCCCGGCCCTGCCCGGCGGTCGTAGACTGGCGCCAAGGAATCTTGTTTCGAAGAAGGGTGCGGTGCGCAGTGGCGGTGCAGATGAGTGGTCGGTCCGGCTGGATCAGCAGGTCCGTCGCGGCGGGCGCGGCGGCAGTCCTCGTCGTCACCCTGGGCGCGTGCTCGACCGACTCGGAGAAGTCCGTGCAGTTCGTCGACACGCCGCCCGCCACCGCTGTGCTGCAGGGCGACGACGCCGCGCAGACCGCCGTCGAGCTCAGCTCCCTCCTCTTCGAATCCGCCGACGTCGCCGTCGTCGCGCCCGCAGATGCCGCCGAAGCCGCCGCCCCGGTGGCATCGGAGGCCCGGCTGCCGCTCCTGCTGGGCACCGAGCAGGCCGTCGCCGACGAGCTCGAGCGCCTCGGCGCCGATACCCTCATCACCCCGGCAGGTACCGACCTCGCCGCGCTCGGCGACGGGTTCGAGGTCGTCGAGGTGCAGGCCGACGACACCGGCGCCGTTCCCGAGGTGGCCGTCGACGAGCAGCCGGCCGGCGCCTCGCTCTTCGTCGACCCGGAGGCGGAGTCCCCGGCCGAGGTCGCCGCGCGCGCGAACATCGAGGCCGCCGGCGGATCCGTGGCCGAGGTGCCCGGCGGCGACCCGCGCCTCGACGGCGACACCGTGGCCGCCACGAAGGACGCCGCGGGCGATGACCCGGCCAGCGGTCTGCTCGCCCTCGGCGAGACCTTCGGCGAGGCTGACGACTTCACCGCGAAGGCCGCCACCGCGGCGACCGCCCCCGAGCTCCCCGGCGGCGGCCAGCTCGCCTTCCCGGGCCGGCGCATGATCGCCGCCTACGGCTCCCCCGGCGTCGCCTCGCTCGGGATCCTCGGCGAGCAGGACCTCGAGGAGACGATCGAGCGGGTCAAGGGGCTGGCCGAGGACTACGAGCCGCACTCCGACGTCCAGGTGGTGCCGGCGTTCGAGATCATCACGACAGTCGCCTCGGCGGTCCCCGGGCCCGACGGCAACTACTCCACCGAGCTCGACCCGGAGCTCATCCGCGAATGGGTCGACGCCGCCGGCGAGGCGGGCGTGTACGTCGTCCTCGACCTGCAGCCCGGCACCACCGACTTCCTCACCCAGGCCAAGGAGTACGAGGATCTGCTCAAGGAACCCCACGTCGGGCTCGCGCTCGACCCCGAATGGCGGCTCGAGCCCGGGCAGCGCCACATGGAGCAGATCGGCTCGGTGACCGCGGCCGAGGTCAACGAGACCGCCGAATGGCTCGCCGAGCTCACCGCGGAGAACTCACTGCCGCAGAAGGTGTTCATCCTCCACCAGTTCTCGCTCGGGATGATCTCCGACCGGCAGGACATCGACACCTCGCACCCCGAGCTCGCGATCGTCCTCCACGCCGACGGCAACGGCACCCCGGACCTCAAGATGGGCACGTGGAACGCGCTCCAGGAGGGGCTGCCGGAGGGCATCTTCATGGCGTGGAAGAACTTCTACGACGAGGACACCCCGACCTTCACCCCCGAGCAGACCTACGAGGTCGAACCGCGCCCCTGGTTCGTGTCGTACCAGTGATGCGCGAGCGGTCGATCAGCCGCGGCGCTGCTTGAACTCGACCTCGACGAAGGCGCACTCGGCATCCGTCTCGTTGATGACATTGTGCTCGCTGCCCACCGACCGGGTGTACGAGGCGCCGGGGACGATCTCATTGGCGAAGGTCTCCTCCGGCGTGACCACCGTCAGCGTGCCGGCGACGGTCGGCACGACCACGTAGTCCATCTCGTGGACGTGCATGCCGGTCTCCGTGCCCGGGGGGAACCGCCACTCGGTGACGCGGGTGAACTCGTTGTCGATCTGGACCGTGGCGATCGCCGGTGCGTACTCACTCATGCGTCCACGCTACTGCGAACGCCCACCCCCGCGGAAGACCGCCGGCGCACCCCGGGGCACGAGCCCGAGTGCACGGCATCCGTGGACACGACTGTGGGGCTTCCGGTGGAGTGTGGTGGCATCAGCGCCACCACACTCCACCGGAAGCCCCACACTCCCGAACGGACGCGCGATCAGCCGGCGCGGCGGTCGGGGCAGAGCGACTCCGCGAGCGCGTGGAAGCTGCGGCTCGGGTTGCCGAACCGGTGGAGCGTCATCGACACGGCCTGCTCCTGCACGAAGTAGCGGAGCTCGACGCGGCCGGAGCCGGTCACGGCATCGTCGACGACCGCGACCTCCGGGCGCTGCGCGATCGCGCCGGTGAGTTCGGGCTCGACCGCGCCGATCATCCGCACCCGTGCGCCCACCCCGTCGTCGTAGGCGCCGGATTCCACGCGCGCGGCGAAGTCGGCCGCCGACTCGATGGCGACGCCACCCACGCTGGTGGAAACCGCACCGGTGGACCCGGCCGTGCCCGAGGCGCCCGCCGGCCCGTCAGACCCTGCCGGCTGCCCGGCACCCCGGGCGGCGGCCTCGACCGCGGCGCGCACCTCGGCGGCGGCGTCGGGGGACACCGACCAGGTGATGGGGGCCTGGGCGAGCTGCGCGGCGTGCGCGGTGCGGGTGACCTCGAGAGCCAGTGCGGCGGCGGTGACGCGCACGGTGACGGCGCGCGGCAGGTAGCGGAAGATGTTCGCCTCGGCGGTGAGACCGGTGGGATCGGAGGCGCGGCCGAACTCCTGCTCCCACGCCCGCCGATCGCTCGCGCGGGCGGCGTCGAGCCAGGCCTCGTCGCGCACCGAGCCGTCCGACCAGTCCCCGAACAGCATGAGGTAGTTCGGGCCGCCGGCCTTGGACCCCAGGCCCACCGAGGACTTCTTCCAGCCGCCGAACGGCTGACGCTGGACGATCGCGCCGGTGATGCCGCGGTTGACGTAGACGTTTCCGGCCTGCACGGTGTCGAGCCAGGTCGCGACCTCGGCGGCGTCGAGCGAGTGGATGCCGGCGGTGAGGCCGAAGTCGACCTGGTTCTGCAGCTCCATCGCCTCGGCCAGCGTGTCCGCATGCATGAGGCCGAGCACCGGTCCGAAGCACTCGGTGAGGTGGAAGAACGAGCCCGGCTTCACGCCGTCCTTGATGCCCGGCGACCACAGGCGGCCGGAGTCGTCGAGCCGGCGCGGCTCGAGCACCCAGCTCTCCCCGGGCTCCAGGGTGGTGAGCGCGCGGAGCAGCTTGTCCGAGGGCTCCTCGGTGAGCGGGCCCATGGTCGCCCGGAGGTTCGCGGGCACGTCGACGATGAGCGAGGACGCCGCATCGACGAGCTGGCGGCGGTAGCGCTCGGAGTCGTAGGTCGAGTCGACCATGATCGCCAGCGAGGCCGCCGAGCACTTCTGCCCGGCGTGGCCGAACGCGGAGTGGACGAGGTCGGCCATCGCGAGGTCGCGGTCCGCCGCCGGGGTGACGATGAGCGCGTTCTTGCCCGAGGTCTCCGCATTGATGTCGAGCTCCGGGTTGAAGCCCCGGAACAGGGCCGCGGTCTCCGAGGCGCCGGTGAGGATGACCCGGTCGACGCCGGGGTGCGCGACGAGCGCCTTGCCGACCTCGCCCTCGGTCGGGGCGACGAGCTGGAGCACCTCGCGCGGGACGCCGGCCTCCCACAGACACTCGACGAGCAGCGCCGAGCAGTGCGGGGTGGGGCTCGAGGGCTTGTGGATGACCGCGGCGCCGACGGCGAGCGCGGCGACCGTCGACCCGGTGGGGATCGCGACGGGGAAGTTCCACGGCGGGGTGATGAGGACGAGCGCGTCCGGGGTGAACTCGGCGCCCTCCACCGCCTCGAGCTCGAGGGCGCGGTCCGCGTAGTAGCGGATGAAGTCGATCGCCTCGGAGATCTCCGGATCGGACTGGTCGAGCGTCTTCCCGGCCTCGGCGGCCATCGTCGCGAGGAACTCCCCGCGACGGGCGGCGAACACGTCCGCGGCGCGGAGCAGGATCTCCCCGCGGGCGCGGGCACCGAGCTCGCGCCAGGCGAGTGCGGCCTCGCGGCCGGAGGCGACGCGGTCGTCGACCTCCTCGACGGAGTCCAGGGATTCCGGGGCGGGGCGGGTGTCGAGCCAGCCCGGTGCGGACGACTGCTCGAGGAGCGCCCGTGCCCAGCGCTGGTTCGCCGGCAGCGAGGGGTCGGTGTCGGGCTCGTTGGCGAACCCGCCGAGCTCCGCGCCCGAGGTGTACGCCGCACCCTGCTCCGCCTCGGCACCGCGGTCCTGGCGGCGGGTGGGCAGGGGAGCGGTCTCGCCCTCGGCCTCGAGGACGGCGGCGAGGTCGTCGACCGAGGCGCGGAAGCGGTCCTCCTCGCGCCGGAACACGGCGTTGCCGTTGCGGAGCTCGAAGATCCCGGACATGAAGTTCTCGTTCGCCGAGTTCTCCTCGAGCCGGCGGACGAGGTAGGAGATCGCGACGTCGAACTCCTGCGGGTGCACCGCCGGGACGTAGAGGAGGAGATCGCCGACATCGGCGCTCACCGCGGCGGCCTGCTCCGCGGCCATGCCCTGGAGCATCTCGAACTCGACCCGGTCGGTGACCCCGCGGGCGAGCGAGAGCTCGTGGGCGAAGGCGATGTCGAAGAGGTTGTGGCCGGCGACGCCGATCCGCACCCCGGCCATCCGCTCGGGCGTGAACAGCCAGTGGAGGACGCGCTTGTAGTTCGCGTCGGTGGCCTGCTTGGACGGACAGATGGTGAGCTCCCAGCCGGCGACCTCGGCGTGCACGCGCTCCATCGCGAGGTTGGCGCCCTTGACCAGGCGCACCTTGATCCCGGCCCCGCCTGCGGCCACCCGGGCGCTCGCGTACTCGCTCAGCCGCTGCATCGCGCCGAGCGCGTCGGGCAGGTAGGCCTGGAGCACGATCCCGGCCTCGAGGTGCGCGAGCTCCGGGTCGTCGAGGATGCGCATGAACACGGCGAGCGTGAGCTCGAGGTCCTTGTACTCCTCCATGTCGAGATTGATGAATCTGCTGCCGGCCGGGGAGGCGGCGGCCTCGCGGTAGAGCGGCAGGAGCCGCTCGACGACGTAGTCGACGGTCTCGTCGAACGCCCACATCGACACCTGCGAGGCGACCGAGGAGACCTTGACGGACACGTAGTCGACATCGGACCGCTGGAGCAGGCGGCGGGTCTCGGCGAGGTGCTTGTCCGCCTCCTCCTCGCCGAGCACGGCCTCCCCGAGCAGGTTGATGTTGAGCCGGTGCCCGTCGGCGGTGAGCTCCGCGACGGCCTTCCCGAACTGCTTGTCGCGGGAGTCGACGACCATGTGGCCGACCATCGAGCGCAGCCGCGCGCGGGCGGCGGGCACGACGACCTGCGGCAGCACCGGGGCGAGCGCGGCACCGGCCTTGACCTGTGCGCGGTCGAGCGCGGACATGGTGTCCGGGGTCAGGCGGGCGACGTCGACGAGCGCGTCCGCGGCGGCGTGGACGTCATCGGTGCCGACGACCCGGTCGACGAAGCCGACGGTGAAGTCGAGGCCATTGGGATCGGAGAGGACTGCGGCGAGCCGGTCCGCGGCGGCGTCCTTGGCCGCGGGGGTGCCGGCGGAGATCCGCAGCCAGCGGCGCACCCGCGCCACTGCGGAGTCGGTGAGGGGCGCCAGTCCGGCGTCGGTGAGTGCTGGCATGGTCCCTGGGGTGCTGAGCATGATGTCCTCCGTCTCGAATCGTGCTGCTGGTCCGGCCCGGCGGCTGTGCTGGGCTCCGCCCGGACCGGCAGGCGGGCCGTGCGCCGACCGCCCGGCCCGGGTGTCCGCTCGTCGTCGAGCGCGGGCCTTCGTCCGTGCTCCCAGTGTGCGCGGCGGCTGTCCGGACGACCAGGGTCCGGTGTGAGCATCCGCACGTACAATGAGTCAGAAAATATCGTTGGAGCAGGCGGGACAGCACCGGACGGGGGGCGGGGATGGGCGGCAGACGGGTCCCGGTCGAGGTGCGGGCGGAGGCGTGCCGGGAGGTGGCTGCCGGGCGCCCGGCCGGGGAGGTCGCGGCGTCGCTCGGCGTGTCCGCCTCGACGGTGCGCCGGTGGACGGCGCGGGCGGCCGCCGGCGAAGGGCTCGGCGACCGGCCGCGCACCGGCCGGCCGCGCATCCAGGACACCGCGACCGCGGTGGTGTCCGCGGTCCTCGCGACCGCCGGTGCCCGCGTCGACACCGCCGACTACTCGACCCGTGCGGTCGCCGCCGCCACCGGGCTGAGCCAGAGCGTCGTCGCCCGCGCGATGGCCCAGCTCGCCTCCCCGCCGCTGGCGCCGCGGCTGCGCCTGGTCGCCGTCGCCGCCGCCTACCCGGTGCTCGTGCTCGGGTTCGCCGCACTCCCGGACCCCGGGGAGTCCGGGCCCGCTGCCCGGACCCGCTCCGAGCGTGCCTTCCGCCGCCGCGGTGCGGGCCTCGTGGCCGCGCTGCGGAGCTCCGGTCTGGGTCGATGGGCGCAGCAGTTCGGGACCGCCGCGCCGCCGGTCGTGCCGCCGGCGGTGCAGTCGGTGCTCGACGCCGAGGCGGTCGACCGGATCATTGCGTACGACCCCCGCGGAATCGTGCCGGCCCGGTCGGAGAGCGTGGCGAGCACTGACCTCGACGGGTTCGTCGCAGAGGTCGGTGCAGTGCTGCGACAGGTCGAGGCGGTGCCCGGGTCCCTCCTCAACGCGCTGGCGGCGACGGTCAATCGCGGACTCGAGGGACTCGAGTGGAACGACTTGAGTTCTTCCGGTCTCCTGCATAGTGAATCCAAGAATTCTGATTCAACTGGACCTGATCCGGGTCGCGGGCGGGATCCCGGGTCGTGGGTGCCGGACTCGCACTGGCTGCCGCGAGCGAACCTCTCGCTCACCGAACAGCTCGCGATCGCGCTGCGGCAGGAGATCATCGATTCCGGCTACCGGTCCGGCGACCGGATCCGCCCGCGCACCCTCGCCTCCCGCCTCGGTCTGCCGCAGGCGGCGGTCGAGGCCGCGGTGCGTCGGATGATCGACGAGGAGCTCCTCGACGGCTCGCGCGGCGGCGTGCGGATTCCGGCCGTCACCGCCGACGACGTCATCGATCTCTACGCCGCCCGACTCGTGCTCGGCTCCGTGCTGCTGCGCGGGCTCGCAGCCCGCCCGCGCCGGCACCTCGTGCCCGTCCGGCAGGCGCTGCGGCGGGTCGAGGCCATTGCGGCGCTGCGGCGCGGCACCGACGTCGACGACGCGGACCTGCGTTTCCAGCAGGAGCTCGCGCGTGCCTCGGGCCTGACGCAGACGGCGCGGACCTTCGAATCCCTCACCCGGCGCCTGCGGATGTACATCTCCGTGCTCCTCCTCGACTACACCCCGGCCACCGACCGCATCCTGTTCGACGACCGCCGGATCCTCCGCGCCCTCGAGGTCGGCGATGCGGCTGCCGCGGTCGACGCCTGGCGCGGCAAGCTCGACAACGCGGTGCGCCACATGGCCGGGATCGCCGCGCACCGCGGCTTCGACGTCACCGTGTGGGCCCGGCTCACCGGCGGCTGAGGCGCACACGGCGGGGGACGGGTGCTGAAGCGCCGTAGGCGGTGGCCGGCCGTGGGTGGCGGCGCCTGGCCGTGGGCGCAGAGGGGTGGGATCTGCGGTGGTGGCCGGGCAGCGGGCGGTGGTGCCCGGGTCGCGGGTGCCGCAGGGCGAGCGGATCGGCGCAGGCGGCGCCGGTGCTGGTAGAACTGGTGGGGTCGACAGCTGACTTCCCACCGATGTGAAGGACCCGCATGACCGAACGCACCCCCGAACGCACCGTTCTCTGGACCCCTCCGCGCGACCGCGTCGAATCGAGCGCGCTCGCCGACTACCAGCGCTGGCTCGACCGCGAGCACGGGGTGTCCACCTCCGGGTACCAGGAGCTCCTCGACTGGTCGGTGGAGAACATCGAGGACTTCTGGGAGACCATGTGGACGTACTTCGACGTCGTCGGCGACCGCGGTGACGGACCCGTCCTCACCGGCGACACCATGCCGCGGGTGCGCTGGTTCGAGGGTGCGACCTGCAACTACGCGGAGAACATCCTGCGCCACGCCGACACCCGCCCGGACGCCGAGGCGATCGTCGGCCTGCACGAGGACGAGCGCCGCGATTCGATCACCTGGCGCGAACTCCGCGGACGGGTGGGAGCGCTCGCGGCCTGGCTCCGGGAGCACGGGGTGGAGCCGGGCGACACCGTGTGCGCGGTGCTCCCGAACATCCCGGAGGCGGTCGAGGCGCTGCTGGCCTGTGCCGCTGTCGGTGCGGTGTGGTCGGTGGTGAGCCCGGACTTCGGGGTCAAGGGCATCGCCGACCGCTTCGCCCAGATCGAGCCGTCCGTCCTGCTCACCGTGGACGGCTACCTGTTCAACGGGCGCGAACAGGACCCCACCGGCACCGTCGGAGACCTGCTCGCAGCCCTCTCCACGGTGCGCGAGCACGTGCTCGTCGACCAGTTCCCGGGGGCCGGGGAGCGCGCCGAGCAGACCGCCGCGGCGCGGGAGTCGACGACCCTCTACTCGCAGATCGTCGCCGTCTCCCAGGAGCCGGTGTTCGAGCCCGTCGAGTTCTCCCACCCGCTGTGGGTCCTCTACTCCTCGGGCACCACGGGGAAGCCCAAGGGGATCGTCCACGGACACGGCGGCGTCACCCTCGAGGCCCTCAAGGCCAACACCCTCCAGCAGGAGGCGCTCGAGGGCGGCCGGCACTATTCGGCCGTCGCCACGACGTGGGTGGTGTGGAACCTCCTCGTCAACAGCATGCTCGTCGGCGCGACGATCGTCACCTACGACGGCTCGCCCGTCGCCGGGGTCGCCGACAAGCAGTTCGAGATCATCGAGCAGGAGAAGGTGACGAACTTCGGCACCGGGGCGGCGATCCTCACGATGATCGAGAAGTCGGGGGTGTCCCCGGCGGCCCGCTACAACCTGTCCGCACTCCGCTCGATCCTCTCGACCGGGTCCCCGCTGCCGGACTCCACCTGGGAATGGGTGTACGCGCACGTGAGTCCCGACATCCACTGCGGCTCCGATTCCGGCGGCACCGACATCGCCACGGGCTTCATCGGGTCCAACCCCTACGACCCGATCGTGCGCGGCGAGCTCCAGGGCGCCTACCTCGCGGTCGCCGCGGACTCCTTCGACGAGCAGGGCCGCCCGGTGGTCGACGAGGTCGGGGAGTTCGTGGTGACGAAGCCGATGCCGTCGATGCCGGTGAAGTTCTGGAACGATCCGGACGGCAGCCGCTACGAGTCCGCGTACTTCGACGCCTACCCCGGCGTGTGGCGCCACGGGGACTGGGTGACGAAGCGCCCCGGTGGGCAGTACGTCATCCACGGGCGCTCGGACTCGACGATCAACCGCGGCGGCATCCGCATGGGCTCCGCTGACATCTGCCAGGCCGTCGACGGCGTCGAGGGCGTGCAGTCCTCGATGGTGATCGGCGCGGAGCTGTCCGGCGGCGACTACTACATGCCGCTGTTCGTCGTGCCGAAACCCGGCGTCGAGGTCGACGACGCGCTGCGGGAGAGGATCGTGCAGCGGATCCGGACCGACGTGTCCCCGCGCTACGTGCCCGACGAGATCATCGCCGCGCCGGCCGTGCCGACCACCCGGACGGGCAAGCTCATGGAAGTGCCGATCAAAAAGATCTTCCAGGGCGCCTCCCCGGACACGATCAACCGCGGCACCGCCGCCGACCCCGAAATCTTGGACTGGTATGTGAATTACGCCCAGAGCTTTGCCGCCGGCAGGCAGGACCGATAGCGTCGAAGGACAGCGAACGACGAGGAAAGAGAGGTCATGATGACGGATCAGACCAGCATCACCGTGTCGCGCACCATCGACGCACCCGCCAAGGACATCTTCGAGGTGCTGTCCAACCCCGAACGCCACCACGAGCTCGACGGCTCCGGTTTCATCGTGTCGGACTCGAAGACGGACCGGATCACCGGCACCGGACAGGTCTTCACGATGAACATGGACGGTGAGCACATGGGCGGGGAATACCAGACCGACAACCATGTCACCGGCTACGACGACGGCAAGCTCCTCGCCTGGCAGACCGCGCCCGCGGGCACGGAGCCGCCCGGCTGGGAATGGGTGTGGGAGCTCGAGCCGGAGGGCGCAGACGCCACCCGGGTGGTGCACACCTACTCCTGGGACAAGGTCGACGCGCAGACCGCGCAGAAGATCGGCCTGCCGCTCGTGTCCGAGCAGCAGCTCGAAGACACCCTCAACCGCCTCGCGGCGGCCGTCTCCGGCGGCTGACGAAGAGGCCCGAGCTGGAGCGGGAGCCGACGGCGCACCCTGTGCTGCTCCTGCGATGAGCTCCGAACCGCGGCGCCCCGGCGAACAGCCGGGGCGCCGCCGGTGTGTCCGGGAGGCGGCTGCGCCATTGCACGGACTGCTGTCCGAGCGGTCCGGCGTCACTTCCGCCGGGCCCGGCCGCCGATGACGAGCGCTCCGGCTCCGGTGCCGATGAGAACGAGGGAGAGCCCCAGGAGGGCCCGGGAGCCCGAGGTCGGTCCGGTCCGCGGCAGTTCGTCGGCCTGAGCGGGCTCCGGCTCCGCAGGAGCCTCGGGTGCCGGTCCGCCGGCCGGTTCCGCGGGAGCAGACGAACGGGTCTCGGGAGCACCGGGTGCCGGCGCACCCGGTGCCGGCGTGCTCGGGGTCGCGCCCGGCTCCGCCGGCGGTGTCGGCTCGTGGTCGGGTTCCGCAGAGGGTGCAGGTTCGTGCTCCGGTGCGGTGGCTGTCGGCGCAGATGTCTCCGAGGGTGCGGGCTCCGGCTCAGGAGCCGCGGGAGTCGACTCCGAGGGTGCGGGCTCAGGCTCCGACGGCTCGGGCGTCGGCTCGGGCTCCGGCACCGGCGCCGGGGCTGAAGGCGTCGGGGCCGGGGACGTCGGGGCTGAAGGCGTAGGGGTCGGGGACGTCGGGGCTGAAGGCGTAGGGGTCGGGGACGACGGGGCTGAAGGCGTCGGGGCCGGAGATGACGGGGCCGGGTGGGTCGGCGGTGCCGGTGACGGCGCGGGCTCGGAACGGGCGGTGCGGGATCGCTCGGTGATGATCTCATCCGGGGCATCGGCGGCGATGACGTTCTGCACCCGGGTGGCCCCCTGGCCCTGCGCCTCGTGGAACCGGACCGAGGTCGGCGGCACGTCGTGCGCCCGGGCGGTCACGTTCACCTCCGTGAGCGTTCCGTCCCCGGGAGCGCTCGCCTGCTCGCCGGTCGAATCGTCATCGGCCGGTCGCTCGCCGGGCCCGGCAGCTCCCTGCGTCGGCGCGTGCTCGTAGGCCTCGAGCCGGGGGATCGCCCGGAGGGCCACCTCGACGGGCTCGGCAGCCGTGGTCACGGATGTCTCCCTGAGCAGTCCTCCGCTCGCCTCGAGATCGACGGGGATGCCGGGGACGGGCTCCCCGGCCGCGGACACGAGCCGGATGCGCACCGTCGTCGAGTGCGCTCCCGGAGCGAACTCCGCGATGTCCAGGTGGAGCGTGTACGGGCCGGCGAATCGCTCGGCATCCTCGGAGATCGCGGTGAATTCGGCGGCCGCCCCGCGGAACCCGGGACCCAGATCGGCAGGCAGCTCGGGAGCGATGACGTGCCGGTGCGGCACCTGCTCATCGAGCTTGGCGAGTGCGGAGAGCACCGACTGCACATCGCGCCGCTCCGAGCCGGAGTGGGTGTGCAGCGCCCAGGCCGTGCGCGGGCTCGTGATGGCCCGGCCGGTGGACTCGGAGAAGAAGCGCGGGAGCGGGGTGGCCCGCCCGGCGTCGACGCAGTAGGCGAAGCCGTCCTCGAGGGAGCGGTACGCCCCGTACCAGGTGCGCCCCTCCTTGGTGCGATGCCAGCGCCCCGGTCCCAGGACCTCGGGAGCGGTGGACCCGAGTGCGCGTGCGGAGTCCGCCTCGGTCGTGGGTCCGAGCCCGGCGGCGCTGGCAGCCGGGGGATGATCCGGGGAGAGAGCGGGCCCGGTGGTGAGGAGCAGGGCGAGGAGGGCGGCGGACACGAGTGCATGGACCCGCCGCATCGCCCGAGCGGGACGTCGCGGAGGGGAGGGGGCGAGCGCGCGCACGGGGCGCCGAGCAGCGGGAGTGGGCAGGTCGGGAGCGGGGTATCGGGTCATGGCGCCATCGCACCTCGACCGGGTGCCCCGGCGACAGGACCCCGCTCGGCCTGTGGACGGGGAGCAGCTGTCCCCAGCTCGGCGACCGCATCGGTGCCGGCGATGTTCCACAGCCGAACGCGCATCGGAGGGGACGCCCGGACGCCCCCGGAAGGCGGGCCCCGGGGCCTGTGCGCAGGGCGGACCCGAGTTCGGTCAGGCCGCGAGAGCGGAGTAGAGTCGGGGAATGGAATCGGGCGTGCCGGCAAGGGGTGCGCCGAGTGCGAACTGAGCCGAGGTAACTATGACGTACACCAAGGAAAGCGTCGATGTCGTCCTCATCGGCGGCGGGATCATGAGCGCCACCCTGGGCGCCATGCTCACCGAGCTCCAGCCGGAATGGGACATCCGCGTCTACGAGCGACTCGACTACGTCGCGCGCGAGAGCTCGGATCCGTGGAACAACGCGGGCACCGGGCACGCCGCACTGTGCGAGCTCAACTACTCCCCGGCGGATGCCAACGGTGACGTCGACATCACCAAGGCCATCAACATCAACGAGCAGTTCCACGTCTCGCGCCAGTTCTGGTCCTACCTCATCGACGAGGGCGTCATCACCGACCCGTCGACCTTCATCAACCAGGTGCCCCACATGAGCTACGGCCGGGGGGAGAAGGGCCGCGACTACATCCGCAAGCGGTACGAGACCATGGTCCGCAACCCGCTGTTCGCGGACATGGAGTACACCGACGACCCGGCGACGCAGGCGGACTGGCTGCCGCTGATGTTCGAGAACCGCGGCCCCGGCCAGGTCAACGGCGTGTCCCGGTTCCGGACCGGCACCGACGTCGACTTCGGTTCGCTCACCCGGCAGCTCCTCACCCACATGGGCACCAAGGGCACGCAGATCCGCACCGGGCACGCCGTCACCGACCTCAACCGCACCGCCGACGGCTGGCGCGTGTCGGTGAAGGATTCCACAGCCGCCGACGCGTTCGACGTCAACGCCCGCTTCGTGTTCATCGGCGGCGGCGGAGGTGCCCTCCACCTGCTGCAGAAGTCCGGCATCGCGGAAGGCCGCGGCTACGGCGGCTTCCCGGTCTCCGGGCTGTTCCTCCGCACCTCCCGCCCCGAGCTCGTCGAGCGCCACCACGCCAAGGTCTACGGCCAGGCCGCCTTCGGCGCACCCCCGATGTCGGTGCCGCACCTCGACACCCGCGTGGTCAACGGCAAGCGCTACCTCATGTTCGGGCCCTACGCCGGGTTCTCCCCGAAGTTCCTCAAGTCGGGCCGCATCACCGACCTGCCGTTCTCCGTGCGCGGGAACAACCTGCCGGTCATGCTCAACGTCGCGAAGGACAACTTCGACCTGGTGAAGTACCTCGTCGGCGAGCTCGCCTCCTCGAAGAAGGATCGCTACGAGATGCTCGCCGAGTTCACCCCCGAGGTCGACCCGGGCGCCTGGGAGTTCATCACCGCCGGCCAGCGCGTGCAGGTGATGAAGCGCGAAGGCAAGAAGGGTGGCGTGCTGGGCTTCGGCACCGAGCTCATCTCCGCCGCCGACGGCTCGATCGCAGCGCTGCTGGGCGCCTCGCCCGGAGCCTCGACGGCCGCGCCGATCATGCTCAACCTGCTCGCCACCTGCTTCCCCCAGCAGTACACGGGCTGGGAGCCGAAGCTCAAGGCCATGGTCCCCTCACTGGGGCGCAAGCTCCACGAGGACGAGACGCTGCTCACCGAGCTCTCCGAGTACACCGCGCGGACGCTCCAGCTCATCAAGGACGAGCCCGCGGTCTGACACCGTGCGCACTCGCGGCAGACGACGCCGCCGAGGGGCCGGACACCGGACGACCGGTGTCCGGCCCCTCGTCCGTCCGGTCGCTCGCCCGTCGCTCGGATGCTGGACCGAGGACGGTGCCGAGCACCCACTCGGGTCTCCCGTGCGACGAGCTCGCACCGCGGTGTTGCACAACCGACACCGCGTTCGGTGCACGCGCGTCCGCGCCAGTGCCTATGCTGGATCCGAGCACAGACACCGGGCGCGTCCCGGCCGCCGCAGACGATCGAGGCAGGTATGAGCCACCATCCCCATGACGAGCACGCCCGCCCCGCCCCCGGCGGGCACTCGAGCGGGCCGCAGGGAGCGCCGGCGCACCCCGGCATGCCGCCGCAGGGTGCTGCGCCCCAGCACCGCGGACCACAGGGTCCCCTGCCGCAGGGGATGCCTCCGCACGGCCGCCCGGGCGGCCCCCGGCAGCCCGGGCAGTACGGCTCCGGCCCCGTGCCCCACGGCGCGCCGCACCCGCAGGCCCAGCAGCCCGGCGGTCCGTACCGGCCGGCCCCTCAGCACGGTGCGCAGCAGCCGGCCCAGCGCGTCTACGCCCAGCCGCGGTTCTCACCCACGGTCACCCAGGAGATGCGGATCCGGCACCAGGTGCAGCAGCGCTCCGGGGCCCCGGTCGACGCCCCGTGGGCTGCTCAGGCCGCCCGTCGGCTCCCGCAGGAGGACCCGACCGCCGGGGCGAACATCGCCCGCATCGTGGCGGCCTCGATCGTCGGCGCGATCCTCCTGCTCGGTATGCTCGCCATCCTCATCTTCGGCGCCTTCTCCTTCGACGGCGCCGGCCTGCTCGTCATCGGGCTGTCCGCGATCCCGCTCGTCCTCATCATCCTCATGGTGCTGTGGTTCGACCGCTGGAAGCCCCAGCCCAAGCTCCTCCTGCTCGTGTGCCTGCTGTGGGGCGCCGTGGCCTCGGTCATCATGACCCTCATCGCCAGCTGGTTCGGCCTCGTCGCGCTCTCCATCGTCGGCCTCGACGCCTCGGGCGACATATTCGGCGCGGTCGTCATGGCACCGGTGATCGAGGAGATCACCAAGGGCGTCCTGCTCGTCGTCATCGTGCTGGCCGCCCGCAAACACTTCGAGGGGCCGCTCGACGGCTGGGTCTACGGCAGCCTCATCGGCGCCGGGTTCGCCTTCACGGAGAACATCCTCTACCTCGGCAGCGCCTACGTCGAGAACGCGGATGCGGGGCTGTGGCAGACCTTCATCGTCCGCTGCCTCATGAGCCCGCTGCTCCACTCCACGTTCGTCGCCTGCGCCGGCGTGTCGATCGGCTTCGCAGCCCGCCGCGGCGCCTGGTGGCTCACCGCGATCATGTGGCTGCCCGGTCTCATCGCCGGCATGGTGCTCCACGCCGTGTGGAACGGGACCGCGACCCTGACCTCGGCGCTGGTCGCGACCGGCGCGATCCATGTGTTCGTGTCCCTCGGCATCCTGTTCGTGCTGTCCGCCCTCATCGCGATCAGCTGGTTCGTGCTCGGCCTCGTGTTCCGCCACAACGAGTCCACCCACACCCGCCAGTCGCTCGGCGACTACGCGAACGCCGGTTGGCTCACCCACTCCGAGGTCGACATGCTCGGCACCTGGAAGGGCCGCCGGGCGGGCAAGCGCTGGGCCGGCCAGTACCCGAACGCGCGCGACCACATGCGCACGATGATCCGGCTCGCCGCCAACCTCGCGGCCACCCGCACCCGGGTGCTCGCCGGCGTCGGCGGGGAGACCGAGCGCAAGGTCGAGCTCTACCTGCTCGAGCAGTTCACCATGGAGCGCAGTGCTCTCATGGGCGCGGTCAACCACCGCTCCCACCGGCCCGGCAGGGCCTGATGACCCCGGTCGACCTCGCCCTGCTCGCCCTCGCCCTGCTCGCCGCGCTCCTCGGCTGGCAGCAGGGCTTCCTCGCCGGCGGCGGAGCGGTGGCGGGGTTCGTCGTCGGACTCGTCGCCGGTCGCTTCCTCGGGCCCTGGGCGGCCGACCTCCTCACCGGGGCCGGCGTGCTCGACGCGTCCGCGGAGCCCGGCCTGACGGTGGCGCTCCCGCTCGTGCTCGGCGTCGTGCTCTCCGGTGTCGGCGGATTCGTCGGCGCCTCCCTGCGCGACCGGATCCCCAGCCGCTGGGGGCGCGGGGTCGATGCGCTCGGCGGCGGCGCCTCCGGGCTCGTCGCCTTCACCCTCATCGTGTGGCTCGCGGCAGGCTGGATCGCCACCACCCCGCTCCTCACCCCCAACCGGTGGGCTGCGGAGTCCGCGATCATCGCCGCGCTCGACCGCTATGCGCCCATCACCTCGACCGAGGCGCTCGGCGAGATCGGCACCGCTCTCGCCGACACCGGCTTCCCGCAGGTGTTCCAGGGCCAGCCGGAGCAGATCCGGGGGGTCGGGGAGCCGAACGAGGCGATGGTCGCCGTCGGCCGAGACGTCGACGACTCCGTGGTCAAGATCGTCACCACCGTCACCGAGTGCGGCACGCTCCAGGAGGGCACCGGCTGGGTGTACTCCTCCGGGCTCGTCGCGACCAACGCCCACGTGGTCGCCGGTGCGCAGGCGCTGAGCGTGCAGGTGGGCGGCACCGGACACCCGTACTCCGGGGACGTCGTGGCGTTCGATCCGGCGCTCGACGTCGCGGTCCTGCGGGTGCCGGAGCTCGCCGCGCCGGAGCTCGAGTTCGGCAGCACGCTCACCGTCGGCGCCGACTCCGTGGTCGTCGGCTTCCCCGAGAACGGGCCGTACACGATCTCACCCACCCGCGTGCGCGACCGGCTCGATGCGCGCGGCCTCGACATCTACAACGACGACACGGTGGTTCGCGAGGTCTACTCGATGCGCGGGATCATCCGGCCGGGAAACTCCGGCGGACCGATGCTCGACTCCCAGGGTCGGGTCGTGGGGATGGTGTTCGCGAAGTCCGCCACGGACCCGGAGACCGGCTATGCGCTCACGCTCGACGAGATCGACGGCGTGCTGCGCGATGCGCAGGAGCGGACCCGTCCGGTCGACACCCGCAGCTGCGCGGTGCAGTCCCCGCCGGCCGGCTGAGAGCCCGGGCCGGTGCTCGGGCCGCGGCCGCGCCGGTCCGTCGCACCCCGGGGTCGGGTGGCCGATCAGGGGTAGTCGAGGTAGCCGATGACCGCGCGGTGGTCGCTCGTGCCGCGGTCGAGCACGGAGTCGCCGACCGGCTCGAGGCCGCGCACCATGACGTGGTCGAGGCGCACGACGGGGAAGATCGAGGGCCAGGTGAAGCCGAAGCCCCCGCCCACGGCCTCGCGGGTGTCGGTGAGCTCGTCGTCGAGGCGCTCGAAGTAGCGGTCCGCGCTGCCGGAGTTGAAGTCGCCGGCGACGATGATGTGCTCGGCTCCGTCGGCCTCGATCGCGTCGGAGAGCTTGGACAGCGCGTTGTTGCGCAGCGATTCCTGGCCAGGGCGCACGGAGGGCAGGTGGACGCTGTAGAAGCGCACATCGCCGTGGTCGGTGCTGATCGTCGTGGCGATCGCCCGGGTCCACTGGATGCCGAGGTCGATCTCCTCGGGCTCGCTCATCGGCCATTTCGACCAGATGCCGATCGTGCCCTGGTCCGTCGAGTGCGCGTAGTGCTCGGTGAGCTGCTCGGTGATGATCTCCCCGGACAGCGATTCGATCTCCTGGACCGACACGATGTCGGGGTCGTGGTCGATGATGTTCTGCGCCGTCGCGGTGGGCTGCGGCATCCGCGCGCCGACGTTCTGGGTCGCCACGACGAGGTCGGCGTCGTCCGGGGTGTCGGCCGGACGCAGGTAGCTGCCGAACATGAGGAACCAGACGAGCGCCGGGAGCAGCACGCCGATGATGCTCAGCACCGAGAAGCGGAAGAGCGCCACGATGAAGAGCAGCACGATGAGCAGCCCGGTCCAGGGCAGCGCGGACTCGACGACGAGGGCGAGCCCACGGGTGGTGGGCACGAGCTCGTGCATCGCGAGCAGGGCTGCGAGGAGGGCGCCGACGACGAAGGTCAGGATCCCTTTGGAGGGGTTTCGAGTTGCGGACATCGCCCCCGAGTGTATGCCCGGAAACTGACGAAAGGCTGGAGGAAGCCGGGCTGCGCGATGGGTGCGGCCGCGGCCCCGGGCGGTGCCGGTTCAGCGTGAGGCGGTGGCGCGCCAGACGGTGACGTCGGGGTGGTCGTCGAACCGGTATCCGCCGCCGCGGATCGTCCGCACGATCGCAGAGAACGGGCCGAGCCGGCGTCGCAGGCGGCGCACGTGGACGTCGACCGTCCGCTCGTCGGGGGCATCGTCCTCGGTGCCCCAGAGGCTGACGATGAGGTCGAGGCGGGAGAGGGTCTCGCCGGGGCGGGACACGAGCGTTGCGAGGAGGTCGAACTCCTTGGTGGTGAGCCCGGCGAGCTCACCGTCGACGTGCACCTCGCGGCGCGGGATGTCGATCTGCAGGCGGCGGGCCGGGGCGCCGACCGGGGTGAGGTCCTCGCTCGATGCGGGCGGGTGCATGCGGGCGGGGATGCGGGAGCGGACCGGTCCGTGGCGACCGGCGGGGTCGCCGGTGGCGGCGGGCGATCCGATCGCGACCGCCCGCACCGCGTCGAGGTCCTTGCCGGGGCCGTCCGGGGCGAGCGCGATGACGGCCTGGGTGTCCGCCTGGGAGGCGAGCTCGCGTGCGTACTCCTGCAGGGCCTGCGCGATCGCGGCGAGGTTGGTCCCGTCCTCGGCGGCCTTCGTCTCGTCGAGTCCGATGTAGAGGACGATGCCGCGTGCGGCCTTCTGCGAGGGGCGCACGCCTGCGGGGCCGAAGGTGCGCGGAGCGGAACGGGGGTCGACCGGAGTCAAGCGGGCTCCCTGGCGTCGGGTGGCGGCGGCGCTGCGTGGGTGGACCGGGCGCTGCTGAGGCTGGGGGACGGACATGGTGTGCGGTTCCTTCTGTCGGCGCGATGTTCGCGTGCGAGGCGGGAGTGCCGGACCTCGCGGGTGCCGCTCATCGGTGACCGTTCGCGACCGTGCGGCAGTGTCGGGGTCAGTCGCGAACGCACAGCATGAGCTGTGCACACCGGGGGCGCGGACATCGGCGCCGGGCGTCTGCGGTGCGGCGGAGCGGCACCGGGAAGGAACTGAGCATGCTCGTCATTATTCTTCATGCTCGACGCGAACGGCAAGCATGAGGGTGCCGAAGCGCTCGAATAAGACGCAATATGACAGCGGGGAACGCCGCTGGTGGAGCTGGGTCGGTCCGCGCCGCGGGTCAGACGACGCCGTACATGCGGTCGCCCGCGTCGCCGAGTCCCGGGACGATGTAGCCGGTCTCGTTGAGCTTCTCGTCGAGCGCGGCGGTGTGGATCGTGACGTCGGCGCGACCGGCGTAGGTGTGCTCGATGTGTGCGACGCCCTCAGGGGCGCTGACCAGGCAGATCGCGGTGACCTCGGAGACCCCGCGGGCGAGCAGGTAGTCGATGGCCATCGCGAGCGTGCCGCCGGTGGCGAGCATCGGGTCGATGATGAAGATCTGCCGGCCCGACAGGTCGGACGGCAGGCGCTCGGCGTAGGCGGTGACCTCGAAGGTCTCGTCGTCGCGCACCATGCCGAGGAAGCCGACCTCCGCGGTGGGGAGCATTCGCAGCAGGCCCTCGAGCATGCCGAGCCCGGCGCGCAGGATCGGCACCACGACCGGCCGCGGATTCGACAGCGCTGTCCCGGTCATCGGGCCCACCGGGGTGCTCACGGCCTTGTCCTCGACGCGGATGCCGCGCGTGGCCTCGTATGCGAGCAGCATGACGAGCTCATCGGTGAGCAGTCGGAAGCGTGCAGAATCGGTGCGCTCGTCGCGCAGGACGGTGAGCTTATGAGCGATCAGCGGATGGTCAGCCACGTGAAGATGCATGCTCCAGAATCTACCGGAATCGCCGCCGAGGTGTGCGGCGGTCGTCGAGGCGGCGTCATAGGGTCCGCTCCTCCGCGTCGCAGTGGTGCAACCGGGGCGGCAGGGGACAGAATAGGGCCATGTCTTACTTCACCGCAGTACTGGCGCAGTCCGACGACGAATACCGTGCGCTCGACTACGACGTCCGCGACGCCGCGGACCTCGACGACCTGCTCGAGACGATGCGCAACGGCGGCGAGGGCGATGGCGAGGCCGTCGCCGTGATCGAGCACGAGGACGAGTGGTTCGCGCTCGTCCGGCTCACCGCCGCCGACGAGGTCAAGGTCTTCCTGTCCGATGTCCACGCGGTGGCCGACAGCCCCTTCGCGGAGCTGTTCGTCGACTACCTCGACTCCCAGGACGACGAGTACGAGGCCGACGAGGACGCCTACCCCGCGGACGGCGAGGAGGCCGATGGCGACGACGACGCCGCAGAGGACGAGGTGGAGGAGGTGCCGATGCTCGATCTCGAGGACGACGCCGAATGGAGCGGTGACGCCGACATCTTCGCCGACCTCGGGGTGCCTGCCGAGGAGCTCGTCGAGCAGTCCCGGACGCACGCCTCGGACCCCGCCCGCGTCGTCGCGCACGTCGGCGAGGAGGCCGGGTTCGCCGATCGACTCGAGGCGGCGCGCTGAAGCACCTGCCCGAGCACGAGGCCTGGATGCGCATCGCGCTCACCCAGGCCTCTGCGGCATCCGCGGGCGACGATGTGCCCGTCGGAGCGGTCGTCGCAGGAGCGGACGGCGAGATCCTCGGCGTCGGGTTCAACCGCCGCGAGCTCGACCACGACCCGACCGCGCATGCCGAGGTCGTCGCGCTGCGCGCCGCCGGGCGGGCGCACGGCGCATGGCGGCTCGCCGGTGCGACGCTCGTCGTCACGCTCGAGCCGTGCGCGATGTGCGCCGGAGCGGCGATCGCCGCGCGCGTCTCCCGGATCGTGTTCGGGGCCTTCGACGACAAGGCAGGAGCCTGCGGCTCGGTGTGGGACCTGCCCCGCGACCGCGGGTCGCTGCACCGGCCCGAGGTCTACTCCGGGGTGCTCGCCGCAGAGTGCACGGATCGACTCAGCGACTTCTTCGCCGCCCGCCGGTGACGCGCCGCGGGCCGACCGCTCCGCGGTGACCCGCGCCCATGCGGCCGCGGGCACCGGGGTCGGTCGGAGGCGCGATTTTGGACCGAGCGGGCCGTCCGGGTAGAGTATCCGGCGGTAGCGTGTCCGAGCGGCCGAAGGTGCAACACTCGAAATGTTGTGTACGGTAACCCCGTACCGTGGGTTCAAATCCCACCGCTACCGCGTTGCCCATATAGCGGGATGAATTCTCGAATGATGGAATGTGAGGCCCCGGGTCCTGTGGATCCGGGGCCTCACGGCTGTCCGGGGCCGCTGACCCCTCGGACCAATGATCGGACCAAGTGGGGACCCGCCGGGACGGCGGGCAAGCCGCCCCGGCGACCGCCGATCTCCGCGGGCCGCGGTGTGCGGCTCCCCGCAGGAGGACCTCACCCGGCGCCGTATCCCGGCCCGGGGAATCGAACAGCGTGCCCCGTTCCATCGGCCGGTGGGGGTCCAGGGCAGGATCGCATGGACGCCGGCGCACGGGCGCTCCTGGCGCCGGAGGCCGGTCAGGATGACGGGCAGCACCGGATCACCGACCCTCATGCTCCAAGATCCGCACTGT
Source organism: Brevibacterium pityocampae (assembly GCF_039541555.1). Lineage (NCBI taxonomy): Bacteria > Bacillati > Actinomycetota > Actinomycetes > Micrococcales > Brevibacteriaceae > Brevibacterium > Brevibacterium pityocampae. Next base: position 91,454 of record NZ_BAABGL010000004.1, on the reverse strand, counting down.
CGAGGCCCTCCCGGTCGCGACGTACACCTGAGGTGCAGGATCCTCCTGCACGAAGGATCAGTGATCACCGTGCTCAGCCGCCGCACCGACATCGACCAGCTCGTCCCCTCCTGGGTGCCCGCGAGAACGTCGTCGTGCAGGGAGAATCGGGGGCCGGGAAATCGACGGTGCTGCGCACCGCCGCGGAGGATAGCGGGATGCGTGTCGTCACCGTGCCGGTCAACGCCGCGGAGCAGCCGCTGCCGGGCTCGGGGATCGCGATCCTCGCCGCCGCCCTGCGGGTGGTCGGCGACGGGACGCTCGCCGCCCGGATCGAGGACCTCGACCTCGACGAGGCCGAGGTGCCGGTCGCCGCGGAGACCTTCATGACCGCCGTGCGCACCGACGGCGGAACCGGGGACCTCCTCCTCGTCATCGACGACGCCGATGTCCTCGACCCGCTGACGCAGTCCTTCCTGGGTTTCGTCCTGCGCCGGCTCACCGGTGGGCGCGTGCGCTTCGCGGTGAGCGTGGCCGCACTGGACCCGGACGGGCCGTTCGGCGGCACGACGACCATCGATCTCCAACGGCTCGATCCGGCCGAGAGCATGCGTGCGGCGTTCGAGATCAGCCCGGGTCTCGACCCGGCGGCGGCCCGGCTCGTCGCAACCGGTGCCGTCGGCCACCTGCTCACGCTCGAGCAGGTGATCGGCACGCTCGGCGAGCGCCAGCGCATCAGGCGGGCTTCGCTGCCGCACCCGCTGCGCTCCACCGAGGCGATGGATGCGTTCGCGTCGGCAAAGCTGCACGGGCTGTCCGAGGAGGCGCTGACGATTCTCCGCACTCTCGCCGTCGCTCCGCGCTCGTCGTTCCTGCCCCTGCTCGCCGGCTATGCGACCATGGGGGAGGAACTCGCCGAGCTCGAGGCCCGCGACCTCGTCAGTCGGGTCGGATCCCACCTGCGGATCCGTGACCCGCGCATCCGCTCGAGCATCCACGGGGCGATGTCCGCCGGAGAACGCGCGGCCCTCCACGTGCAGATGATGCGCGCTTGCGAAGATGCCGACCCCGCACTCTCCCTCTGGCACAGCACCTTCGCCGGGCACCGCGAGGACGCGGCCCACAGGCTCATCGCGCACGCCTGCGCCCTCGTTGACGAGGGCACGCGTCGTGGATGGTCGAGGAGGAGGCGTTCGAGATCCTCGCGGTGTGCACCGGGAACATCTGCCGCTCGCCGCTGGCCGCGGCGATCCTGCAGTCGGGGTTCGACGGCGCTGTGCCGGTTCGCCGTCCGCAGCGCCGGCACCCACGCCCGGGCCGGGGACCGGGCGACCCCCCAGGTGATCGAGATCGCGCGCCGGCTCGGGGTGTCGCTCACCGAGTTCCGCGCGCGTCGGCTCAGTGCCGAGCAGATCCGCAGCGCGGACCTCATCCTCGCGATGGACCGGAGCCACCGGGCGGCAGTGGTGGAGATCGTGCCGCAGGCTCTGCACCGGACCTTCACCCTGCGGGAGTTCGCGCGCACCCTGCCCCAGGTGCCGGCGGAACGGGGCGCGTCCGCCGATGCCCGGTGGCGGTCCTCCGTCGTGCTGGTCGGGCGCCGTCGCAGCCGCGCCGCCGGCGATCCCGCCGCCGACGACATCGTCGACCCGTTCCTCCGCTCGGACGCCGTGCACCGGGAGATGACCGGGCAGCTCGTGCCCGCCACCGGTGCGCTGCTCCAGTGCGAGGTCAGCGCTGCGGCGGCCGAGCGCGACCCGCCGCCGGGAGGTGCGGATCCGGGGAACCGTCCGGGGAGGTGAGGCGCCGGGGGACGGGACCCGAGGAGCTCGGGTCGGCGGAGGAGACTCGGCCGTCGCGTCGACCGGGGCTCGCATGCGGAGCGGTGCGTGGCCGGGGACGCCCGCCGGGCCCGTGTCCGTGGCTCGCGCGACGATGGACTCCACACGCTCGTGAGGAGGACATCATGACCCGGCTGACAGATACACGCACGGATCCCTGCACCGCACCCGCAGCACCTGACGCCCTGCGCAGGCTCGTCGACGCCACCATCGCCCGGCTCGCGGCCTGCACCTGGAACCAGTACGTGCTCATCGAATACGGCGAAGCCGAGGTGCTCGGCCTGCAGCGGCCGGAGCGTGCACCGGACGGCACGTTCGGCACCGTCCCGCGGCGCCGGCTCGCCCGGGACCTGCGGCGCTCGGCCGACGTCGAGCAGCCGTGGGCGGCACCGAGCTTCGGGGACCGGACCGTGCTGGCGGACAATCCGGAGGTGCACCGGCTGTGGGCGCTGCCGGAGGACGCGGCCTGGCCGTACGCGCAGATCGCGGCGAACCCGCGCGGCTACTGGATGGAGATCGTGAGCGAGGAGTACCTGCCGAGCGAGGTCTGGGAGGAGCGGCCGGAGGTGCTCGCGGTGCGCGAGTGGACCCCGCCGATGGAGACCTCGGCGATCGCGACGAGCTCCCCGAACTGGCACCGGGCCGCCGTCGCGGATCCGCGCGAGGCGGTCACCGAGTCCGTGCTCGGGCTGCTCCGCTCCCGGGGCCTGAGCGATCCCGGGCTCCTGCGGGTGGGCACCTTCGTGCTCGACGCGGATCCGCGCGGCGGGGAGCCCGTCGACGGGACCGGGGCGGAGGTGGTGTCGCTGTGCACCCGCGGGCACGGGGTGCGCTCCGCCGCATGAGGCCGGGTGCGGCCGACTGCCGGCCGATCGCAGCGAGCGGGACCCCTGCGGCGTCCAGCGCGCGGCTGCGCGCCGGCGGCCGGCCCGGGGCTGTGGTCAGGCGCGCACGGCCTCGATCGAGCGGACGAGCCGCTCCACGCCCTCGGCCATCTGGTCCGTCGGGGTGCGTGAGAACGACATCCGCAGGTTCGAGCTCGTGGTCCGGTCGGCGAAGAACGGTGCGCCCGGGACGAACGCGAGCCCGTTCTCCACCGCGACCTCCGCGAGCCGGCGGGTGTCCACACCGGGGATGTCGAGCCAGGTGAAGAAGCCGCCCTCGGGCACCGTCCACGTCGCCGTGTCCCTCAGGCCCGCGTCGAAGGCGCTCATCAGGGCGCCGGCGCGCGTCGCGTAGGCCTCGCGCAGGCGGGGGAGCGCCTGGGTGTAGTGGCCCTCGCGCAGGAGTGATTCGAGGATGCACTGGCCGAGCGCCCCGGCGCACTGGTCGGTGTTCGTCTTCGCCTGGGCCATCGCGTCGATGACGGTCGCCGGGCCGCACGCCCAGCCCATCCGGGTGCCCGGGGTGAAGGTCTTGGAGAAGGTGCCGATCTGCACGGTGACGTCGGGGCCGATCTCGTAGATCGAGCGGAGGTACGAGCCGTCGTAAGCGAGATCGCGGTAGGCGACGTCCTCGAGGATGAGGAGCCCGTGCTGGCGGCAGATCTCGACGAGCCGCTCACGGCGGTCCTCGGACAGGCGCAGGCCGGAGGGGTTCTGGAAGTCGGGGATGACGTAGACGAACTTCGGCCGCGAGGCGCCCATCCGCGCGTCCTCGAGCACGTCGAGCACCGAATCGGGGACGAGCCCGTGCTCGTCGTTGCGCATCGACAGGCAGCGGCCCTCGTGCGTGCGGAACACGCTGAACGCGCCGAGGTACGACGGGGCCTCGACGAGCACCGCGTCGCCGACGTTGAGCATCGCCTTCGAGATCAGCGTCATCGCGTCGACGCCGCCGGAGGTGACGATGAGCTCGTCCTCGGCCGGTGTCACCGCCTGCGTGCGTGCGACGTCCTGGCGCAGTGCCTCCCGCAGGCCCGGCAGGCCGGTGTTCGAGGCGTACTGGAGCGCCACCTCGGGGCGGGTCTCGATGACCTTCGACGCGGTCTCCGCGAGCAGCCGGGTGTCGAACAGCGCCGGGTCGGGGAAGCCTCCGGAGAAGTCGACGAGGTCGCCGCCGGACGCGGCGAGGGCGAGCACGGCGGAGAGTTCGCTGGGCCCGGCCTGGGCGCGTTCGGCGAGCCGGGGGAACCACACATCGGAAGCAGCAGACATGGTGACATCGTAGCCCGGACACCCGGCCGCGGTGCGGCTCGTCCGCACGTGCTCTGCGCGGTGCCGCACACTCCGCTGGGCGCCGCTCGATGCGATGCGGCTCAGCGCTGCACGTATCCCCGGAGGAACCGCGTGATCCGGTCGAACGCGGACCTCTGCGCCGCGCGATCGGACAGGAAGACGTCGTGGAGCGCCCCGGGGACGCGCTCGATCATCACGGTCCGGCCGAGCGAGGGCGCACGGCGGGCGATCACGTCGACGTCGAGCACGATGTCCGCGGCGTTCATCGCCGAGCTGTAGGACCGCTCGCGCAGCGACTGCGTCGACATGAGGACGAGGATCGGCACGGAGATCGTCAAGCCCTTCTCCACCGCCTCGTGCCCGGCGAACACCGCACGCAGCCAGGCGGGGTACACCGGGAAGCTCTCCGGCGGCTTGAGCGCGAGGTCATAGGGCAGCCGCCCGCGGGAGAACAGGACCGAGCGCGCATAGTTGTGCGGGAAGCGGACCTTGAACGGCGCCTGCTCCGCACGGCGCGAGCGCCAGGTGAGCCACGGGGTGATGAGCTTCCGGGTGGAGGAGTCGAGCTGGAACTCGAGCCAGGGCGAGTTGAGGACGAGCGCTGCGACGCGCCCGGGGTTCCGGCCTGCCCACAGCGCGGCGACGAGGCCGCCGGTCGAATGGCCGCACAGGATCAGGCGCTCCTTCGGATGCTCGCTCGCGATGATCGTCAGCGCCGCCTCGAGCTCGGCGTCGTAGTCGGCGAGATCGGCGATGTAGCCGGGCCGCACCTCGGGGTCCTCGAGGTCGAGGCTGCGGCCGTAGGCCCGCAGGTCGACGGCGTAGAACGCCGCGCCCTGCTCCGCCCAGTACCTCGCGACGTGGTCGTGGAAGAAGTAGTCCGACCAGCCGTGGAGGTAGAGCACCGTGCGTCCGGCGGCCGGACCGTCCGCGGCCCGCTCCCCGCGGAAGGCGATGAGCGTGGCGCGCTCGCCGCCGGGCAGGGGCAGCGTCGCACACTCGAAGTCCTCACCGAGGCGGTCGGGCTCCCACGCGGGGTCGGCGCTCGGCCCTGTGGATTCCATGACGCCAGTATCGCAGAGCACCGCCGGCCTCCTTACCGGCCCGCTGCCGCGCGGAGTCACTATGATCGAGCCATGACTGAGAAGTTCGCCGTCCGCTCCGCGCTGTCCACCACTCCCGCCTACATCCCGGGCAAGCCGCCCCAGGCCGTCGAGGGCATCGAGTCGTACAAGCTCTCCTCCAACGAGAACCACCTCCCGCCGCTGCCCGGCCTCACCGACGTCATCGCCGCCGCCGCCACCACTCCGGCGCTCTACGCCGACCCCGCGGTCAGCGCGCTCACCGCCGAGCTCGCCGCCCACCTCGACCGCCCGGCCGAGATGATCCTGTTCTCCGCCGGCGCCTCGGAGATGATCAGTGCGCTCGCCAACATCACCCTCGAGGCCGGCACCGAGGTCGTCTACCCCTGGCCGTCCTTCGAGATGTACCCGCAGATCGCCTCGCTGCGCGGGGCGACGCACCGGCGGATCGGACTCACCGAGGACTTCCGCCACGACCTCGATGCGATGGCCGATGCGATCACCGACAGCACCCGCCTCGTTTTCCTGTGCTCGCCGAACAACCCCACCGGCTCCGCGATCCGCACCGACGAGTTCGAACAGTTCATGGCGCGCGTCCCGCAGCACGTCATCGTCGTCCTCGACGAGGCCTACCGCGAGTTCTGCACCGACCCCGAGGCCGTCGACGGGCTCACCGCACTGGATGCCCATCCCAACCTCGTGCTCGTGCGCACCTTCTCGAAGGCCCACGGGCTGGCCGGCCTGCGGATCGGGTACGCGGTCGCGGACCCGGAGATCATCCTCGAGCTCCGCAAGGCCGTGCTCCCGTTCGCCGTCACCGCCGTCGCCCAGGCCGCCGCCCGCGAATCGCTGTCCCGTGTCTCCGAGGTCGAGGTGCGGGCCAAGGAGATCGCCGCCACCCGCGACGAGCTCATCGCCGGCCTGCGCGAGCAGGGCTGGGACGTGCCGGACTCCCACGGCAACTACGTGTGGCTGCCGCTCGACGCGAAGTCCGCGGACTTCGAGCAGGCCTGCCTGGCCGCCGGGATCGCCGTGCGCAACCTGCAGGACGGGGTGCGGATCAGCATCGGCCCCGACGCCTCGATGCGCCGGGTGGTCGACATCGCCGCGGAGTTCCGCGCCCGCTACCACTGAGGGCCCCGGCGCGCGACCGGCCCAGCGGGGCGCGCCCGGGCAGGTCTACACTGTCCGGGTGATGACTGCTGAGCTCCTCGATCCCACCGCACACGTCGACCTCGACCCGCTCGCCGCGGCGCTCTCGCCCGGCGCGCTCGTCACCGAACCGGACGTCGTCGCCGCCCATTCGAAGGACTGGGCGCTGTTCTGCGAGGTCGGCACCGCCCGCGCCCTCGTCCGCGCGACCACCGTCGAGGACGTGCAGGCCACCCTCCGCTTCGCCAGCGAGCACCGCATCCCGGTGGTGCCGCAGGGCACCCGCACCGGTCTGTCCGGGGCCGCCAACGCCACCGACGGCGCGCTCCTGCTGAGCGTGTCGAAGATGGACCGCGTGCTCGAGGTGAACACCGTCGAGATGACGTGCACGGTGGAGCCCGGGATCGTCAACCAGGACCTCAAGCGGCACCTCGCCGACTTCGACCTCGCCTATCCGCCGGACCCCGGCTCGGTGGCGATCTCGAGCATCGGCGGCAACGTCGCGACGAACGCCGGCGGGCTGTGCTGCGTGAAGTACGGGGTCACCCGCGACTACGTCCGCAGCCTCACCGTGGTCCTCGCCGACGGCCGCGTCACCACCGTCGGCCGGCCCACCGCCAAGGGAGTGGCCGGGTTCGAGCTCGCCGGCCTGTTCATCGGCTCGGAGGGCAGCCTCGGCGTCATCGTCGGGATCACCCTCGACCTCATCCCGCGCATCCCCGACCCTCTCACCGCGGTGGGCCTGTTCCCCGATGTGGTGAGCGCCTCGGGTGCGGTGTGCGACTTCATGGCCACCGGTGCGCGGCCCTCGCTGCTCGAGTTCCTCGACGGCCGGACGCTCGAGATCCTCAACGCCTACGGCGACTTCGGGCTGCCGGAGGGCGCCGGCGCGATGCTCCTCGTGCAGTCGAACGGCGACGGCAGCCAGGAGGCCGCGGTGCGCGAGCTCGAGCGCTTCACCGAGGTCGCGAACGCCTGCGGTGCGAGCGAGGTCATGTTCTCCGACGACCCCGCGGACTCCGAGCTGCTCGTCGCCGCTCGCCGCGCGGTCGCCCCGGCGATGGAGAAGTACGCGAGCACCCACGGCGGCGGCGAGCTCGTCGACGACGTGTGCGTGCCGCGCGGCCGGCTGCGCGAGTTCTTCGCCCGGCTCGTCGATATCGAGGCCGAGCACCCGGAGATCACCATCTGCACCTGCGGCCACGCCGGCGACGGCAACATGCACCCCAGCATCTTCTTCGACGCCGGTGACCCCGAGTCGACCCGGATCGCGCAGGAGGCGTTCGGCGAGATCATGGCCGCCGGCCTCGAGCTCGGCGGCACGATCACCGGCGAGCACGGAGTGGGCTACCTCAAGCGCGACTGGCTCGCCCGCGAGCTCGACCCGGTGTCCAAGGAGATCCACCTGGGCATCAAGCGCGCGCTCGACCCGCTCGGCATCCTCAACCCCGGCAAGATGCTCGCCTCCCTCTGAGCAGGCGGGAGGGCGGAGCCGGTCCCGGACTGGTTCCGGTTCCGGGGTGCGATCCAGTGCGGCCTGCCGGTTCCGGGTGCGATCCAGTGCGGTCTGCCGGTTCAGGGTGCGATCCAGTGCGGTTTGCTGCATTCCGGGTGCAGCACAGTGCGGTCTGCCGGTTCCGGGTGCAGCACAGTGCGGTCTGCCGGTTCCCGGTGCGATCCAGTGCGGTCCGCTGCATTCCGGGTGCAGCACAGTGCGTTTTCGAACGTGAAACCGCACTCAGGTGACCCCGGAGCCCGCGAACCGGGATAGAACGGCCGGGGAGCGGCGCTCGGGGTTCCGGGTGCTCGGGGGTTCCGGGTGTTCCGGGGCGCGGATGCGGTCGGCCACTAGACTGGTCCGGTGACTTCCAGCCAGCCCGCTCCCGAGCACAGCTCGGCCGTGACCGTCCCCGCGCACACCTCTGCTCCCGCATCGCCCGTCGGCACCTCGACACCTGCCGGCCCTGCGCCTGCCTCGCAACCGGCGGACGCCACCTCGGCGCCTGCCGGCCCTGCGCCTGCCGTGCGACCGGCGGCCGGCGCCTCGGCACCCACCGGCCCCGCAGCCGCCTCGCAACAGGCCGGCGCCGCCTCGGCACCCGGCGCCGCCCCGACGGGCGACACCGGCGTGAATGACCGTTCCCGGTTCGGGTTCGCGGTCGAGGCGCGGATGGAGTCGGGCGGGCGCGCCGGGGTGATCCGGACCCCGCACGGTGACATCCCCACTCCGGCGTTCGTCCCGGTGGGCACCAAGGCCACTGTCAAGGCCGTCAAGCCTGACGACGTCGCCGCGCTCGGCGCGCACGCGGTGCTCGCCAACGCCTACCACCTCTACCTGCAGCCGGGCCCGGACCTCATCGACGAGGCGGGCGGGCTCGGCGCGTTCATGGGCTGGCCCGGTCCCACCTTCACCGACTCCGGCGGCTTCCAGGTGATGAGCCTGGGCTCGGGGTTCAAGAAGGTCCTGTCCGAGGAGTTCTCCGGCGCCCGCAGCGACCAGGCCGTGGCGGCGGGCAAGGAGCGGATGGCGAACGTCGACGACGACGGGGTGACCTTCAAGTCCCACCTCGACGGCAGCCGTCACCGGTTCACCGCCGAGGTGTCCATGCAGGTCCAGCACCAGCTGGGAGCGGACATCATCTTCGCCTTCGACGAGCTCACCACGCTCGTCAACACCCGCGGCTACCAGGAGGAGGCGCTCGAGCGCACCCGGCTGTGGGCGCAGCGCTGCATCGTCGAGCACGAGCGCCTCACCGCCGCCCGCTCCCACCGCCCCTACCAGGCGCTGTTCGGCGTGATCCAGGGCGCGCAGTACGAGGACCTGCGCCGCAAGGCCGCCCGGGACCTCGGCGCGATGGACTTCGACGGCTTCGGGATCGGCGGGGCGCTCGAGAAGGACCGGCTCGGCACGATCGTCGGCTGGGTCTCCGAGGAGCTGCCGGAGGCCAAGCCCCGACACCTGCTGGGGATCTCCGAGCCCGACGACCTGTTCACCGCGATCGCCGCCGGCGCGGACACCTTCGACTGCGTCTCGCCCTCCCGCGTGGCGCGCAATGCCGCGGTGTACTCGCGCGACGGTCGCTACAACCTCACCGGGGCGAAGTACCGCCGCGACTTCTCACCCCTCGACCCGGAGTGCACGTGCAGCACGTGCGCGACCTTCTCCCGCGCCTACCTGCGCCACCTCTACAAGGCCAAGGAGATGCTGTTCTCCACGCTCGTGACGATCCACAACGAGCACTTCATCGTCGATCTCGTCGCGCGGATCCGGCAGGCGATCATCGACGGCCGCTTCCACGAGCTCGAGGCTGAGGTGCTCGGCCGCTACTACGCGAACCGCCGCTGATCCCACGGTCCCCGAGGGCCGATCCGGTGGGCTCCCGAGGTGTCCCTCGACGACACCGGACCGCCGACCCCGCGGTGAGCGGTGATCGACGGTCCGGATGTGCCGGGTGCGACCCGTGCGTGCTGCGCGCGAGGCGCCGCGGGTCGTGCCGCGGGTCGATCAGACTCGGGCGGCGGTCTCCTGGCGGAGCCGGTCGGTCTCGATCGAGTAGGTCTCCTCGCGCTTCTTGATCATGCCGATGACCTGGTACGTCACCGGCATGAGGAGCACCTCGACGGCGACCTTGTAGACGAAGCCGAACAGCACGTAGTTGAGGAACTCGGTGCCCGGGATGACGCCGAGGAACGCGACCGTGCAGAAGATCACGGTGTCTGCGGCCTCGCCCACGCCGGTCGAGGTCAGCAGCCGCACCCACAGGTGCTTCTCGCCCATCCGGCGCTTGATCCGGACGAGGACGAAGGAGTTGAGGAGCTGGCCGACGACGTAGCCGGCGAGCGAGGCGAGCACGATCCGCGGGTAGAATCCGATGACGGCCTGGAAGGCCTCCTGGTGCTCGTAGCCGGGCCCGGCCGGGGAGATCTGGACGAGGTAGAACACCGCCGAGGCGAGGATCTGCATCGCGAAGCCGGTGATCACGGCCTTGCGCGCGGCGCGGAAGCCGTACACCTCGCTGAGCACGTCGCCGAGGATGTAGGCGACCGGGAAGAGGAAGGCGCCGCCGTCGGCGACGATCGGGCCGAATCCGATGATCTTGGTGGCGGCGATGTTGGAGATGAGGAGCACGCAGCAGAACACTGCGAGGATGACGGCGTAGTAGGCGCCGCGGGTCGAGGCGAAGGCCGCGAGGTGGGCGCGGTGCGCCGGGGGATGTGCCTCGGGGGATCGGGAGGTGTCGGTCCGGGGGGTTGTCGCCGGGTCGCTGGGGCGGCCCGGCTGCCCAGATGCGGGGCGGTCGGCTGCGGACGGGTCAGTCGGGTGCAACGGAGATCTCTCTTCCTTCGGTGACGGTGAGCAGTTCGTCGAACGTCAGCGGGACCATGGTGTCCGGGGTCCCGCCGGCGGCCCAGATTACCGGATGGCCGCGCAGCGCCGTGTCGACGTAGGTGGTGAGCGGAGCCGGGTGCCCGCACGGAGCGACCCCGCCGATGATCTGGCCGGTCGCCGCCCGGACCATCTCCGGCTTCGCCCGTCCGATGCGCGTGTACCCGAGCGCCCGGGCGGTGTGGTCGGTGTCGACGCGGTGCGCGCCGGAGGTCATGATGAGGATCGGCTCGTCGTCGGCCGAGAACACGAGGCTGTTCGCGATCGCGCCGAGCTCGACGCCGAGGTGGTCGGCGGCCTCCTGCGCGGTGTGGGCGCCGGTGTCGAGGTCGCGGACCTCGGAATCGATGCCGCGGGCGCGCAGGTCGCGGATCACGGCTTCGGTGCGGGCGTGCATGTCAGTCTCCTCGGGGGGCGGGGGCGGCGTGGTGGGCATCCTCGTCATCCGGCGACCCGGCGCCGCTCGTGTCGACCTCGGGGACTGCGCCGGCCTCCGCGGCCGAGGTGGTGCTCTCCGCGGCGGGGTCCCCGCCGGTGCCGCTCCCGCCGGGTTCTGCGGCATCGAGCCCGCGCCGGCGCAGGAGCGCGTCGATGGGCGGGACACCGCCGAAGAAGTCGATGATCGCAGTCATCGGGTGCACGGCGTTGCCCGGCGCCAGGATCTCCCTGCGGAATGCGGAGCCGGCCTCGAAGTCGAGGCCGCCGTGGGCCTCGAACCACTCCGCGGCGTGCGCGGCGATCACCTCCGACCACAGGTAGGAGTAGTAGCCGGCGGCGTAGCCGTTGCCGAAGATATGGGCGAAGTACGTGGTGCGGTACCGCGGCGGGACGAGCGAGTCGAGGCCGGTGGCGGCGAGCACCTCGGCCTCGAAGGCGAGCACGTCGGTGACCTGGTCGCCCGGGTCGAGCGAGTGCCAGCCGAGGTCGAGCAGCGCGGCGGCGAGGTATTCGACGGTCCGGAACCCCTGGCCGAGCGTGCGGGCGCGGCGCAGCCGCTCGGCCTCCGCGGCCGGCAGGGGTTCGCCGGTGTGCACGTGGACGGCGTAGTTGGGCAGCACCTGCTGGTGGAAGGCCCACATCTCGTTGAGCTGGGAGGGGAACTCGACGTAGTCGCGCGGCACCGCGGTGCCCGACAGCGACGGGTAGGTCGAGTTGGAGAACAGGCCGTGGAGCACGTGGCCGAACTCGTGGAACAGCGTGATCGTCTCGTCCGGGCTCAGCAGCTGCGGGGCCCCGGGGGCGGCGGGGGTGAGGTTGAGGCTGAGCGTGACGATCGGCTTCTCACCGGTCAGCCGGCCCTGGCTGACGAGCTGGTCCATCCAGGCCCCGCCGCCCTTGCCGGGGCGGGCGCAGGCGTCGAGGCACACGAGGCCGATCACCCGGCCGTCCTCGAAGGCCTCGAACACGCGCACGTCGGGGTGCCAGGCGGGCATGTCGCGTCGCTCGGAGAACTCCACCCCGTAGAGGTTGTGCGCGGCGTAGAACACCCCGTCGAACAGCACCCGGTCGAGCTCGAAGTATTCGGCGATGCGGGCGGGGTCGAGACCGGACTCCTCGGCGACGAGCCGCTGCACCCAGTGGGAGATGTCGGCGGCCTCGAGCCGGTCGGGGGACCAGCGCTCGCGGATGGTGGCGAGCTCCTCGGCGAGCCGGGCGAGGGCGGGATCGACGAGCGCGGCGAGCAGACCTCCGGCGGCGTCGGGGCTGTTCGCCGTCTGCGCGTCGATCGCGTACCCGGCGTACGAGCGGTAGCCGAGCAGCCCGGCGAGCGCCGCGCGCAGGGTGGTGATGTCGGAGACGATCTCCCGCAGGTCCCCGGGACCGCGCTGCGAGCCGCGCGAGAGCGAGGCGGCGAACAGCTCCGCCCGGGTGCGCGGGTCGGTGAGCTGGGCGAGGGCGGGCTGCTGGCTCGTGTTCGCCAACGGCAGCACCCAGCCCTCGACCCCGCGCTCGGCGGCCTCCCGGGCGGCGGCACCGCGGGCGGTCTCCCCGAGCCCGGCGAGCGCCTCGGGGTCGGTGAGATGGAGCGCGCGGTCGTGGGACTCCTGGCGCAGGATGCGGGTGAACTCGCTGCTCAGCGCCTCGATCTCCGCGATGATCTCCCCGGCGTGCGAGCGCGACTCGAGGTCGAGCCGGGCGCCGGCGCGGACCGCATCGAGGAGCTGCAGCTCGTGGCGGCGGCGGTCGACCGGGTTGAGCTCGGAGGTCGGCACGTGCTCGAGGCGGGAGAAGAGCTCCCCGTCGAGCAGCGCATGGAGGCGGGCCTGGAGGAGCACCTGGGTCACCTCGGCCACCGGTTCCGCCCACTCCTCGGTGAGGAGGTTCGCCTCGATGACCCGGACGAGCGCCTGGAGCCGGAACAGCGGGTGGCCGGCCTCGCCCAGCTGCAGGGTGGTGTTCGCGAAGGTCGGGTCCGTCGACGCGGAGCGGATGCGGGCGATGCGCGTCTCCTGGTGCTCGATCGCCCGGCGCGCGGCATCGTGGAGGTGCTCGGGGGTGAACGCGGAGAAGTCGGGGAGTGCGAGGTCGGGTGGTGCGGAGACGAAGTCCCAGACGGGGTTGGACGCCGGTCGCTGTTCGGTCTGCACTGCGGACTCCTCGGGTCGACGGTTCCTACGGGCGCGTAGTGTGGTGCTCCATGAGCGGATTCGAGGGGTACCGGCACGGTGACCCGATGACGCGGCGGATCGAGGTCGGCCTCCTCATGGCCGGTCTCGCCACGTTCACCCTGCTCTACAACACTCAGGCCATCCTGCCGTATTTCACGCGCGAGTACAGCATCAGCCCGGCCGTCGCGGCGCTCTCCGTGTCCTTCGCCACCGCGGGCCTGGGCATCGGTCTCATCCTCGCGGTGCCGATCTCCGAGCGGATCGGCCGGGTGCGCCTCATCCGCTGGTCGCTCGCGCTCGCCTCCGTGCTCGGGGTGCTCGTCGCCCTCGTCGACGACTGGAACCTCTTCCTCCTCACCCGGTTCGTCATGGGGTTCGCGCTCGCCGGGCTGCCGGCCACCGCCGCGGTGTACCTCAAGGAGGAGATCCACCGCTCGTACGCGACGAGCGCGACGGGCATCTACATCTTCGGCACCACGCTCGGCGGGCTCGCCGGGCGGATCGTGTCGACGGGGATCATCGACGTCCTCGATCGGTTCGGCATCGCGGAGCGGATGCCGCTGTCGCCCTCGCACATGGCGCTGCTCGGCACCGCGCTGCTGTCGATCGGCTGTGCGGTGGCGTGCTGGTTCCTGCTCCCGGAGTCGCGCGGCTTCTCCCCGCACCGCGATGCGCCGGCCGCGCTCGTGCGGAAGTTCGGCCGGGCCTTCCGCGATCCGGTGCTGCTCGGCCTCTACCTCACCGGCGGGCTGGGGATGGGGACCTTCGTCGGGGCGTTCAACGTGCTCGGCTTCCGGCTCGAGGCCGCGCCGTACCTGCTCGGCATCGGGGCGATCGGCCTCCTCTACCTCATCTACCCGGTCGCCGGCTATGCGAGCGTGCTCGCCGGGCGGGCGGCTGACCGGTACTCCCTGCGCTCCGTGCTGCCGCTCGGCTCGCTCATGGCGCTGGCCGGGATCGGGATCATGGCCGCCCGTCCGCTCGTCCTCGTGGTGCTCGGGATGGCGATCCTCGCGATGGGCTTCTTCGTCATGCACTCGCTCGCCTCCGCATGGGTGGCCTCCCGCTCGACCGCGACGGTCGGGGTGCCCGCGCAGGCGGCGTCGATGTACATGCTCTTCTACTACACGGGGTCCTCGATCAACGGGAACCTCGCCCCGGTCGCCTGGGAGGCGCAGGGCTGGTGGGGCGTCACCGTGCTCACCGGCGCGATGATGACCACCGCGTTCGTCATCGCCCTGCTCCTGCGCCGCTCCCGCCCCGCGCTCACCTGAGGCCCCATCCACCATGCAATTTTCGGCGGTTCCTGTGAACGGTTCCGCCGATCTCTGCAAGGTCAGCGCCTTCCGGGGCGCCTCGTACCGGGGATCCGTCGAATCGCGCCGGCGGCTTCGCGCCCCCGAGCGGCAGCGAGTTCGGGGAGTGTTCCCGCTGTGCGCCGCGCCGGAGTGCGACGGAAACGGCGGTGGCGGACGCAGAATTCGCAGGCTGCGCCCGCCGCAGCAGTTCCCCTCGCCCATTCGATGCCGCACCGAATGGGCGTCTGCGGCGTGGAGTTCACCGGGGCGTCGGACGGTTCTGGTACAACGGCTCGTGTGACGACTCAGCCCCCGCCGCCCTCGGGCTCCTCGCCGGACCGCCCGCCGGCCCGCACCAGCGCGGCCTCCCAGCCCGGTGCCGCGCTGTCGCGCACCCTCGGCCTCGGCGATGCGGTGATCATCGGGCTCGGGTCGATGATCGGCGCCGGCATCTTCGCCGCGCTCGCCCCCGCCACCGCCGAGGCGGGCAGCTGGGTGTTCCTCGCCCTCGCCCTCGCCGCGCTCGTCGCCTACTGCAACGCCACCTCCTCGGCCCAGCTCGCCGCCCAGTACCCGACCTCCGGGGGCACCTACGCCTACGCCCGGGCGCAGCTGAACCCCTCCCTGGGACTCGTCGCCGGGTGGGGGTTCGTCATCGGCAAGACGGCCTCGACCGCAGCGATGGCGCTGACTTTCGCGGCCTATGCCGCGGGGGAGGCGTGGCAGAAGCCGCTCGCGGTCCTCGCCCTCCTCGCGATCACCACGGTCAACACCCTGGGGATCTCGAAGACGGCGCGGATGACCCGCTGGATCGTTCTCAGCGTGCTCGCGATCCTGGGCGTGCTGCTCGCCGTGATCGCCGCCGGGGACGAGTTCTCCTTCGGCGTCATCTCCTCGGCGGCCTCCCGCATCGATGCGTCCGGGAACCTCGTCGTGCCGGCCGGCTTCGACCTGTTCGGCGTGCTCCAGGCCGCCGGCATCCTGTTCTTCGCGTTCGCCGGCTACGCCCGCATCGCCACTCTGGGCGAGGAGGTGCGCGAACCGCGGCGCACCATCCCGCGCGCCATCATCATCGCGCTCGCCATCACCGCGGCCCTCTACGCCGTCATCGCCGTCGCGGTCATGGGCGTGCTCGGCCCCGCCCAGCTCGCCCAGAGCGCCGTGCCCCTCGCCGAGGCGGTCGGCCGCTCCACCTGGGCGCAGGCACTGGTGCGGGTGGGGGCCGCGCTCGCCTGCCTGGGCGCGCTGCTCGGGCTCGCCGCAGGACTCGGACGCACGATCTTCGCGATGGCGCGCGACTCCCGGCACTTCGGGTTCCTCGCGCACGTCGGCGAACGGTTCCGGACCCCGGCGCGGGCGGAGTTCCTCGTGTGCGCGGCAGCGGTCGTGCTCGTGCTCCTCGGCGACATCCGGCAGGCGATCGGGTTCTCGTCCTTCGGGGTGCTCGTCTACTACGCGATCACGAACATCACCGCGTTCACCCAGACCGGTGCGCAGCGCCTCTATCCGCGCGTCCTCCAGGTGCTCGGGCTCGTCCTGTGCCTGCTGCTCGCCTTCACGGTGTCCGGGCAGGCGGTGCTCGTCGGGGCGGTGCTGTTCGTCGTCATCGCCGCGGTCGTGCTCGTCCTGCGCCGGCGATCCCCCTGACCGGGAGTGCAGTTTCCGGAGGTTCCTGAGAGCAGATCCGCCGGACTCCGCGATCTCAGCCGCCTCTGGACCGGTCCGGGGCGCGGGCCTACAGTGGGGTCATGAGCGACGACGACGTCCGGTACCCTCCCGCCGAGCTGGCCGAACTGCCCGACGACATCCGCGCGATGATCGAGGAGCAGGCCGAGCGCGCCGGGTTCATCCCCAACGTGTTCCTCGCGATGGCCCGCCGGCCGGCGGAGTTCCGCGCCTTCTTCGCCTACCACGAGGCGCTCATGGACAAGGACACCGGCGGGCTCTCCAAGGCCGACCGGGAGATGATCGTCACCGCCACCTCGGCGGCGAACGACTGCCTCTACTGCGTGGTCGCCCACGGGGCGCTGCTGCGGATCTACGCCAAGGACTTCCACATCGCGGACAAGGTCGCCGTCAACCACCGCGCGGCCGGTCTCCCGGAGCGCCAGCGGGTCATGCTCGATTTCGCCCTCAAGGTCTGCACGGCCCCCGGCACGGTCGAGGACAGCGATTTCGACGTGCTCCACGCCCAGGGCTTCGACGACGAGGACATCTGGGACATCACCGCGATCACCGGCTTCTACGGCCTCTCGAACCGCCTGGCGACGGTCACCGGGATGCGCCCGAACCCCGAGTTCTACCTCCTCGGCCGCATGCCCCGCAGCTGAGGACGACACCGGGCGGACCGCCCGCCCGGTGGAGGAGGAGCGTGACGACATGAGCACCGCAGCCGCAGTCCTGGAATCCACCCCGGCGATCGCCGGGGAGGCCGCCTCCCGCGTGGGCCTGACGCAGGCGACGATCGACCTGCTCCAGGACCTCATCGCCCAGTACGGCGAGCTCATGTTCCACCAGTCCGGCGGCTGCTGCGACGGCTCGGCGCCGATGTGCTTCCCCGCCGGGGAGTTCCTCACCTCGGACGCCGACGTGCTGCTCGGCACCTTCGAGGTCCCGCTGGCGGACGGCGGGACGAGCCCGCTCGAGTTCTGGATGTCCGTGGAGCAGTTCGAGTACTGGAAGCACACGAAGCTCACCATCGACGTGGCGCCCGGCCGCGGCGCCGGCTTCAGCGTGGAGTCACCCACCGGCAAGCGCTTCCTCATCCGCTCCGCGCTCATGGAGTGACGTCACCCATGGCGTGACGTCACCCATTGCGTGATGTCACCCAGCGGACGTGGCCGCCGAGGCGCCCGCCCCGTCCGTCGCCGGGCCCGAGGTGTGGGCCCGGACGCCGTCGAGGCGCCCCGCCTCAGCCGGCCAGCGCGCTCAGTCGGCCAGAGCGCTGAGCTCCTGCCATTCCTCCCAGGTGTAGACCCAGTCGGCGACCTCGCCGGAATCCACCGTGAGATCGACGGAGGAGCCGGTGACCTCCACCGGGTCGCCGTAGATCGCGGAGTCGTAGTACTCGCTCGCGCGCTCGGTGGAGAGGTTGATGCAGCCGTGGGAGACGTTCGCCGAGCCCTGCGAGCCCACCGACCACGGGGCGGCGTGGATGAACTCGCCGTTGTTGTGGATGCGCACCGCGTGGGTGACCGGGGTCGAGTAGCCCCACTGCTCCGAGGTCATCGTGTAGGACTCGGCCTTCGACATGACGATGTGCATGCCGTTGTACGACGGCGAGCGCGGGGCGCCCAGGGAGGCCGGGAAGTCCATGACCTCCTCGCCGTTGCGGGTGACGGTCATCCGGTGGGTCTTCGCGTCGGCGACGGTGATCTGCTCGCGGCCGATCTCGAAGTCGAGCGTCATGTCCTTGCCGCCGTGCGCGGACTCGGAGAACGGCACGTCCTCGAGCGGCAGGTCGACGGCGACCTGCGAGTGCGCGGGCCAGAACTCGGCGGGCCGGTAGTGGATGCGGGAGTGGCCGTCGATGTTCGGCAGCCAGGCCCAGCCACCGTCGACCTCGCGCGGCTCGCCGTCCTCGTCGGTGACCGCGACGCTCAGCCTCTGCTCGACGTCGTCGCGGAACTCCTCATCGACCGAGCCGCCGAAGTTGATGATGATCGGGGCGCCCACGCCCACGGTGTCGTCGTCGGCGATGACCGAGCGCGCCCGCACCGTGCTGCCGGCCGGTGCGCTCGTCTCGAAGGTGCCGGTGGTGGTGTGCTCGCTGCCGTCGGCCGCGGTGGTGACGGCCCGCCATTCGTACGAGGCGCCGCCGGCCAGTCCGGCGCGCGCCTGCCAGCCGGTGCCGTCCTCGCTCACCGTGCCCGGGTCGGCCGGCACTGCGGAGTGGTCGGCGTCGAGGAGCTCGACCGAGGCGAACTCACCGCCGGTGACGGCGAGGGCGAAGGTGTCGCCGGGGGCGAACTCGATATCGGCGGCATCCGTGCCTGCCGCGCCCGATGGAGCGGACGGACCCGGTTCGGTCTGCTCGGGCGCGCTCGCCTCGGCTCCGCCGCCCCCCGATCCGGGCTCCGATCCCTCCTCCGAGGAGGGATCGTCCGCGGGTGTCTTCTGGTCCCCTGCATCCACCTCATCCGGGTCGACGACCTCGACGACGGGGGCGGCCGCGGTGGCCTCGGTCGCGCTGTCGGTCGGCCGGGTGCCGTCCGTGGACTGCGGGCCGGGCTGCTGGGCGGTGCATGCACTGAGCAGGACCACGGCGGTGGCGGCGACGAGTGCGGCGGATGGGCGACGGAGCACGGGAGCTCTCCTGGTGACGAGGCGGGTGGGGCGGAGCCGGATCCGACCGGGCGGCGGTGCCGGTCCGCGCGGGAGCGCAGAGGCGGCATCGCGCATGCGCGATGGTCGGGGGGGGCTCCGGATCAGAGTAGACGTCGGCGTGTTGCGGTCCTCCGGCGAAGGCGCCCGGATCCGAGCCAGATGTGTCGGCCCACCTGCCTGACCTGCGGGTTCGATCGGTGCAGGCGTTGCGGAATTGTGACAGCGGGAGCCGGGGTGCGAGCGCGACCCGCATCCCGGGCGCCCGCCCACGCCTCGCGGGCGTCCCCGGGCCGAGGCCTGCGCGCGCCCGCCGCTCAGTCCCCGGCGGCGGGCCGGACGAGCCGGGTGGCGATGAGGCCGAAGAGCAGCGAGAGGACGACCGAGGCGATGAGCACCCAGCCGAACGCGTGCATCGGCGGGAGCAGGGTGAAGAGGACGGTGAAGAGGCTCGACAGGGTCGCGACGCCGATCCCCATCCCGGCCTGCTGGGTGGTGGCGATGAGCCCGCCGGTGAGGCCGGCGACGCGGTTGGGGACGTGGTTCATCACCACGGAGATCAGCGGTCCGAACATCAGCCCCTGGCCGCCGCCGATGAGGATGCCGACGAGCTGGTACCACAGCAGGAACGGCTGGGCGTCGACGAAGGCGAGGGTCGCCAGCGTCGCGAACCCGGTCGCCTGGAAGGCCGAGCCGACGAGCAGGATGCGCGGGCCGAACGAATCGAGGAGCCGGGTGGCGAAGGTGGAGGAGATGACGAAGGACGTCGCGAGGACGAGCAGCGACATCCCCGATTTGAGCGGCGGCCAGCCGAGCCCCTGCTGGGTGAACACGGCGAAGTTGTACATGAATGCCGACAGCATGAGGAAGAACAGGGCGGCGAGGATCATCCCGATCTTCACCGCCGGCTCGGTGATGACGTGGAGGGGCAGCACGGAGGGCCGCTGGGAGAGCTCCCGGTTGAGGAGGTGACGGCGCAGGACGAGGAACCCCACGGCCGAGGCGGCGAGCAGTCCCAGCGTGAGCGCGAGCATCCCCGGGGTGGAGAACGGGTCGAGCGGATCGAGCGCGGCGGCGTTGGTCAGGCCGGTGATGAGGCACAGGAGGGCGAAGGCGACGATCGCGGAGCCCGGGACGTCGAAGCCCTCGGGGTCGGGGGAGCGCGATTCGCGGAGGTACCCGGTGCCGGCCCAGGTGACGGCGGCGATGACGGCGATGGACAGGAACGCCGCGCGCCAGCCGAACTCGACGGGGAACAGGCTGTTGATCGCACCGCCGATGATGTTGCCGCCCACGGTCCCGATCCCGGCGAAGATGCTGTAGCCGCTGATGGCGCGGGAGCGGGCGGTGCCGGTGAGCGTGGCCTGGACGGTCGACAGGATCTGCGGGGTGGTGAGCGCGGCCGCGCAGCCCTGCAGGAGGCGGCCGAGCACGAGCAGCTCGACGCTCGGGGCGAACGCGGTGAGGACGGAGCAGACGAGGATCGCCGCGATCCCGATCCGGAACAGGCGCCGTCGGCCGAAGGTGTCGCCCAGGCGCCCGCAGATGATGAGACCGGCGGCGAAGGACACCGAATAGGCCCCGATGACCAGGGTCGTCCGTGATCCGGGGAGGTCGAGTGCGGCCTGCATCCCGGGAACGGAGATGTTCGCGACGGCGAACACGTACGTGGAGAGGAAAGTCGCCAGGTACAGCGGCCAGACCCGGGGTGAAAGCGCCGGTGCTTCCATGAATCGAACCCTAGCGTACGTTCGGGTCGGATTGAAACAGTCGGGGGTGACCGGTCGGTCTCGAACGTTCGGGCGGGTGCGCGCACGCCGACGGGGCGCAGGCCGACGGGGGCAGTGGCGGGCGCGGGTGAATGTGAAGGACTCTCCGTGCACCCGCCAGAGCCTTCTTACCCTTGCTACCTTTCGGTCCTGGGGGGTTCGCAGGATGACGCCACACGGAGAGCCGCCACCCAGTGTAGTGCAGAGCCCGGGGGACGAGAAATCACCCGGGCTCTGCCGCCACCGTGCCGTCACCGCGCCCGAGGTGCGCCCGCCGGGATGCCCGCGGATCGCCTCGGGCGCGGTCGGCTGCCGATCAGCTCAGCGCTGCGGCGATCGCCCGGTTGAACGCATCGAGGTCACCGGGGTTGCGCGAGGTGATGAGGTTGCCGTCGACGACCACTTCGGAGTCCTCCCAATCCGCACCGGCGTTGACGAGGTCGGTGCGGGTGGAGATGTAGGAGGTGAGCTTCCGTCCGCGCGCCAGGTCCGCCTCGGCGAGGATCCACGGGGCGTGGCAGATCGCGGCGACCGGCTTGTCCGCGGCGAAGAATGCCTTGACGAGGGCGACCGCATCCTCGTCGAGGCGCAGGGCGTCGGCGTTGAGCGTGCCGCCGGGGAGTACGAGCATGTCGTAGTCGTCCGCCGAGGCCTGGGCGACGGGCACGTCGACGTCGAAGGTGTCGGCGTGCTCCCAGTCGCCTTCCATCGCCTGCAGGGTGCCCTCCGAGGGCGAGACGATGACGGTGGTCGCGCCGGCGCCGTCGAGCGCGGCGCGCGGGCTGGTGAGCTCGACCTGCTCGACGCCGCGGGTGAGGAGGAACGCGACCTTCTTGTCGGACACTGCCATGGTGATGCTCCTTCGTCTGGGTGTGCGCTCTGTGGGAGCGCGGGTGCGCCCGGCGCGCGGAGCGTCCGGGACTGCGTACACGAGGGGAACGGGACGACGGGGGAGGTGTATTCCGCGGCGCCCGCTGCTCGGCTGATTCGCCTATTCACGCCGCGTTCGGGTAACGTTCTCTGCGGAGGATTCGCCTAGCGGCCTATGGCGCACGCCTGGAACGCGTGTTGGGTTAACGCCCTCAGGGGTTCAAATCCCCTATCCTCCGCCGCCGAGGGGCCCTCTGATCAGTGATCAGGGGGCCTCTCGCTCATTCGCCGGCAGCGGCAGGATCTGGCGACCGCCCTTCCTGCGCCGGTGCTGTGACGAGATCGGAACAGTGTTGTCACTGCTGCCGGGTGCGAGGCGGCGTTACGATGTTCCTGGCATTCCCTGAAAACCCGCCGCAGACCAGCGGTGGACCACCATCCAAGGAGGTCGTCTTGAGCGATCAGTACAATCCCCAGCGGGCGGACAACTCGTCCTACTCGGACAACTCGTCCTACTCGGACAACTCCGGCTACTCCAACTAGTACTCGCAGCCGGCCGGAGCGCCCGCAGCGGGTCAGCAGGATCCGGGTCAGACCCTCGGCATCGTCGCCCTCATCGCCTCGCTGTCGACCTTCATCGGCTTCGCCATCATCGGTCCGATCGTCGGCATCATCTGCGGCAAGATGGCCCGCACCAAGTCGCGCGAGGCCGGCCTGCCGGACAACACCCTGGGCAAGTGGGGCTTCATCCTCGGCATCATCTTCCTGATCCTGGGGGTTCTCGGCGTCATTCTCGCCATCGTCATCGCCGTCGTCGCGGCGGGAAGCGCCTCGGTCAACACGTACTGACCCGCGCTCTCCCGGCCGGGCCCCGAGTCCCGGCCGCACCGCGCCGGAACGTGGCACCGCTCAACGGGCCGGACGACCACCAGGTCGTCCGGCCCGTTGGCCATTCACCGCAGACCACCTCTGCACTCCGCCGTGGAATCGCCCCGGCCGCCGCCGCACCCGCGCCTCCCGGACCCGCGCCCGCCGGCTCCCGGGCTCGGACCGACTAGGCTGGATCCCGTGGGGCGGCCCATGCCGCACACTCGTGAAGGAGGTCAGCGTTGAGCGAGGTCATCGTCATCGGTGCCGGCGCTGCCGGGCTGCGAGCCGCGGCGCTCCTCGCCGGGGCCGGGCACAGCGTGAGCGTGCTCGAGGCCGCGGACCGCGTGGGCGGCCGGATCGGCGGGCGCACCGTCGGCCCCTTCCGTCCCGACCACGGCTTCCAGCTCGTCAACCCCGCCTACCCGGCGCTCCGCGAGGCCATCGATGTCGACGCGCTCGACCTCACCGCCTTCCCCGCCGGGGTGTCGGTGCGCACCGCGAAGTCCCGCGTCGTCGTCGCCGACCCCTCCCGGGAGCCGCAGCTCGCCTTCCGCACCCTGCGCTCGGGCCTGCTCTCCCCGCGCGAGATCCCGCGGCTCACCGCCCTGCTCGGCCGGGCACCGACCATCGACATCCCGTTGGCTGACTGGCTCGACGAGCACCGGATCACCGGACCTCTGCGCAACGCGGTGATCGAACCCTTCACCTCCGGGCTCGTCGCCCAGGACGCGCGCACCGCGAGCGCCCAGTACCTGCTGTGGCAGCTGAGGCTCCTCGCCTCGACTACGCCCGTGCTCCCGGCCGGCGGCATGCAGGCACTCGCCCAGGTGCTGGCCGCCGCGGCGCTGCGGGCCGGTGCGCAGGTGGAGACCGGCGTCCGCACCACCGGGGTGCGGACGACCGGCACCGGGGTCCGCATCGAGACGGAATCGGAGGTGCGCGAGGCCGCGGCCGTCGTCGTCGCCGCCGGGCTCACCACCGACCTCGGCCTGGCGCTGCCGCCGGTGCGGACCCGCGGGATGACCACGTGGTGGTTCGCCGCCGACGAGCCGCCGCAGAAGCAGCGGCTGCTCGGCATCGACGGCCGGCATCCGCGCGGGCCGGTGACCACGCTCGCCGAGGTCACCGCTCCCGTGCCCGAGGCCGCACCGCCCGGCCGTCATCTGCTCGCCGCCAACGTCCCCCTGGGGGAGACCGGGCCCGGTGGCGAGGCGGAGTACCGGGAGCCCACCGAGGGCGAGGTGCGCGCCGCCGCAGCCGACCTCTCCGGGGTGGACACCGCCCGGTGGGAGGTCGTCGCGATCGATCGTATCGCCCACGCCCTGCCGGCCTCCGGAGTCGGAGTGCTCGACCGGCGCGAGCCCACGCTCGACGGGCCGATCGTCGTCGCCGGCGACCGCTACCGGACGAGCTCGCACAACGGGGCGCTCGAATCCGGTGCCGCCGCGGCCCAATCGGTGAGCTACCTGCTCGGCTCCCGCTGAGGTCGGCGGCTCAGGCCATCGTCGTCGCGGCGACCGTGGCC
Source organism: Brevibacterium pityocampae (assembly GCF_039541555.1). Classification (NCBI taxonomy): domain Bacteria; kingdom Bacillati; phylum Actinomycetota; class Actinomycetes; order Micrococcales; family Brevibacteriaceae; genus Brevibacterium; species Brevibacterium pityocampae. The sequence goes on along the minus strand of NZ_BAABGL010000004.1, from coordinate 67,572 downwards.
GCCATCTCGGTCACCGCTGCGGTGTGCTCCTCGGTGACCTCCCCGGTGAAGACGACCGGGGCGCACACCTGCTCCCAGCCGTAGCCGGTGGTGATCGACTCCATCGCGCGCTCCGCGCCGGTGGTGTCGTAGCCGCCGTGGATCCAGTGGGAGAACGGGCGGCCGGCGGTCTGCTCCCGGGTCGCGGAGTACGTCGTGTCGAAGAAGTGCTTGAGCGCCCCGGAGATGTAGCCGAAGTTCGCAGTGGTGCCGAGCACGAACGCATCGGCGGCGAGCACGTCCTCGACGGTCGCCTCGAGCGCGGCCTTCTCGACGAGCTCCACCCCGTCGAGCTCCGGCATGGTCAGCCCGGCGCGGGCAGCCTCGGCGAGCGCGGCGGTGGCATCGGAGGGCGAGTGGTGGACGAGGAGAACAGTGCTCATGCATCCACTCTACGCAGGGAGCGCGCCGCGGTCGATGGTCCCGGCGAAGGTTCGCCGGACCCCCGGCGGACATCCGCAGGGTGCCCCGGCCCGTGGGGGAGTGCGCCTGCCGGCGGTGATCAGTACCCGATCCACGCTCCGCGCTGCTGGTCGATCACCCGCGGGTGGAGGAGGGAGGACGGTTCGACCGTGCCGACGGAGGCGCGATCGCGGTCGGGCGGGAACACGAGTGCGGCGCGCGCCACCTCGGGGGTGAGGAAGCGCAGGTCGGACGGGGCATCGACGGGCACCTCGACCTCCGGCGCCTCGCCGGTCGCGGCGAGGAAGTAACCCCAGTCGCCGAAGCTCGGGACATCGACGTGATAGGGGGTGGTGGCGAATCCGGCCTGCGCGATGCTCTCCCCGATGCCCCAGTACGCCTCGGGGGCGAAGAACGGGGACCCGGCCTGCACGACGAGCCGCGCCCCGGGGTTCATCGCGCGTTCGACGAGGCCGTAGAACTCGATGGTGTAGAGCTTCGAGGTCGACACGTCGTCCGGGTCGGGGAGGTCGGCGATGACGACGTCGTAGGCCCGGTCGTTCTCCTCCCGCAGCCACGTGAAGGCGTCGGCGGGCACGTAGTCGACCCGGCGGTCGGCGAACGACTCCCCGTTGAACTCGGTGAACGCCTCGTCCGTCCGGGCGAGCTCGACGACGGCGGGGTCGAGGTCGACGAGCGTGACCTCCTCGACGTCGGGGTACCTGAGGATCTCGCGCAGGGCCATGCCGTCGCCGCCGCCGAGCACGAGCACCCGGTCACGCGGGCCGTCGAGCACCGGGTGCACGAGCGACTCGTGATAGCGGTGCTCGTCGTTCGAGGCGAACTGCAGGTCGCCGTTGAGGAACAGCCGGGTGTCGCCGGTGCGCGGATGGCGGGTGACGACGATGTCCTGGTAGGCGCTGCGCTCGGCGGTGACGATCGGATCCCGGTAGATCTTCTGCCGCGAGGTCACCTCGATCGCATCCGTGTAGACCCAGGCGGCGGTGAGCACCCCGACGATGAGGACGAGGAGCAGGGTCAGCCCGGTGCGCACGCGGCGGGAGAGCTCGTGCCGGAACAGCCACACGACGATGAGGATGCCGGTGACGGCGTTGACGATCCCGACGGCGAGCACGCCGCGGGGCAGCCCGAGCAGCGGCAGCAGGAGGAACGGGAAGGCGAGGCCGCCGATGAGCCCGCCCACGTAGTCCACCGCGAAGAGGTCGGCGACCGCGGCCGAGGCGCGCTGGGCGCGGATGCGCTGGATGAGCTCCATGAGGAGCGGGATCTCCGCCCCGATGAGGACGCCGATGACGAAGGCGATGACGATCATCGCCGCGGTGTAGAGGTCGAGGTAGGCGAACGCGAGGTAGAGGGAGAGGACGGACAGGCCGCCGATGATCCCGAGCGCGGCCTCGATGAGGGCGAACGACACCGCGGCGAGATGGGTCAGCCGCTTGGTGAGGATCGATCCGACGCCCATCGCGAAGACCATGACCGACAGCACGATCGAGGCCTGCACGATGGTGTCGCCGAGCAGGAACGAGCCGAGCGCCACGAGTGCGAGCTCGTAGACCATGCCGCACGAGGCGCACAGGAAGACGGCGAAGAGGACGAGGAATCGCGCCGGCCCGGGGCGCACCGGCAGGCGCATGGACTCCGGGTCGGCGGCGGTGCTCACGGAGGTCGCGGGTCAGCCGATCACAGGAGGGCGGAGGCCATGATGATGGCGATGCCGAAGTGCGCCGAGGCGTTGACCCATACCGCGGGGTGGACGGTCTCGGAGTGGACGATCTCACCCAGCCGGCCCGGGGTCAGGGCGTCGACGATGAGGAAGCTCGCCGCCATGATGATGATCCCGATGACGCCGTAGACGATCGTCGAGACGAGCCCCCAGACGAGGTCGCCGGCGCTCGCGCGGATCGCGACCGCCACGATGATCGCCACACCGAGCAGGTTCGAGGCGACGAGGATCGAGGCGTTCCGGGACTTCTCCGTCCACAGCAGCTCGTGGAGCTTGCCGGGGGTGATGAGGTCGACGACGCCGTAGCCGACGAGCATGAGGAGCAGCCCGGCCACCGCGTACGCCAGGACGACTCCGGATTCGATGAGGAGGGGGACGATCATGATGGGCCTTTCGGACGGTGGATGTCAGCTGAGGTGGTCGGGTGCCGGGTGCCCGGCGGTGGTCGCTGCGGCTGTGTGCTCGGCGATTCCGGCGGGTGCGGGAGTGCCGGTCATTTGCCGGTGCCCGAGCCGCCGCCGCGGTAGCCGGAGCCGCCGCCGTAGTTCGAATCGGATCCGGAGGAGCCGCCGAAGATGAACGGGAAGAACCAGAAGCCCCCACCACCGGAGCGGGACGAGGAATCGCACCCGACGTAGGTGTAGTTCTCGCCCTGCTTGTCGTAGTCGCCGCGGTTCGGGGCGCTGACGTACTCGCCGTCGACGAGGTCGTAGTCGCCGCACTGCGCCGAGCCCGTCGTCGCCGAGCTCGAGCACGAGCCGATGAGCGAGAGCAGGAGGAAGAGGACGACGAGCAGGCCGATGATGCAGCCGCAGCCCTTGCCGCCGCGCTTGGCCGACTCGTTCTCGCCCGGCGTCCACGGCTGGTGTCCGCCGCCGGAGCCGCCGCGGCCGTTCTCCGCGTCGAAGTCGAAGCTCCGGCCGCTCATCGTCACCCGGGGGCGGCCGGGTCCGGACTGCCGCGGACCCGACCGGCCACGGTCGGACTGTCCTGGGCCGGGCCGGCCGGAGCCGGGGAGCGGGATGCGGTCTCCGGGCCCGGGCTGCGGGTTCGGGGGCGGGAAGCTCATATCGAGACTTCGCTCGGTCGAGCCGGGCACGGGTGGGCGCCGGCGGTCGGTCGGAAGGCGTGCTCGAGGCCGGTGAGGGTGGTGCGGGTGTGCACGATCTCACCGTGCTGCGGGTAGCAGTGCCAGGTCTGCCAGGACAGCGCATCGCCCACCCGCTGCGTGCCGTCGGCTCCGGCCTCGGTCCCGGCCTCGGTCCCGGCTCCTGCCTCGGTCCCGGCGGCCGCGGAGGGACCCAGTGCGAGGGCGGTGACGGCGCCGGGGTGCCCGGGGAAGTCGACGACGGCGTGGTGCGCGGCCCGCTGTGCCCCCGCGACGATGTCGTCCACCGCCGCGAGGAACCGATCGGTCCCCACATGGTCGACACGGGAGCGGAAGTCATGGACCCCGGTCCCGGCGATCCCGGCGGTGAGGCGGCTCTCCGGCAGCGTCGGGTCCGCGGTGGGGAGGCAGGCGAGCGTCTCGATGAGCTCGGCACCGCCGCCGGTGACGATCACCTGGTGGGAGCAGCCGAGCACGGCGAGCTCGACCCGCAGGGCGTGGCCGGAGCGCGCGGTGAGGCGGGCGACGGTGCTGTGGACGGACGGGAGCCGTCCCTGGGCGAGGGAGAAGGTGAGGTCGGCCGCCGCGGTGTCGGCGAAGGGGACGTCGAGGCTGTGCATCTCAGCTGCCCGGGTAGATCGTGAAGGAGCCGGGGGTCACGGGTCGTCCGGTGCTGACCTCCCAGCGGCCGTGGTCGAACCGCTCGAAGGAGAGGTGGGTGCCGTCGCCGGCCTCGTAGTCGACGTAGTCGAGCGCGCCCTGCGGCCGCAGCCCGGTGGTGCCCTCGGAGCGGTAGGTCGCGGTGCCGTGCTCGACGAGGGTGTACGAGGTCCCCTCGAGGTCGATCTGCTCGGAGCGCGGCTCGATGTCGAGATCCGGGCGGTCCTTCCAGATCGAGAGCTGGAGGTCCGGATCCTCCTCCACGGTGAGCCACTGCCGCTGTGCGCTGCCGTCGCCCTGGAAGAAGTGCTCGGCCCAGGTGTAGCCGCCCTCCGCGATCCGCAGGGTGCCGCGCACGAAGTGCTTCTCCGAACCGAACTCGAGGATGTCGCCGGCGTGGATCTTCAACGGGTCCCCGCCGGTGTCCTGACCGGGTGCGAACGGGTCGTGGGCGCGCGGCCCGGCATCGACGTGCACGGGGCGATCCGATGCGCGCATCCGCTTGACGACGAGGATGATCACCAGCACGATCCCGATGACGATCACGGCGGTGACGAGGGTGGAGAGGAAGTCTCCCATGACGGCTCCGGTCGGGTTCGGGGGCGGCTGACAGAGCCAAGACTACAGTGCGGAGCGGACACGGGGACGGGGTCCGTGTTGCGGTCCTGGAACGCGTGCGGACAACCGCTGAGGCCGTAGGCTGGACCGGGATCCCGAACACTGGGACCGGCGGCGGACGAGCGCCGCACATCGACGCGGAGGAGGGTGCATGGGAGTCGTCCGGGATCCGCTGCGCGGACGGGAGCGCCCCGCTCCGGAGCACACCGACGAACAGATCGTCGCCGCCATGACCCCGATCCCACCGCAGCGGTGGGCGGTGCTCACCGGTGCCGGGATCAGCACTGATTCGGGCATCCCCGACTACCGCGGGCCCGGTTCCCCGGCGCGGACCCCGATGACCGTGCAGACCTTCCTCTCGCACCCCGCACAGCGCGCGCGGTACTGGGCACGCGGGTGGATCGGCTGGAAGCGGATGACTGCGGTCCACCCGAACGCCGGGCATCGTGCGCTCGCCCGGATCGCACCGCTGGGGATCATCACGCAGAACGTCGACGGCCTCCACCAGGCGGCCGGCTCGGAGCCGGTCATCGATCTCCACGGGCGCCTCGACCGGGTGGTGTGCCTCGACTGCGGGCTCACGCTCGGCCGGGACCGCGTGCAGGAGGAGCTCGACGCGCTCAACCCCGATTTCCTCGCCGAGCTCGCGGTGTCCACGGAGACGCTCGAGACCGCTCCGGACGGCGATGTCGAGCTCGAGCACACGGCGGGCTTCCGGGTCTTCGACTGCCCGCGCTGCGGCGGGCTTCTCAAGCCCGATGTCGTGTACTTCGGGGAATCGGTGCCCCGCCCGCGGGTCGACGCGGCCTTCGCCCTCGTCGAGGAGGCCTCGGGCCTGGCGGTGCTCGGCACCTCGCTGGCGGTGCACTCCGGGCTGCGGTTCGTGCGCGCGGCCGTCAAGGCCGGGATGCCGGTGGTCGTCGTCACCGACGGCCCGACGCGCGCCGATGAGCTCCCCGTGCTGCGCTCGATCAGCCGCGTCGCCGATTTCCTCGCCGTCTGGGAGAGCGCGCTGGAGGGCGCAGGCTGATCGCAAGCCCGCAGCCCGCAGCCCGCAAGCCCGACGCGTCGACAGGCGCCCACGGGCAGGGCAGACTGGACGGATGACGAACTTCGCCCGCTCCGAGCGCCGCTCCCTCGCCGCCCTGCTCCGCACCGTCGGCCCCGATGCCCCGACCCTGTGCGAGGGGTGGACGACCCGGGACCTCGCCGTGCACATCGTGATCCGCGACCGTCGGCCGGACGCCCTCGTCGGCAATGCGTTCCCCGCGCTCGCAGGGAAGTCGCAGCTCCTGCAGGAGCGGGCCGCCGGCGCCGAGGCGGAACTCACCGCACTGCCCTGGGAACAGCTCGTCGGCCGTGTGGCCGAAGGTGCTCCGGTCTGGAACCCGGCGAGCTGGGGTCCGGTGGACCGGCTCATGAATACTGCGGAGTTCCTCGTCCACCACGAGGACGTCCGCCGCGCCCAGCCCGGTTGGGAGCCGCGCGACCTGCCCTGGGAGCTCCACTCCCGCTGCTTCGCGCTCGTCAAGGCGATGATCCTGCCGGCGAGCCTCAAGTCCGGCACCCACCTCGTGGTGGAGGCGACCGGGTTCGGGACGACCTCGGCCGGACGCACCGGCGCGGCCTCGACCACGCTGCGCGGCACGCCGGTGGAGCTCCTGCTGTGGCTGTTCGGCCGCGACGAGCATGCGCGGGTCGAGGTCAGCGAGTCCGCGGCGGACTGAGCCCGCGCCTCGGCTCCGCGACGGCACGGGACACGCCCGGACGCGGATCCTGCCGGATGCGGGCACGCCGGGCGGGGGTCCTCATCGGATGTGGGGGCCTGTCGGATGCGGGCACGCCGGGCGGGGGTCCTCATCGGATGTGGGGGCCTGTCGGATGCGGGGACTGTCGGGACCGGTGGCGGCGCTCAGTAGCGCGGACCGCGGTCGGTGTCCTCGTGCGGCTCCTCGGGACCCTGCGGGGACCCGTCGGGGGTGTCGTCCGTGGTGTCGTCGTCGACGAAGTGGGGCGTCGTCTCCTCCGCCCGGTCACCGGGAAGGTGCGAGCCGATGTAGGAGTCCGGCCGGTTCATCACCCGGAAGATGAGGTAGCCCCCGCCGAACAGCGCCACTGCGAAGAACGCGATGACGATGAGGACGACCAGGATCTGGGGCTCATCCATTCCCGCTGCTCTCCAGCCGTTTGCGTTCGAAGCAGCCCGCGTGGCGGGCGGTAAAGGCGCCCATGCCCATCGAGCCGTGCACGCGGACGAGGGGCTTGCCCGGCTGCGGGTCGGCGGCGACCTTCGAGCGCACGGTGCCCCAGCTGGAGCTCAGGCGATCGATGTTGACGCCCCAGTCCTCGGGTACGACGACCACGGCGTTGCCCATGCCGCCGGAGACCTCGACGTCGATCTCGGGCAGGTCGGTGGTCGCCTCGAGGAAATTCACCTCTGCGGTCGCCCCGACGGCTTCGAGCCGGATGAAGGGCGGGGGAGTCCAGCGGCCCTTGCGCTTGGCGTTGTCCCAGGAGGCGCGCAGGACGAGCGGGTCGAAGGGGTGGTGACCGGGGGCGTCGGAGGCCCCGGGTGCGGCCCGCGGCGGACGCTGGGTCGGGCGGATCCGATCCGAGGGCGGAGGCACCGGCAGGTCGGCGACGATCGCGTCGAGGTCGACGTAGAACTTCGCGGCCGCGGTGAGCTCGATCCGCTCGGTGAGCTCCTCGGTGGTGAGGCGGCCTTCGCCCGCGGCCTCCCGCAGCACCTCGATGACCTCATCGCGCTCGGCGTGGCCGATCCGCATGGTCCGGGCCGGGTCGGCCGGCGTGTTCTCGGGAGGTTCGGGGGAGCGGGCGGGGGGTGTCGTCATGGGACCATCCTGCCCGAGGCGGCGGGCCGCCTCAAGCATTCGCGGCGGGCGGCCGGGCGCGGATCAGCGTTCGGTGGGCCGTGTCCGCGGCACCCAGTAGGGTGGTCGATGTGTCCACCGCACTGTATCGCCGCTACCGCCCGGAGTCCTTCGACGAAGTCATCGGACAGGACCATGTCACCGGGCCGCTCCAGGCCGCCATCGACAACGGCCGCATCAACCATGCCTATCTGTTCTCCGGCCCGCGCGGCTGCGGCAAGACCACCTCGGCGCGGATCCTCGCCCGCTGCCTCAACTGCGAGCAGGGGCCCACTCCGCAGCCCTGTGGAGAGTGTCCCAGCTGCCGCGACCTCGCCAACGGCGGCCCGGGTTCGCTCGACGTCGTGGAGATCGACGCGGCCAGCCACAACGGCGTGGACGATGCCCGCGACCTGCGCGAGCGTGCGGTCTACGCCCCGGCGCGCGACCGGTACAAGGTGTTCATCCTCGACGAGGCGCACATGGTCACCACCCAGGGCTTCAACGCCCTGCTCAAGCTCGTCGAGGAGCCGCCGGAGCATGTGAAGTTCGTGTTCGCGACGACGGAGCCGGAGAAAGTCATCGGCACCATCCGCTCACGCACCCACCACTACCCGTTCCGGCTCGTCCCCCCGGAGATCCTCACCCGCTACCTGTCCGAGCTCTGCGAACGGGAGTCGGTGCCGGTGGGCAAGGGTGTGCTGCCGCTCGTCGTGCGCGCCGGCGGCGGCTCGGTGCGCGACTCCCTGTCCGTGCTCGACCAGCTCATGGCCGGCTCCACCGCGGACGGCATCGACTACCGGACGGCGGTCGCGCTGCTCGGCTACACCCCGGACTCGCTCCTCGGCGACATCGTCGACGCATTCGCCGCCGGCGACGGCGCCGGGGTGTTCCGGGTCGTCGACCGGGTCATCGAATCCGGTCAGGACCCGCGCCGCTTCGTCGAGGACCTGCTCGAGCGGTTCCGCGACCTCGTGGTCATCGGCGCGGCCCAGGAGCACGCGGCGGCATTCCTGCCCGAGGTGCCCGCGGACCGGCTCGAGCGGCTCGTCCAGCAGGCCCGTATCTACGGACAGGCTGAGCTGTCGCGCGCCGCGGACCTTCTCAACACCGGGCTGACGGAGATGTCGGGGGCGACCTCGCCGCGTCTGCAGCTCGAACTCATGTGCGCCCGCATCCTGCTCCCCGGTGCGGAGGACTCCCGCCGCTCAGCACTCTCCCGGGTGGAGCGGCTCGAACGACGGATCGGCATGACCCCCGCCGGCGTGGTCCCGGGCAGCGCGATCCCTGCAGCATCGGAAGCCGGCGGTTCGGGTGCCGGAGGCGCGGCCGGCGGTGGAACGGTGGCCGACGGGGCCGGAGCCGGTGGTCCGGTTCTCGGACGACAGGCCGGGTCCCCGGGCCCGGCGGCCACGGGCCCCGGTGCGCCGGAGGAGACCGCGCACGGCCGGGGCATGACTCAGCAGGCGGGCCGACCCACCACCCCCGCGGCCCGGCAGGTCGATGACGCGCTGGGCGACTTCGCGGCAGCGGCGGCCGCAGCCGAATCCTTCCTCGAAGAGGACCCCGCCGGGCCCACGCCGACGGCCCGGCCGGCCGCACGTGCCGGAGCGAGCGTGGATGCCGGGCCGGCCTCGAGCGGCGGACGGACTGCGAACGATGGGGCACCGTCCGGTGGGGGTCCTGCCGGCGGTGAGCCCTCGTCCCGTGCGGAACAAGCACCTGCCCCTGCACCTGAGCCTGCGCCTGCACCTGCGCCGGGGCCGGGCGCGGCACGCGCAGCAGATCCGGCTGCGAGCCGGGCGGATTCCGTCCGGCGGGGAGAGCCCGCAACCGGCGCGCAGGGACCGGCGGCGCCCCCGCGCCAGGAACAGGGCGAGGCGCCGGAGCGCTCGACGGAGCGTTCACCGCAGCCGGCGGCGCAGCAGCAAGGGGCCGCACCACAGCGGCCGACCTCGCAGCAGCAGCCGGGTCCGCGGTCCGTGGAGCCTGCGGCTCCCGGTGCCGCGGCGGGTGCGGAGATCGATGCGATCCGCCGCGCCTGGCCGGACATCCTCGAAGCCCTCGGTCGGCGGAGCAAGCTCGCGCGCGCCATCGTGAGCTCGAACGCGGTGCCGCAGGCCTTCGCCGCCGGCGTCCTCACCCTCGGCTTCAACAACCAGGGCTCGGTCTCCGGGTTCACCCGCGGAGCCAACGCCGTGAAGCTCGCCGAATCCGTCGCCGAGGTCCTCGGCATCGAGGCCCGCGTCGAGGTCGGCGAGGTCGGCGCCACCGTCGGCCGTACCGCGCCGGGACCCGGCGGCGAGCCGAACCGCGGTCCGGCCGCGCGCCGGCCCAGCCGTGAGGAGGTCGACTCGGTCGTCGGCCCGCGCGAGGCCGACCGTGAGCCCGTCGACCACGACCGGTTCTGGCAGACCCCACCCCCCGCGGGTGCCTGGAGCACCGAGGACTCCGGCGACGACGACGCGGAGGGCGACCCGCCGGCTGACCACTCGATCGACGCCGATCATGGGCCCGGCGCGGGCGCCGACCTCGCCCCCGGGGACTCGGACCCCGCTCCCGGGGAGACCGCCGCGCTCGAGGGTGGGCGCGATTCGGGCCACGGCACCGGACCCACCGGTGCGGAGCCTGCAGACGGCGGGACCCTTGCCAGCAGGGTGCCTTCCGCCGGAGACGAGCGCGCTCGGGACTCCGTGCCTGTCGAGGGCGCCGCAGAGGCCGGCGGCGACGGAGGCACCGAGGACGGCGGACCGGCCGGCGGCGGGCAGACCGACAGTGGACTTCCCATGGAGAGCATGGCCAGGGACGTCGACACCAGTGCCGGCAGCGGTGCGGTCGACGCTCCCTTCGTCGCGGTCCCGCCTCCCTCCGACATCCCGGACTACCCCTACGGCGAGGACTACGGCGAGCCCTACGACGAGCCCGATCATGGCGACGGTCCGGGTGAGCCGGAGCCGCCCGAAACCCACCGGGTCGGCCCCAACGACACCGACCCCGCAGGCGCGGGCGCCCCGGACACCGGCTCCGGCGACACCGATACCGCAGGCGGCCTCGACGACGACCTCGACTTCCTCGGGGCCTACGCGGACCCCGACATCGCGTTCACGAGCAACACCGGGACCGAACCGGCCCCTGGCGAAGCCGCCCGGGACGATTCCGAACCCCCTGCCGACCACCGGTTCGCGCACCTCGCCGCCCGCCGCGGCCAGGGTTCCGCACCCGCCGCCGCACCCGCACCCGCCGAACCGGAGCCCGACCCGGTGGAGAACTACGTCGACTACGACACCGAGGGCGACATCGACATCAGCGAGGCGCCGGAGTTCGGCGTGCCTGTGGTCGAGCGCCTCCTCGGCGGCGTCGTCATCGAGGAGGTCAACGAATGAGCATGCTCTACGAAGGCGCCCTGCAGGACCTCGTCGAGGAGTTCGGCAAGCTCCCCGGGATCGGTCCGAAGTCCGCTCAGCGTCTCGCCTTCCATGTCCTGCAGAGCCCGTCGGAGGACGTCGAGGCGCTGAGCTCGGCGCTCACCGAGGTCAAGAAGCGCGTGCGCTTCTGCGAGACCTGCGGCAATGTGTCCGAGGACACGCAGTGCGTGATCTGCAAGGACCCGCGCCGCGATCAGACGCTCATCTGCGTCGTCGAGGAGCCCAAGGACGTCGTCGCGATCGAGCGCACCCGCGAGTTCCGGGGCCTCTATCACGTGCTCGGCGGGTCGATCGACCCGATGGCCGGAGTAGGCCCCGACGATCTGCGGATCAAGGAGCTCCTGCCACGCCTCCAGTCCGGCGAGGTCACCGAGTGCGTCATCGCCACCGACCCCAACCTCGAGGGCGAGGCGACCGCGACCTACCTCGTGCGGCTCCTCTCGAGCGTCGGCATCACGGTGAGCCGCCTGGCCTCGGGCCTGCCCGTGGGCGGTGACCTCGAGTACGCCGACGAGGTCACCCTGGGTCGCGCCTTCGAGGGCCGCCGCTCCGTCACCTGAGCCCGCACCTCGGCTCCGGCCGCCCGCCTGTCGCGGCCGAGGACGACCGCGCAGGGGGGCGCCGGGATCGATCCCGCGGCCCCGCCTCACCTGCACCTTCACGCGTATCGAAAATCGATACCTCGAACCGCTTGACTCCATATCGAATCTCGATAAGGATATTGACTATCGATACATCGAAAATCGATATGTCGATCGAGTCCATCGAAGACATCGAGTCCATCGAAGACATCGAGTCCATCGAAGACAAGGAGTCACCATGAGCACCCCCTCACCCACCCCCGCATCACCCACTCCGGAGACCTCCGCGCCGAGCGGATCGAAGCGCACCTGGACGGGACTGGAGATCTACCCCCTCGTCGTCGTCATCCTCATCATCGGCGGACGGGTCACCGAGCTGTTCCGGGCCTTCATCGACCGGACCTTCGAGGTCGATCTCGCCCTGCGCGGCGAGGAGCCGGTCACCACGCAGCTCGGCGACCATGAGGTGCTCGCCCGGGGCGTCATCGACTTCCGGCTGCCGGCCGACGACCTCGCCGGTGCGACCCAGGGCTTCCTCATCGCAGCCGACATCATCCTCGTCCTCGGGCTGCTGCTGGCCGGCTGGTGCGCCGTGCGCGCGATCGGCCTCGTGTCCAAGGGGCTGGCCTTCGACCCCCGCACGCGACGCTCGATGCGCGGACTGTTCTTCTCCGTCTTCGCCGCCGGCGCGGTGTCCGGCATCGTGCAGATGCTCGGCGACAACCTCGTGATCCGCGACCTCGGTCTGGCCGAGCTCCCGATCGACAACAGCATCCAGAGCGGACTGATCTGGGGCTGGCTCGCGGTCCTCGGCGGCATCGGCGTCATCGGCCTGCTCCTCGATCGCGGTGCCCGCGTCGAGGACGAGCTCGAAGGGGTCATCTGATGAGCGTCGACATCGGCACCCACAGCGTCCGCTGCCATCTCGACAGCCTGCTCGCGGAGCGCGGCAAGACCCTCACGGAGCTCTCCACCGAGGTCGGCGTGACCGTCGCCAACCTGTCGGTCCTCAAGAACAACCGGGCCAAGGCGATCCGCTACACCACCCTGGTGAGCCTGTGCAGCGCCCTCGACTGCCAGCCCGGAGACCTCTTCACCGTCGAATGACCGACCCGAACGAGTGACCCGAGGCGGCGAGTCCCTCGACCCCGGCACCTTCCCCACCGGCACCCCTCGACCCGGAAGCACACCCACCCGCACACCCCTCGACCCCGGCACCACGCGACTGTAGGACTTTCGGCGAAGAGTAGGACCATCAACGGTCGCACTCTCCGCCGAACGCCCCACAGTTCGCTCCGTTCCTGCCCGTGGATCCGCATGCCGGGCGGGTCCGCACCGTGCGCGGGGCCGACCGTACAATGGTCGCGAACGCACCCCGAGGAAAGTGACAGCCGTGAGCCTAGTCGTCCAGAAATACGGCGGTTCGTCCGTCGCCGACGCGGAATCAGTCAAGCGCGTCGCACGGCGCATCGTCGAATACCGCAAGTCCGGGCACGACGTCGTCGTCGTGGTGTCCGCGATGGGCGACAGCACGGACGACCTCATCGACCTCGCCAAGGAGGTCTCCCCGATCCCGCCGGCCCGCGAGCTCGACATGCTGCTCACCGCCGGCGAGCGGATCTCGATGGCGGTGCTCGCGATGGCGATCGCGAACCTCGGCTACGAGGCCCAGTCCTTCACCGGCTCCCAGGCCGGGGTCATCACCGACGAGTCCTTCGGCCGGGCCCGCATCATCGACGTCACCCCGGGCCGCATCCGGTCCGCGCTCGACGACGGCAACGTCGCGATCGTCGCCGGCTTCCAGGGCGTGAGCCAGACGACGAAGAACATCACCACGCTGGGCCGTGGCGGCTCCGACACCACCGCCGTGGCGCTCGCCGCCGCGCTCGGCGCGGACGTCTGCGAGATCTACTCCGACGTCGACGGCGTGTTCACCGCGGACCCGCGGATCGTGCCCTCGGCGAAGAAGATCGGCATCATCAGCTACGAGGAGATGCTCGAGATGGCGGCCTCGGGCGCCAAGATCCTCATGCTCCGGTGCGTCGAGTACGCCCGGCGCTACGGAGTGCCCGTCCACGTGCGCTCCTCGTTCTCCCAGCGGCAGGGCACCTGGGTGACCGACTCGCCCATCCCGGAAGACCTGCGCACCTCGACCACTGAACCAGAAACGGACGCATCCATGGAACAGGCAATCATCTCCGGAGTCGCGCACGATCGCTCGGAGGCCAAGCTCACCATCGTCGGCGTGCCCGACGTGCCGGGCAAGGCCGCCGAGATCTTCAGGACGATCGCCGGCCAGGAGATCGACATCGACATGATCGTGCAGAACATCTCCACCCGGGATCCCGGCCGCACGGACATCTCCTTCACCCTGCCCATGGCCGACGGCAGCAAGGCGATGGAGTCGCTCGAGGCGGCCAAGGGCTCGATCGGCTTCCACCACCTCCAGTACGACGACCAGATCGGCAAGCTCTCGGTGATCGGCGCCGGCATGCGCTCGCACCCCGGCGTCACCGCGACCCTGTTCGACGCGCTCTCGAAGGCGCACATCAACATCGACATGATCTCCACCTCGGAGATCCGGATCAGCGTCGTCACCAGCGCCGAGCTGCTCGACACCGCCGTCCGCGCCGCCCACTCCGCCTACGGGCTCGACACCGCGGACACCGAGGCGATCGTGTACGGAGGGACCGGACGATGAGCGCACTGAACATCGGCGTCGTCGGCGCCACCGGCCAGGTCGGCGGGGTCATGCGCGACCTCCTCGCCGCGGACCCCGGGTTCGAGATCGGCGACATCCGCTTCTTCGCCTCCGCCCGCTCCGCCGGCAGCACGCTGCCGTTCGCCGGCCGCGAGGTCACCGTCGAGGACGCCGCGACCGCCGATCCCAGCGGGCTCGACGTGGCGCTGTTCTCCGCCGGTGGGGCGACCTCGCGCGCGCAGGCCGAGCGCTTCGCCGCCGCCGGCGTCACCGTGGTGGACAATTCCTCGGCCTGGCGCATGGACCCCGAGGTCCCGCTCGTCGTGAGCGAGGTCAACCCCGGCGCCATCGCCGAGGCGCGCAAGGGGATCATCGCGAACCCCAACTGCACGACCATGGCCGCGATGCCTCCGCTCCAGGCGCTCCACGCCGAGGCCGGGCTCACCCGCCTCATCGTCAGCACCTACCAGGCGGTGTCCGGATCCGGGCTCGCCGGGGTCGAGGAGCTCTGTACGCAGGCCGAGTCCGCGCTGCCCGAGGCCCGCGCGCTCGTCCGCGACGGCGGGGCCGTGCAGCAGTCGCCGGAGATCTACGTCGAGCCGATCGCCTTCAACGTCCTGCCGATGGCGGGCTCCGTGGTGGACGACGGGGAGAACGAGACCGACGAGGAGAAGAAGCTCCGCAACGAGAGCCGCAAGATCCTCGGCCTCCCCGACCTGCTCGTCGCCGGCACCTGTGTGCGCGTCCCCGTGTTCACCGGCCACAGCCTGAGCATCCACGCCGAGTTCGACCGCGAGATCACCCCGGAGCGCGCCCGCGAGGTGCTCGCCCAGGCCCCCGGTGTCGAACTCGACGAGGTGCCGACCCCGCTCAAGGCGGCCGGGCGGAACCCGTCCTACGTCGGCCGCATCCGCGCCGACCAGTCCGCCCCGGCCGGCCGCGGCCTCGTGCTCTTCGTGTCCAACGACAACCTCCGCAAGGGTGCCGCGCTCAACACCGTGCAGATCGCCGCGCTCATCGCCGCGCAGAAGGGTGGGACGGCATCCTGAACCGCCAGGGCCTCGGCCGGGCGACGGGCGCACTCGCCGCGGCCGGTGCGTTCGGCGCGGTCTGGGCCCTGGGCATCGAGCCGCACCTGTTCCGCATCCGCCGGCACCGGCTGCCCGTCCTGCCTGCCGGTTCCGCGCCCGTGCGCGTGCTCCACCTCTCTGACCTCCACCTCGCGCCGTGGCAGCGCCACAAGATGGCCTGGGTGCGAGGGCTCGCCGCGCTCGAGCCCGACCTCGTCGTCAATACCGGGGACAACTGGTCCGCGCCGATCCTGCCCGCCGTCCTCGACACCTACGGGGAGCTGCTCGACGTGCCCGGCGTGTTCGTGCTCGGCTCGAACGACTTCTTCGCACCCCGGGCCAAGAACCCGGCGCGCTATCTCAGGGGTCCCTCGGAGATCGAGGAGGAGCGTCCGCCGCATCCCCTGCCCACCCGGGATCTCGTCGAGGCCCTCACCGCCCGCAGCTGGCAGCTCCTCGACAACCGCGGCACGGAGCTCACCGTCAACGGGGTGCGGTTCTCCGTCTCCGGCCTCGGCGACGCCCACATGGACCGGGACCGGATCACCGCGGACCACCCGGCGTTCGATCCCACCGCCGGGGTGCGCCTCGGCGTCACCCATGCTCCCTACCTCCGCACTCTCGACGCCTTCGCCCGGACCGGCGCGGACCTCGTCCTCGCCGGACACACGCACGGCGGGCAGATCCGGATCCCCTTCTGGGGTGCCCCGGTGACGAACTGCGACCTCGACCGGACACGGGCGCGCGGTGTGTTCGACCACCGCGGCACGACGGTGCACGTGTCGGCCGGGCTCGGGTTCTCCCCGTTCGCGCCCGCCCGCTTCTCCTGCCCGCCCGAGGTGTCGCTGCTCGAGCTCGTGCCCCGCGCGGACTGACGGCCACCACCGCAGGCGGGCCCGGGCTCGGGCGCCGGCCGGGCGTCGGCCGCGCGAACTGCGCAGTATCCGAAGATCGGCGCTCAATTGCGTGGTTGCTTTCGGATACCGCGCAGTTGGAGCACGGAGCATGGAGCACGGGGCCTCAGGGGCCTCAGGGGCCTCAGGGGCCTCAGGGGCCTCAGGGGGCTCAGGAGTTCGAGCAGGGCTTCGGGAGTTCGAGCAGGGGTCCGCAGGCGCCTCACCAGCGCCTCATCAGGAGGGTCGGAATCCCGCGATCGGGCTGGGCGCGCGCTGAAAGCTCCGGGCGCGCGGCTTCGCTATCATGGCGAGCATGGTGTCTCCTGCGTCAGATCCCCAGCAGAACAAGGTCCGGGCCTGGTTCCAATTCATCGCGGTCAGCGTGATCGCCGGTGTCGTCGGTGCCGGTCTGGCGATTCCCTCGGTCGGTGCGGTCTCCGCCGGCGCGGAGACCGCGGTCGACGTGTTCAACGCCCTGCCCGCCGAGCTCGAGGAGCGTCCGCTCGCCGAGCAGTCGCGCATGCTCGCCGCCGACGGCTCCGAGATCGCGACGTTCTACTGGCAGAACCGCCGCGAGGTCCCGCTCGAGGACATCTCGCAGGAGATGCGCGACGCCACCGTCGCCGTCGAGGACGCCCGCTTCTACGAGCACGGCGGCGTCGACGTGCAGGGCATCGCCCGCGCCGTCGTCCACAACCTCATCACCGACGAGACCCAGGGCGGGTCGACGCTGACACAGCAGTACGTGAAGAACGTGCTGGCGGAGAACGCCCACGCCGTGGACGACGCCGAGGGTGTCGACGCGGCCAAGGAGAGCGAGGGGACCGCCGGCTACGCCCGTAAGCTCCGCGAGGCCAAGCTCGCCGTCGCGGTGGAGAACAAGTACTCCAAGGACGAGATCCTCAACCGCTACCTCAACATCAACAACTACTCCGGTTCCCCGAACGTGTACGGTGTCGAAGCCGCCGCCTACCGCTACTGGGGCAAGTCCGCGAGCGAGCTCGACATCCCGCAGTCCGCGATGCTCGCCGGGATCGTGAAGAACCCCTCGGCCTTCAACCCGGAGCGGTTCGAGGAGCAGACGATCGAGCGCCGCAACGTCGTGCTCGGGCTCATGCTCGACCAGGAGAAGATCACCCAGGAGCAGTACGACGAAGCCGTCGACTCCGGTCTCGACCTCGACATCCACACGACCCCGAACGGGTGCGCCTCCGCCGGGAACATGGCGTACTTCTGCGACTTCGTGCAGCGCGTCATCGAGACCGATCCGGCCTTCGGCGAGACCGACGAGGAGCGCATCAACTTCCTCCAGCGCGGCGGGCTCGAGATCAAGACGAGCATCAACCCCGAGATCCAGAAGATCGCGGACAAAGAGGTCAAGAAGCGGATCCCCGTCGGCGACCCCTCGGGTGCGGGCCACTCGATCGTGTCCGTCGAACCCGGCACCGGTCAGGTCATCGCGATGGCCCAGAACCGCAACTACACGGTGACGGAGGGCGAGAAGGGATCGGACACCCAGATCAACTACAACGTCGACCGCAAGCACAACGGGGCTAACGGCTTCCAGGTGGGATCGACGTGGAAGCCCTTCGTGCTCACCGAATGGCTCAAGGAGGGCAAGAGCCTCAACACCACCGTCAACGGCACCAAGCGCGAATATGCGGCCGGATCGTGGAAGTACGACGGCTGCGACAACAACGGCGCGAACTGGAACCCGAACAACGCCGGCGACGGCAAGGGCAACTCGAGCATGACCGCGCTGCAGGCGACGAAGAGCTCGGTCAACACCGGCTATGCGGCGATGGCGAATCAGCTCAACATGTGCGGGACCATGAAGACCGCGATGGACATGGGGCTCAAGTACGGCACCGGCGAGCAGCTCGACACCACGACGGAGAGCGGCCTCACCCTGGCCCTGCTGCCGTCCTCGGTCCTCGGCACCGTCGAGGTCGCCCCGATCGACCTCGCCAGCGCCTACGCGGTGTTCGCCTCCGGTGGCACCTACTGCCGCCCCACCCCGATCACCGAGATCACTGATCGCAAGGGTGAGAAGGTGGAGATCCCGAACGCCGACTGCCATGAGGTGCTCGACAAAAAGGTCGCCCAGGGCGTCGCCTATGCGCTGACCCAGACCTTCAATGGCGGCACCACGTCCTCGCTCAAGATCGGCAAGCCGGCCGGCGCCAAGACCGGTACGACGAACTTCGAGGTCGGCCACACCTGGCTCGCCGGGTTCACCAAGTCGATCTCCACCGCAGTGTGGACCGGCCACCCGGACAAGAGCATGGACTGGCGCAAGAACCGCAAGGGCAAGGTCCGCGGCTTCGTCTACGGCGCGACCATCTCCGGCAAGACCTGGCAGTCCTACATGAGCAAGGCCGTCGACCACACCGACGGCAACACGTCCTTCGCCCGGCCCGACCCCTCGATCATGCGCGGCGGCGGCTCCGGCGGGGGCGGGGGCGAATCCGGCCCGCGCAACCGTCGTGGAGGCGGCGGCACCGGTGGCGGCGGTGGCGGCAACAACCGCCCGGCACCGGCGCCTGCCCCGGACAACGGCGGCGGCAACGGTGGAGGAAACGGCGGCGGTGGCAACGGCGGCGGTGGCGACACCGGTGGCGGTGGCGGCGGCCAGGAGGACGAGGGCGGCAACGACCTCGCTCCGGCCATCGGCGGCTGACCTCGACCGGACCGGCACGGAACCGGCGCGCCGCACACCTCGGCGGCAGCACACCACCCGGCCCGCACCTCGGCGGCCCGGTGGGGGAGACCCGGAGCCCCGACACGGCGACACCGGGTACCGTGGCAGCAGACACCTGACACCGCACCACGACAGCGACAGAAAGGCACCAGACATGCAGAAGTGGGAGTACGTCACCGTTCCGCTCATCGTCCACGCGACCAAGCAGATCCTCGACCAGTGGGGCGAGGACGGCTACGAGCTCGTCCAGGTGATCCCGGGACCGGACAACAACGGCCTGGTCGCCTACCTCAAGCGCCCCAAGCAGTGACGACGGGCCCGGCTGCAACGGCCGCGCCGGCCGCAGCAGCTGCGACGACATCAGCACCGACACCCTGAGCGAGGAGGCTCATATGACCCGCATCGAGACCCAGATCTCCGAGATCGGCCTCACCCTGCCCGAGGTCGCCGCACCCGCCGGCGCCTACGTCCCCGCCCTCGAGGTCGGCGACCTCGTCTACACCTCCGGGCAGCTCCCGATCGTCGACGGCGAGCTCGCCGTGACCGGCACCCTCGGTGCCGAGGTCGACGTCGCGAAGGGTTACGACGCCGCCCGGATCGCCGCCCTCAACGCGCTCGCCGCGATCAAGTCGGTGATCGGCGACCTCGACAACATCGAGCAGGTCGTCAAGATGACCGGGTTCGTGAATTCGGCCCCGGACTTCACCGACCACCCGAAGGTCATCAACGGCGCCTCGGAGTTCCTCCACGAGGTGTTCGGCCAGCGCGGCGCGCACGCCCGCAGCGCCGTCGGCGTGGCCGCCCTGCCGATGAACACCCCGGTGGAGATCGAGCTCATCGTCAAGGTGCGCCGCCTGGATGCCGTCGTCTGACAGGGAGTTCCCGGTCTCGCGCGAGCTCGAGCGTCTGCTCAGCTTGTTCGCCGCCGGTGACCGGCCCCCGCACCCGGACACCCCCACCCCGGCCGCCGCGATCGCGCTCATCCGCGACACGGCGGCCGGGGTGCAGGTTTTCGTCACCCGCCAGTCCGATGCCCGCGGCAACGCCGACCGGAACCGGTGGTCGTTCCCCAGCGTCGAGCTCAGCCCGAGCGACCTGCGGAGGCTCCCCCTGGCGGGCTGGTCGCCGGGGAAGTGCGCCGAGCAGCTGCAGATGAGCAGCTCCGGACGGGCGCTGTCGTACTTCGCCGGCGCCGCCCGGGCCGCGCTCCTCACCACCGGCATCCTGCTCGCCGAGGACATCGACGGGCGCGTGGTGACGACCGTGGACGCCCCCGACTGGGACGACGGGCGGTCCGAGCTCGCCGAACGCCGGCTGACCTTCCCCCAGCTGCTCGACGACCGCAGCCTGCGGTTCCGCCCGGACCTCCTCCATCCGTGGCTGCGCTGGGTCAACACCCCCTGGCAGCTGCGGCGCTTCGACACCGTGTTCTTCGTCGCCGCGCTGCCGCACGTGCAGACGCTCGAGTTCCGCTCCCGCAACGACTCCTGGGGCGGCTGGATGACCCCGGCCGAGGTGCTCGAGGCGATCGGCCCCTCCGGGGGCGAACACATCTCCGTGGCGATGCGCCTCGTCTGCGAGAGCCTCGCCGCCGTGCCGACGGTGGGTGCGGCGATGGCGCGGGTGCGCGACGTGCGGCCCATGCACCCGGAGATCGTGCGCCACGACGACCGGTGGTGGGCGACCGTGCGTGCCCCCGGTGAGCCGGCGCGCCGCGCACTGCGCGACAGCGAGGCGACGGATCTCCAGGAGCCGCCGGAGGAGGAATCCGCCTCGCTCGTCGACGACGAGGAGGACGAGCCGGTGATCGACGAATCGGGTGCCTGAGCCCGGCTGCCCGTCGCACCTCGATAGACTGGGGCCATCCGCACCTTCCTCGACGACGAGAGGCCCCATGCGCATCCGAGCCGACAACCCCTCGCCCATGACCCTCGACGGTACGAACACCTACGTGCTCCTCAGCGCCGACGACTCCGGCGCGCTGCTCATCGACCCGGGCCCCGAGCTCGCCGCCCACCGCGAGGCGTTCCTCACCGAGATCGGCGCGCGAGAGCTCCGCGCGATCGTGCTCACCCACCAGCACGCCGACCATTCGGAGATGCTCGGCTCGATCGACGACTGGGCGCCCGAGGTGCCCGTCCACGCCGTGCTCGAGCGCTTCGCCCGGCACACGGAGCCGGTGGTCCACGGGCAGGAGATCACCTTCGGCGACGCCCCGGAGGACGTGGTCGAGGTCGTCGCCACCCCGGGCCACACCTCCGACAGCATCAGCCTCATCCACGGCGCCACCCTGTACTCCGGGGACACCGTGCTGGGCCGCGGCACCACCGTCGTCACCCACCCGGAGGGGTCGATCCGGGACTACCTCGACAGCATCGAAGCGCTGCGCCGACTCGTCGACACCGGGCGGGTCGAGGTCATCGAGCCCGCGCACGGGCCGACGATCGAGAACCCCGCCGAGGTGCTCGCCCACTACGCCGCACACCGTGCGGAGCGCATCGAGCAGGTCCGCGATGCACTCGAAGCCGGCGCCCGCACGCCCGAGGAGGTGCGCGACGCCGTCTACCACGACGTGCCCGACGACGTCCGGGGCGCCGCCCTCCAGATCGTCAAGGCGCAGCTCGACTACCTCGGGCGTCTCTGAGCCGAGGACTCGGTCGGCCCGGAGGGCGCCCTCCGGGAGGACGCCGGACCGCGGTGAACCCAGAGCATCCGCCCGGTGATCCCAGCAGATCCACCGGGCGGGCACACGGAGCGCGACAGCGGCCCCGGACCGAGTGGTCCGGGGCCGCTGGACGTGGACGAGGCTGCGACTTCAGCCGACCGGGCGCACACTGGCCGCGCGGTCGGCGCCGTCAAGCGCTCAGTGCGCGCGGTTGCGCAGCCGGTCGAAGTCGAGGATGACGACGGCGCGCGCCTCGAGGCGCAGCCAGCCGCGGGCCGCGAAGTCGGCCAGCGCCTTGTTCACCGTCTCCCGGGAGGCGCCGACGAGCTGGGCGAGCTCCTCCTGCGTGAGATCGTGGGCGACGAGGGTGCCATCGGGCGCCTGCTTGCCGAACCGCTCGGCGAGGTCGAGCAGCGACTTGGCGACGCGACCTGGCACGTCGGAGAACACGAGGTCGCCGACGATGTCGTTGGTGCGGCGCAGGCGCTGGGCGAGCGACTTGAGCAGGTTCATCGCAGCCTGCGGGCGCTCCCGCAGCCAGGTCATGAGGTCCTCGTGCTTGAGGCTGAGCAGCTCGGTCTGGGACACGGCGGTGGCCGTGGTCGACCGGGCGCCCGGATCGAAGAGGGTGAGCTCGCCGATGATCTCGCCGGGGCCCACGACGCTGAGCAGGTTCTCGCGGCCGTCGGGGGATTCGCGTCCGATCTTGAGCTTGCCGGTCGACACGATGTAGAGCTCGTCGCCCGGGTCGCCCTCGTGGAACAGCGCGGTGCCGCGGCGCAGGCTGCGCGGCTTCATGATCTTCACCAGCGCACTGGTCGACTCGTCGTCGAGACCGTTGAACAGACTGGCGTTCCGCACTACTTCGATGTCCACTGATTTCCTCCTCTAGGTTCCCTGCCCTCAAATCTACAGGCTGGTAGCGGATTCGGACACGATCGTCGGAAGAGAGTTCCGGCGGGCATCACCGCAGGCGATGCTCCCGCCGGACCGTCGGCCGGCCCGCCGCACGGTGGCCTAAGCTGGGATCCGTGCTGACAGTTGCGGAGAAGAGCGCGCGCCGGTTCGCCGCCGAGACGCCGCTGGGACGGACCCGACGTGCTCGGAAGATCAACCGGGTCCTGGCCGAGGCGCACCCCGACGCCGCCTGCGAGCTCGATTTCGACACGCCGTTCCAGCTCCTCGTCGCCACCGTGCTCTCCGCCCAGACCACGGACGTGCGGGTGAATCGGGTGACCCCGGTGCTGTTCGCCGCCTACCCGGACGCCCCCGCGTTGGCCGCCGCCGAACTCCCCGACGTCGAGGAGATCATCCGCCCCACCGGCTTCTTCCGCGCCAAGGCCCGCAACATCGTCGCCCTGGCACGGGACCTCGTCGACGACCACGACGGCGAGGTGCCCGCCGACCTTGACGCGCTCGTCGCGCTGCCGGGGACGGGCCGGAAGACCGCGCTCGTCGTGCTCGGCAACGCCTTCGGCGTGCCCGGGCTCACCGTCGACACCCACGTCGGCCGGCTCGTGCGACGCCTCGGCCTCACCGCCGCGACCGACCCGGTGGCCGTCGAGCGGGACGTCGCCGCCCTCTACCCGCCGCGCGACCTCACCATGCTGTCGCACCGGCTGATCTTCCACGGCCGTCGGATCTGTCACTCCCGTCGCCCGGCCTGCGGGGTCTGCCCGCTCACGCGGCTGTGCCCGAGCTTCGGGATCGGCGAGCCCGACCCGGAGAAGGCCCAGGCACTCGTGCGCACCGCGACGGCGGTGCAGCTCGACCGCGCTGCGCGGACGGGACCGGACGCGGCGGGACGGGCGCCGGGGGAGCCGGAGGCACGGGGATCCGCACCGTCCGGTGCCGGGCCGAGAGGAGACGCGTCCGCATGACGACCGAACCCGCAGATCCGCGTCCGCACCCGGACCCGGCCCGTCGCGCGCTCGAGGCGCTGCCCGGCTCGATGGGCAACGAGCAGTGGCTGCGCCGTCGGCATGCCCAGCCGGACGAGATCGTGCGCGAGGCCTCGGTCCTCATGCTGTTCGGCCGCGGGGTGCCGCCGCGCACCCCGGCCGGGAAGGCGGAGGCGGAGCGCCTCGACGCGCTCGGGGTCGCCGACGTCGACGTGCTGCTCCTCGAGCGCGCCTCGACCCTGCGGCACCACCCCGGGCAGGTCGCGTTCCCCGGCGGCGGCCGGGACCCCGAGGACGTGGACGCCGTGGCCGTCGCCCTGCGCGAGGCGGAGGAGGAGACCGGGCTCGACCCGCACGGCATCGACGTCATCGGCACCATGGACCCGCTGTTCATCCCGGTGAGCCGCTTCGACGTCACCCCGGTCATCGCCTGGTGGCCGGATCCCACCGAGGTGCGCGTGATGGACCACGGGGAGTCCGCCCGGGTGTACCGCGTGCCGATCGCCGACCTCGTGGCCCCGGCGAACCGCGGCACCTTCTCGCCCCCGGACCGGGCCTATTCGACTCCGGCATTCGACGTCGGCGTGCTGCGCGTGTGGGGCTTCACCGCCGGTCTGCTCGAGTTCGCCCTCGAGGAGCTCGGCTGGGCGAGCGACTGGGACCGCGAGGCCTACATCCACATCCAGCTCTGAGACTCACCCGAGACAGCGATATCCCGCGGTTCCTGTGAAGGAATCCGCGGGATATCGCAATCTCGCACCGCCCGATCAGCGGTTCGCTCGGGCGTGACCGAGCCGGGGCAGTGCCGTCGGACGCGCCCGGCCGGGAGCCGGCCGTGGGCTCAGTAGCGGGGGCCGCTCGGGTTGGTGAGCGAGCGCTTGAGCGCCTCGACGGCGGACTTCCCGCCGTTGATCGCCGAGGTGGGGGTCGGGTTGCCCTTCTTGAACAGCGGGATCGCGATCGCGACGAGGATGAGCGCGATGAGTGCGAGGATCCCGAACACGATGAGGAAGCTGCCCCACCACGGCCAGCCGAGGCCCTCGTGGAAGGCCGCGGCGCCGGCGAAGATCGCCATGATCGAGGCGAGGAACAGGAGGAAGACCCCGGCGCCGGCGAGCCCGGCTCCGATGCCGAGGTTCTTCGCGCCGGCCTGGATCTCCGACTTCGCGAGCGCGGACTCCTCCTGGGCCAGGGCCTGAGTATCCGCCTTGATGTCCTTGATGAGCTGCGAGATCGACCGCTCGGGCATGGAGGCTCCTTTGAATTCGGTGCGAAACGTACGGATCTGATCCTAGACTAATCCCTCACCCGACCGCGCACCCACTTGCACGGTGCGGCCGGGCGAGGACCGGGGCCTCACCCCTCGTCGGAGGACTTCTCGCCGGCGACCGAGGCGGAGATGACGTCCATCACCGAGGAGTCGGCGAGCGTCGTGGCATCGCCCACCAGCCGGTTGTCCGCGACGTCCTTGAGGAGCCGGCGCATGATCTTGCCCGAGCGCGTCTTCGGCAGCTCCTCGACGATGTGGACGCGCTTGGGCTTGGCGATCGGCCCGATCTCGCGGCCCACGTGAGCCCGGAGCTCCTCGACGGTGCCCTCGGTCTGCTCCTCGCCGCCGCGGAGGATGACGAAGGCGACGACCGCCTGGCCCGAGGTCTCGTCCTGCGCTCCGACGACGGCGGCCTCGGCGACGGCCTCGTGGGAGACGAGAGCGGACTCGATCTCCGCGGTCGACAGCCGGTGGCCGGACACATTCATCACGTCGTCGACCCGGCCGAGGAACCAGATGTCGCCGTCGTCGTCGTAGCGTGCCCCGTCGCCGGCGAAGTACATGTTCTCGAACCGCGACCAGTAGGTGTCCTTGAAACGCTCCGGGTCCCCGTAGATGCCGCGCAGCATCGCCGGCCACGGCTCGGTGATGACGAGGTAGCCCGCGACGTTGCGCTCGACCGGTTCGCCGGTGTCGTCGACGACGGCCACGGAGATGCCGGGCAGGGCGCGCTGCGAGGAGCCGGGCTTGGTCGCGATGACGCCGGGCAGCGGGGCGATCATGTGCGCGCCGGTCTCCGTCTGCCACCAGGTGTCGACGATCGGGCAGCGGTCGCCGCCGATGACGCGGCGGTACCACATCCACGCCTCGGGGTTGATCGGCTCGCCCACGCTGCCGAGCAGGCGCAGCGAGGACAGGTCGTGCTCGGCGGGGATCTCGTCGCCCCACTTCATGGCGGTGCGGATGGCGGTGGGCGCGGCGTAGAGGATCGTCACGCCGTGCTTCGCGACGATCTCCCACCAGCGGCCGCGGTGCGGGGTGTCCGGGGTGCCTTCGTACATCACCTGCGTGGCGCCTGCCGCGAGCGGACCGTAGGCCACGTAGGAGTGGCCGGTGACCCAGCCGACGTCCGCGGTGCACCAGAACACGTCGGTCTCCGGCTTGATGTCGAACACCGTGCGCATGGCGAACGCGTTCTGCGTGATGTACCCGCCGGAGGTGTGGAGGATGCCCTTGGGCTTGCCGGTGGTGCCGGAGGTGTAGAGGACGAAGAGCGGGTTCTCGGAGTCGAAGGACTCGTACTCGTGGGTGTCGGGCTGCGCGGCGAGCGCCTCGGCCCAGTGGAGGTCGCGCTCGGCGTCGAAGGCGACGTCCTCGCCGGTGCGCTCGACGACGAGCACCTTCTCCACCGGGGTGTCCCCGCCGGCGAGCGCCTCGTCCACGGCGGGCTTGAGAGCCGAGGGCTTGCCGCGCCGGTAGCCGCCGTCGGCGGTGATGACGACCTTGGCCTGGACATCGAGGATGCGGGAGCGCAGGGCGTCGGAGGAGAACCCGCCGAACACCACGGAGTGGGCGGCGCCGAGGCGCGCGCAGGCGAGCATCGAGATCACGGCCTCCGGGATCATCGGGAGGTAGATCGCGACCCGGTCGCCCTGCACCACACCGAGCGCTGCGAGCGCGTTCGCCGCGCGGCTGACCTCGCGCTGGAGGTCGGCGTAGGTGATCGTGCGGGTGTCGCCAGGCTCGCCCTCGAAGTGGATGGCGACGCGGTCGCCGTGGCCGGCCTCGACGTGGCGGTCGACGCAGTTGTAGGCGACGTTGAGCTTCCCGCCGACGAACCAGCGGGCGAACGGGGGGTCGGACCAGTCGAGGGTGTCGGTGAAGTCGGTGTCCCAGGAGATGAGCTCGCGGGCCTGCTCGGCCCAGAATCCCAGGCGGTCCGCGGCGGCCTCGTCGTAGAGGGCGGCGGTGGCGTTGGCCTGCGCTGCGAACTCCGCGCTCGGCTCGAACGTCTGTTCCTCGCCGTGCTGCCGGTCCTGTGATGTCGTGTTCGTCATGCTTCCCTCCGACGGTGAGAGTGAGAGGCCCGGGGTACCCGCGCTCACGCCCCGGCGGCGTTGCCGGGCACGTTCGCACTGTACAACGAGTCCCGGACACGGGTTAAGCCCGCACACGGTTCCCGAACGGCTGTCGGGTCGGATCGGGTC
Organism: Brevibacterium pityocampae; assembly: GCF_039541555.1. NCBI lineage: Bacteria > Bacillati > Actinomycetota > Actinomycetes > Micrococcales > Brevibacteriaceae > Brevibacterium > Brevibacterium pityocampae. The sequence goes on along the minus strand of NZ_BAABGL010000004.1, from coordinate 40,714 downwards.
CCGCTCCCGAGGTGCCCTCCCGCGAGTGCGGAATCCGGGCCTGGGTGCCGCATCCGGTGTGCAAGACTCGGGGTAGTTTGTCAGGATGTGAGCGAGAACGTCCCGGGACCGGTCACGGCCGCCGGAAGCCTCCGAAGGAGTTTCGAACGATGAGCACCCCCTATCAGCCCTCCGGCTCCGAGCCGCAGTGGGGCCAGCAGCCCGGTCCCTACGGAGCACCCGGTCCCCAGTCCTCCGGCGCCCAGCAGCCGGGCCCGTACGGTGCGCAGCCCGGAACTCCGGGCCCGCAGTCCGACGTCCCCGGTGACCAGACCGGCGGCCCCGGCCCAGCGTACGGTTCCCAGGCGGGACAGGCGTACGGTTCGCAGCCCGCCGGGCAGTACGGCTCCCAGCCTGCCCAGGCCTATGGCTCCCAGCCTGCCCAGGCCTATGGCTCCCAGCCTGCCCAGGCCTATGGCTCCCAGCCTGCCCAGGCCTATGGCTCCCAGCCTGCCCAGGCCTATGGCTCCCAGCCTGCCGGACAGTATGGTTCCCAGCCCGGTCAGGCCTATGGTTCGGGTCCAGTGCAGGCCTACGGCTCCCAGCCGGGTCCCTACGATGCTCAGCAGGCCGGTGGTCCCGCCGGCTACGGCCAGCCCGGTTACGGGCAGGCGGGTTACGGGCAGGCGCCGGTCAAGGAGAAGAAACCCGGCGCCGGGATCATCGGTCCGCTCACGCTGCGCGACATCCTCCTTCTCGTCGGCTCCCTGTTCGCGCTCATCGCACTCGTCACCCCGGTGCTCGGATTCGCATTCGGCGAGGGCTTCCGGGAGAGGACATGGATCTGGTCCTGGATGCCGAACTTCTCCTGGAATGGATTCGCCCTGATGTGGCTCATCCTCGGCATGCTGACGATCCTCGCCGCCGGAATCCTCACCCTGCTCAACAAGGTGGTCCGCGGCTTCCCGCAGCGGATCGGCTCGCTCAGCCCCGATCAGCTCATCGCGGTGCTCACCGCCGTGGGCTTCGCGACGAACTTCCTCGTCCTCGTCACCTCGGTGCAGCATTTCCACGTCGGCGGATGGTTCGCCTTCCTCGGTTCGCTCATCGCGTTCTTCGCCGGGGTGCTCACCGTGATCCCGTTCCTCGGCTCCGAGTTCACCGCCCGCGCCGAAGCGCCCGCCCACCCCAAGGCCCGCCCGGTCACCCGCAGCACCGCTGCGAACGCCGGCGCCCAGCCCTACGGTTCCGCCCCGCAGGCCTATGGCCAGCAGGGCCAGCAGGCGCACGGCCAGCAGGGCGAGTCGGCGCAGGGCTTCGGGGCACTCGGCCACAGCGGCGCAGTCGCCGGCGACCAGTACGGCTCCGGTCCGGCGGGCGACCAGTACGGCCCGGGCACTGCCGGCCAGCAGTACGGTTCCGGTCCCCAGGGCTACGGTTCCGGTCAGTTCGGCGTCGACGCCCAGCACCAGGCTCAGCCCTACGGCTCCGGCCCCGTCGGCCAGCAGTACGGCTCCGGCCCGGAGGGATACGGGCAGCAGGCGCAGGGCCAGCAGTTCGGATCGGGCCCGCAGGGTGCCTCTGCTCCTGCACTCTCCGACGCCGCGCCGAGCTTCGGTTCGGTCGCCGGAGGAGGCGCGGTGGGCGCAGGTGCCGCCGCAGGATCGGGCGCGCCGGACTCCGACGGCCCGGTGCAGCAGGTGTCGGGCGATGACCAGGCCTATCTCGGCCGTCGCTCGGCCGACGCCCCGGCGCACGCCCAGAACGAGCCCACCCAGTCCTTCATGTCCGGCGGCTTCTCGCGCGACGCCGAGGCGGACACCGGCTCTCCGGGGTACGGCAGCGGTTCGACCGAGGCCGGTGCCGCCGACGTCCGCCCGGAGACCGACGGCCCCGTTCCCGCAGCCAACGGTGCACTCGCCGACGACTCCGCAGTGACCGATGGGGCGACCGCCGAGGCCCCTGCAGGAGATCGCGAGACCTCCGACAGCGGTGGATCCGCGGAAGACCCCACGACCGACTCGTCGACCACCGACGCCCCGACTGCCGATACCGGCACCGACGGCGAGTCCACGGTGATGATGTCGGCCGCAGACCTGCAGAACGCCACCGGCGAGGGCGACCCCGCGCCGGAGTCGGCTTCGCCCACCGGCGACTCCGCCCCGGCACCCGCCGTCGGTGAGAGCACCTCGGCCGCCACCTCGGCGGACGACACCGCGCGCCAGGGCTGGGAGAAGCCGGGTGCCCCGGAACAGGCGCAGCGCGAGGCCGCCGAGGAGCCCACCCAGTGGTTCAAGGCCTTCGACTACTCGGAGAAGGGCTTCGCCCGGATCGAGGACACGGACGCCACCGCCGTCGATTCCGCCGCGCCCGCCGGTGGGGACCAGGCCCAGCAGTCGCAGTACGGATACCAGGCCGCCCAGCAGGACCAAGCCGCCCAACAGGACCAGGCGCAGCCGGTCCAGCAGGCCTTCTGGTTCGCCGTGCCGGAGCCCCGCGACGCCGTCGACCCCGCGACCGGGTTCCCGGCGTTCACCGTCACCCCCGGTGAGTGGTTCCTCGCGCTGTCGGACAACGGCGGGGAGTTCACCGTCCGCAACACCGACGGCCGCGAAGGCATCCTCCGCAACACCGAGGGCATCCAGCGTGGCTGAGCATGAGTGAGCTCGGCTCCGCGCTGCGTGCCCTGGCCGCTCTCGACCCGGTGGACGAGGCCGTGACCAGGGCACGCAATGCGTGCACGGAGCTGCGCTGGCACAACGCGCTGCGCAAGCGGATGCCCGAGTGCCGCGTCGAATCCACGGTGCGCGCCGCCCGCGCCTCGTCCGCGCTCGAGGGTGCCCGCTATCCCATCGCCTACGTGCGCGAGGTGATCGGCGCCGGGCGCGAGGTGCCCGATGACATGTCCGGCACCCAGCTGTCCGCCGCCGTGCGCGTCGCCGCGGTCGCCCAGGAGTACTCGGAGCGGCCCGACGCGCTGCGCGGCGGGCTCGCTCACATCCTCTCCAAGCTCTCGCTCGCGGCCGGCGCCGGTCTCGTGCCCGACGAGCAGCTCGGCCGCCCCCGGCTCGCCGGCGAGGTGCCCGGCGACCTCGGCGGGCTGCCGCCGGCCCCGGGGCCCGAGGAGCTCGCCGACCGCCTCGGGCAGCTCGACGCGCTGCTGACCGACCCGACCCTGCCCGGACTCGTCGTCGCCGCGATCCTCCAGGGCGAGATCATCGCCCTGCGCCCGTTCGTGATCGGCAACGGGCTCATCGCCCGCGCCCTGTTCCGGATCCAGCTCGTGTCCTCCGGCGTCGACCCCACCGGGGTGGGCGTGCCCGAGGCCGCGTTCCTCTCCGATGTGCAGGGCTACGGCCAGGGCGGGGCGGCCTACACCTCCGGTTCTGACGTGCCCGGGTGGATCGTCTCCTGCGCCACGGCTGTGGAGAAGGGCGCCGGGGAGGGCCGCACCGTGTGCCAGGCCGTCCAGTCCGGGAAGATCCCGCAGAACATCTGACCAGTGACGACACCGCGCGGTTCGTCCTCAGGTCACAGGCCGTCGACGTGAGGTCACAGGTCGCTCGCTGGCGCCGGTCCGTCCACAGGTCGGTGGTCCCGGCGTGCGCCTCGGCGGCCGTCGGCGCACCGTGGGAGCATGCCCCGCATCGCGCTCCTCACCCAGCTCCCCAGCCTCGTCGACCACTGCGCAGCGATCGCCGACAGCATCGGCATCACCCTCGACGTGCTCGCCCCGCAGTCCGGCGGGTGGCAGGGCGCCGTCCTCATCCTGCTCGGTGAGGACGTCGTCGACCCGCCCCAGGCCGCCGGCGTGCCCACCGTGCTCATCGCCCCGGCCGAGGCGCACGACGCCTGGTCGAACGCCGCCCGGCTCGGCGCGGACCACGTCGCCCTCCTGCCGGCGGCCGGGGAATGGCTGACCCAGCGGATGATCACCGCGGTCGAACCCCCGGCCGCCCCGGCCACGACGATCGGCGTCGTCGCCGGGTCCGGCGGGGCGGGCGCCTCGGTGCTCGCCTGCGCGCTCGCCCGGCAGGCCGCCGGCCAGTCGACCGCGACCGTCCTCCTCGACGCTGACCCGTTGGGCGGGGGCCTCGACCTCGTGCTCGGCTGCGAGGACATCCCGGGGCTGCGCTGGCCGGCGCTGACCGCCTCGAAGGGCCGACTGCGGCCCTCGACGCTGACGCAGGCGCTGCCGCGCTTCGACGAGCTCGCGATCCTGTCCTGGGACCGGGAGGGCCGTGAGGAGCTCACCGGGGAGGTGTTCGACGCCGTCCTCACCGCCTCCCAGCAGGCCTTCGACCTCGTCATCGTCGACCTGCCCCGCCACGCCCCGGCCGCGTGGGCGCGCGCCTGCCACCACCTCGTGCTCGTCACCCCGGCCCGGGTGCGCGCCGCGGTCGCCGCCGCCCGCGTCGCCCGCCGGCTCGCCGAGGTCCACCCCGGGGTGCGCCTCGTCGTGCGGGAGTCCGACCGGTTCGGCCTCGACCCGCACCTCGTCGCCGACACCATCGGGCTCGACCTCGCCGGGACGCTCACCGACGACGGCGGGCTCGCCGCCCGGATCGACCGCGGGGAGGGGATCCCCGCCGGCCGCACCCGCCTGGGCCGGTTCGCCGAGGACCTCCTCGCAGACCTCCTCGCCCTCGATGCGGCGGCCGGGATCGCCTCATGAGCGAGTGGATCGAGCCCGCCCTCATCGCCGAGGTGCGCGACCACCTGCTCGAGAACCCGGGGCCGGTGACCGCCTCAGCCGTGGCCACCGCCGTGCAGCGCACCGGCCGGGTGCTCGGCGCCGGCGCCCTGCTCGAGCTCGTGTCCCGGATCTCCGCGCAGCTCGCCGGGGCCGGGCCGATCCAGCCGATCCTCGACGCGCCGGGCACCACCGACGTGTTCGTCAACGGCCCGCGCGACATCTGGGCCGATCGCGGGGCGGGTCTCGAACCGGTGCCGATCTCGCTCGGCACCGAATCCGACGTCCGGGCGCTCGCCGTCCGGCTCGCGGGGCTGGGCGGCCGCCGTCTCGACGACTCGAGCCCGCTCGTCGACGTCCGGCTGCCCGACGGGGTGCGTCTCAACGCCGTCATCCCACCGCTGTCCGGGGACACCACCGTGCTGTCCTTCCGCGTTCCGCGCGCCTCCGGCTTCCGCCTCGACGAACTCCTCGCCGACGGGTTCGTACCGGCGCCGGCCCACGAGCTGCTCCTCGAGGTGCTCGCCCGGAGGGCGAACTTCCTCATCTCCGGGGGCACCGGCTCGGGCAAGACCGTGCTCCTCGGTGCGCTGCTCTCCGAGGTCGCCGCGGATCAGCGGCTGCTCGTCGTCGAGGACTCCCGCGAACTCCTCATCAGCCACCCCCACGTCGTGCAGCTCGCCGCCCGGCAGAGCAACGTCGAGGGCGTCGGCGAGGTCGCGATGACCGACCTCGTGCGCAATGCGCTGCGGATGCGCCCCGACCGGCTCGTCGTCGGCGAGTGCCGCGGTGCGGAGGTCCGCGACATGCTCACCGCGCTCAACACCGGGCACGAGGGCGGGTGCGCGACGATCCACGCGAACACCGCGCAGGCCGTCACCGCCCGGCTCGAGGCGCTCGGTGCGCTCGCCGGGATGAGTCCGGCGGCTGTGCGGTCCCAGATGGCGACAGCGATCGACCTCGTCATCCACGTCCGCCGTGAGGGAAACACCCGCGGCATCGCGCAGATCGCGGTTCCCGCCGCGGATCGTGACACCCGGATCGAGATGCTGCCGGTGTGGGATGCCGGCGACGGGTTCTCCGAGGCGGGAGTGACGGCGGTGCGCCGGCTCCTCGAGCAGCGGGCCGCGACGTGAGCCCGGTCGTGGACTGGAGGGAGGCGCGATGAGCTGGCAGCTGGGCCTGGTCACCGGGCTGCTCGTCGGCTGCGGGTACTGGCTGCTCGCCGATCCCGCCGGTGCCCGGCGCCTGCGCGCGCTGACCTCGCCGCGCCCCCGCGCGAGCGCACCTCGGCGCCGGCGCACCCCGGAGGACCGGCACGCCGCCGCGGTCGCCGTCGTCGACCGGGCCGTCGAGCTGCTCCGCGTCGGCATGCCCCCGTCCGTCGTCATGGCCCAGCTCGCCGGGCTCGCCGAGGATTCCGACCTCGAGCAGGCACTGCTGCGGATGAGCCGCTCGCTCGAGCTCGGTGACCCGCCGCACGAGGCGATCCGCCGTCACACCGGCTCTCTCATCCCGGCAGCGGCCGAGGTGTTCGACGGGATGGCGGCCGTGTGGTTCGTCGCGGAGACCGCCGGGGCGCCGGCCGCCGACATGCTCGCCCGCTACGGCGACACCTGCCGGGAGAAGGCCGACTCCGCCCGTGACAGAGCCGTGGCGCTCGCCGGGCCCGCCTCGACGGTCAAGGTCCTCACCTGGCTGCCGCTGCTGTCACTGGGACTCGGACTGCTCATCGGGACCGACCTCGCCGCACTCCTGTCCTCCGTGCCCGGGCTCATCAGCCTGGGCGGGGGAGCGGTGCTGCTCCTCGTCGGCCGGCTGTGGATGCGGTCCCTGCTGCGGAGGGCGACGGCATGATCCTCCTCATCGCAGCGGTGGCCGGGCTGCTCGTCGGCTGCGGCTGGTGGCTGTTCGATCCCGGCGCGGACACCCGGCTGAAGTCGCTTCTCGGAGCACCGCAGGGCGGTCGTGGGAAGAGCGTCGGGGATTCGGACCGGGGCCGAGGTGCGCGCAGCGGTGCAATGGGAAGTCGGGTTGCGGAAGGCTCGGGCGAGAGGGTGGCGGGTGCCGGAGAGCCGGGCCCGTCGCCGACCTCGGCGATGAGTGCTGTGGACGCGCTCGCCTTCGACCTCGACCTCGTCTCGATCTGTCTGCAGACCGGGTTGCCGACGGAGCGGGCGCTGTCGCTCGCCGCAGCCGCCGGGGGCGACCGGACCGGGCTCGACCGGCTCGGCCGGTCCCTTGCGCTCGGGGAGATCGACGACTCGAACGAGGAGCTCGCCGCGGTCAGCCGGCTCGTCCTCTTCTCCCGCTCCACCGGCGTCGCACTCGCCCCGCTGCTGCGCGGCCTCGCCGGGGACCTGCGGCGCGCGGAGCACCGGCGGCGGCAGATCGCGGCCGCCCGCCTGGGTGTCGAGCTCGTCGTGCCGCTCGGTGTGTGCGTGCTCCCGGCGTTCCTCCTGCTCGGCGTCGTCCCGGTGGTCCTCAGCCTCGTCGACGACCTCGGAGTGCTCTTCGGCTGAGCCGGGCCCGCGGCGGCTGGTCACAGGGGCTCCCGCGGCTGCGACCTCCGGCCTGTGGACAGCCCGCCGCCATCCACAGGCGCAGATGGGCTCTGGTCCGCGGTGCGGCGGCGGCAGAGGATCGGAGGACCATCGGATCTCACGGAAAGGACTCACGATGGACACCACCGCACACACCCCGACGACCACCCCACCCGCAGACGACCCCGCCGCGGCACTCGTACCGACCCGCAGCGCAGCACTCGCCGTGCTCGAGGACGACCGCGGAGCGACGACAGCGGAGTACGCGATCACCACGCTCGCAGCCTGCGGCTTCGCCGCGCTCCTCGTCGTCGTCCTCAAGTCCGACCCGATCAAGGAGGCGATCACCGGCGTGATCTCCACCGCCCTCGGACTGGGGGCCTGAACCGATGTCGGCCGCCCGTGATGACCGCGGTGCCGCGACCGCGGAGTTCGCCATGCTCATGCCCGCGCTCGTGCTCCTCATCGCGCTCATCACGGGTGCCGGCACGATCGGCCTGTCCCAGCTGCGCGCCCACGACGCCGCACGCGCCGCCGCCCGGGAGGCCGCGCGCGGCGAACCCGAACGCACGGTGCGCCACGAGGCGACGGAGAAGGCCGGTGACGGATCCACGGTCGCCGTCCGCCACGAGGGCGGGTACACCACGGTCGAGGTCACGCTGCCGCTGCCGGAAACCCTGCGCTTCGTCCAGGAATCGGTGAGCGCCACCGCCACCGCGCGGACGGAGGGCATCCGGTGATCCGGCCCGGGCACCTCCGCGACGACCGGGGCTCCTCGACGGTGCTCGCAGTGTCGCTCGGCGCAGCGGCACTCACCCTCGTCGCCGGCCTGGGGCTCGGCGCCCAGGCCTTCCTCGCCCACGCCCGCGCCGACGGTGCGGCTGACCTCGCCGCGATCGCCGCCGCCGATGCCGCCCGCGGCATCACCCCCGGTGACCCGTGCGAGATCGCCGCGGAGACCGCGGAGCGCAGCGGAGTGGAGGTCACCGAGTGCATCGCCCGGCCGGACCTCGGCACTGCGAAGGTCGTCACCGAGGTCGACCTCCCACCTCCGCTCGGGAAGGTCAGCGCGACAGCGGTCGCCGGATCCCCGACCGGGGAGAGCAGGTGAGTAGGGTCTCAGCCGAGGAGTGCGCGCAGGATGCGCACCGCGCCGGCCTTGTCGAGCGGCTCGTTGCCGTTGCCGCACTTGGGCGACTGGATGCACGAGGGGCAGCCGGAGATGCACTCGCAGGACTCGATCGCCTCGAGCGTCGCCCGGTGCCAGTCGGTGAAGCAGTCGAAGCCCCGCTCGGCGAACCCGGCACCGCCGGGCTGTCCGTCGTAGACGAACACCGTCGTCATCCCCGTGTCGGCGTGCATCGCGGTCGACACCCCGCCCACGTCCCAGCGGTCGCAGCCGGCGAACAGCGGCAGCAGGCCGATCGCGGCGTGCTCGGCGGCGTGCACCGTGCCCGGCACGTCGGCACGCCCCACTTCGGCATCGGCGAGCAGCTCCGGCGGGGCCGTGAACCACACCGCCTGAGTGCGCAGAGTGCGCTCGGGCAGCTCGAGGGGGTGCTCGGCGAGCACCACCCCCGTGCGCTGCTGCCGCATCTGGTAGGCGACCACCTGATCGACGACCTCGACCATCCCGGTGAACACACGCGCGCCGGACGGCAGCGTGATCGAGCGGTCGGTCGACTCGATGCTGATCTCCGTCACCGACTTCGCCTGCGTCGAGTAGTCGACGCTCGCCGCCTCGACGAACGCCACGCGGGCGTCGAGGTCGAGCTCGCGCACGGTGAAGGTGCGCCCCTGGTGCATGTACACCGCCCCGGTGTGGCTCTGCGTGTGCGCCCCGGCGTCCTCGATGGTGCCGAGCAGCGCGCCGGTGGACTCCTCGACGATCCGCACCTGTCCGCCGCCGGAGCCGCGGATGTCGGTGAGCGCGGCGGCATCCTCGGCCTTCGCCCAGAACCAGCCTGCCGGGCGCCGCCGGAGTATGCGGGCCTCGGCGAGCGAGGCGAGGACCTGCTCCGCGGTGTCGCCGAACTGCGGCAGATCGGCCTCGGTGAGCGGGATCTCGGCCGCGGCCGCGCACAGGTGCCCGGCGAGCACGAACGGATTGCCGGGATCGATCACCCCGCCGTCCACGGGTGCGCCGAACACCGCCTCGGGGTGGTTGACCACATAGGTGTCGAGCGGGTTGTCGCGCGCGATGAGCACGGCCGCCCACTGCTGTCCGGCCCGGCCGGCGCGCCCGGCCTGCTGCCACAGCGAGGCGAGCGTGCCCGGCCAGCCGGCCATGACGACCGCGTCGAGACCGGCGATGTCGATCCCGAGCTCGAGCGCGTTCGTCGAGGCGACCGTGCGGAGCCGGCCGTTGCGCAGGCCGGTCTCGAGCAGCCGGCGCTCCTCGGGCAGGTAGCCGCCGCGGTAGGCGGCGACGGTGCGCGGCAGAGTGGAGTCGACGCGCGCCACCTGGTCGCGGACCGCCTCGGCGAGCGCCTCGGTGCCGCGGCGGGAGGCGATGAACGCGATCGAGCGGAAACCCGCGCAGGTGAGGTCGGTGAGGAGGTCGGCGGACTCCGCGATCGTGCTCCGCCGGGATGCATCCGTGCCGGTGGGCTCCTGGGCCCGTTCCTGGTCAGTCCCCGGGGCAGGGCCGGGGACAGGTGTGAAGGCCGACTCCCGGGCGGATGGGCCGCGCGAGTCCGCGAACGGGTCGTGCCCCGGGCCACCGACGACGGCGGGATCAGGATCCTCCCATTCCAGGCCCCACGGCTCCGGCAGGAGGGGCGGCTCCCAGAGGACGAAGTCCCCGGCCGCCCGGGGCGAGGCGTCCTGGGTGATCGCGATCGCCTCGCGCCCGGTGATCCGGGCGAACGCCGCGGCGGGGTCGGCCATCGTCGCCGAGGCCCCGACGATCACCGGGTCGGCGCCGTAGTGCCGGGCGACCCGCACCAGCCGGCGGAGGATCAGCGCGACGTGGGAGCCGAACACCCCGCGGTACCGGTGCGCCTCGTCGACGACGATGAAGCGCAGCGTCTTGAACCAGCGGGTGAAGTACCCGTGCCGCGGCAGCACCGAGCGGTGGAGCATGTCCGGGTTCGTGAACAGGACGTTCGCGTGCTTGCGCGCCCAGGCCTTGTCCGCCTGCGAGGTGTCGCCGTCGAAGGTGCCCGGCCGCAGGCCCCGCAGCACCACCGAGCGGAGCTTCTCGTACTGGTCGGCGGCGAGTGCCTTCGTGGGGGAGAGGTAGAGCGTCGTCGCCGCGCGGGTGGGGATCTCATCCCGGGTGCGGACCACCGAGTCGAGCACCGGCAGCCAGAACCCCAGGGACTTGCCCGAGGCGGTGCCGCTGGCGATGACCACGTCCTCACCCCGGTGTGCCGCGTCCGCGGCCGCCACCTGATGCGTCCACGGCCGGTCGATGCCCGTCGACCGCAGGGCTGCGACCACCTCGTCGTCCGCCCACTCCGGCCAGTCCGCAGTGGTGCCGACGCGGGCCGGGAAGTGCTCGATGTGCCGGATCCGGTCCTCGCGCGCCCCGAAGTCGCCGATGAGATCGAGGAGCGCGGAACGGGAGTCGGACATGGCGCACATTCTCCCACGGGCACCTGCACCGAAGCAGCGGAGTCGACGGCTGGCGGCCGGGCGGATGTGCGACCACGTAGCCTGGTGCGGTGACTCCCTCGCCTGCCTCCGCGCCGCTGCCCCAGCCCGACGTCGCCTGCCTCCGTGCCCTCGCCGAGCGGCTCCGCGCCGCCCAATTCACCCCGGCCGGTCTGCGGGCACTGTGGGGCGTCGACGCCGACGCCGCGCTGCAGCGCAACAACGCGACCCCGGCCCGGCTCCGCCTCCGCGGGAGGAGCGAGCCGCAGGCCGTGCTGGCCGGGCTCTTCGTGCTCCGCGTGCCGCAGCCGGTCACCGCGGTGAGGGCCGCGCTCGGCGAGGAGCTCTGCGATGCCCTCACCGAATCCGGACTGCTCGTACAGATCGCCGGCACGGCCCCTGCGCTCGGTGCCGGGCTTCCCCTGGTCCGTGCTGCAGCGCCGGGTGCTGCGGGGGCGGGCGCCGCTGCTCGGAGTGATTCGAGCTCGGTCCCTGCGGCGCAGGACGACCCGGCCCCGTCCGCCGCCCGCCCGGCGGCCTCGCCGCCGCGGCTCATGTCGCGCCTGGCACTCACCCCCTACGCGGTGCCCACCGGGGTGCCGCGGGGGCAGTGCCCCGGTGATGAGACGGTGTGGCTGTTCTCCGACCACGGCACGCTCACGCAGTCCGAACCGGTGTCCGACGACTTCGTGCTCGGACTCGGCGGGGCCGGCCGGACGCTCGCGGAGATCACCCCGCGCCACCGTGTGCACTCCGCGCTCGACCTCGGCACCGGCTGCGGGATCCAGGCGATCCTCCTGGCCCGCCACGCCGACCGCGTCGTCGCCACCGACTTCTCGATCCGCGCCCTCCACCTCGCGGCGCTCACCGCGCAGCTCAACGGGGTGGAGGAGAGCATCGAGTTCCGGCTCGGCTCCCTGTTCGACCCGGTGCCGGAGTCCTTCGACCTCATCGTGTCCAACCCGCCGTTCGTCATCACCCCGCAGGGCCGCGACGGCCAGCTCGAGTACCGCGACGGCGGGATGGAGGGCGACGGGATCATGCGCACCCTCCTCGCCCAGACGCCCGGCCACCTGCGTCCCGATGGGCACGCGGTGTTCCTCGGCAACTGGGAGTACGGGCCGGACACCGTCGACCCCACCGGCCGGGTGGGCGACGCGCAGACCTCGATCATGGTCATCGAACGCGAGCGGCTCGACCCCGTGGCGTACGCGGAGACGTGGATCCGCGACGGGGGAGTCGCGCGCGCCACCCAGCGCTGGGCCGCCGACACCGAGGCGTGGCTCGCCGACTTCGCCTCCCGCTCCGTCGATCGGATCGGGTTCGGGTGGGTGCGCATGCACCGCCTCACCGGCGAGGCCTCCGAGCTCGGCGCGACGGCACCCGGCGCCGGGGCAGAAGCGGGCGCCGGTGCCGATTCGGGTACCGGGCCCGCGGCCGGCAGCAGACCCGGGTCCGCCACCGGATCCGAAGCCGGCACTGCGGGCAATGACGACGGAAACCCGGGCAGCGACGCAGCGGTGCGGCATTTCGAGGAGCTCGATCAGCCGCTCGGCGCGAACGCCGCCGGTATCGCCGCGCACCTCGACACCCGCCTGGCGATGCTCGAATGGCTCGCCGCGGCCGACGACGCCGAACTCGCGGAGACCGCGTTCGTCCGCTCCGGGGACGTCACCGAGCACCGGCATTTCATGCCGGGCCAGGAGGCGCCGACGATGATCACGATCGAGCAGGGCACCGGCTTCGCACGGACATTCTCCTCCGACGCGGCGCTGTCCGGATTCCTCGGCGTGGCCGACGGCTCGCTCACCCTCGGCGCGGTGGCCGCCGCGCTCTCCGGCCTGCTCGAGGTCGAGGAGTCCGCGCTGCGCGCCCAGCTCATCGCCCAGGTCCGCACACTCGTGCCCGCCGGAGTCGTCTACCCGCAGGTGTGAGGGTCAGGCCGACCGGCGTTCCACTGCCCCGAGCCCCCGCACGCGGGCCGCGCGCAGGCCGTTGAGGATGACGACGACCTCGGCGATCTCGTGGACGAGGACGACCGCCGCGAGTCCGAGCACGCCGGTGATCGCGAGCGGCAGCAGGATCACGATGATGGCCAGCGACAGGACGATGTTCTCGTTGATGATGCGCCGCCCCCGGCGCGCATGGTCCACCGCGCGCGGGATGAGCCGCAGGTCGTCGCCGGTGAACGCCACGTCCGCAGATTCGATCGCCGCATCCGTACCCGTGACGCCCATCGCGATCCCGATGTCCGCCGAGGCGAGCGCCGGGGCGTCGTTGATCCCGTCGCCGATCATCGCCACCGGGCCGCGCCCGCTCTCCTGCAGCTCGGCCACGGCGCGCGCCTTCTCCTCCGGCCGCAGCTCCGCGCGCACGTCGGTGATCCCGGCCTCTCCGGCCAGCGCCTCGGCCGTTCGAGCGTTGTCGCCGGTGAGCATCGTCGTCCCCAGTCCGCGCTCACGGAGCGAGGCGATGACCTCAGACGCCTCCGGGCGCAGCTCGTCGCGCACCCCGATGGCACCGGCCATCCGGCCGTCCCGGTGGACGACGACGACGGTCATGCCCCGGCCCTCGAGCTCCGCGACCTCCGCCGCGCAGACGCCGGGAGCGAGCCACCGCGGACTGCCGGCCGCGATCCGGTCGCCATCGATCACACCGGTGATCCCCTGTCCGGCTGCCTCGGAGATCTCCTGGGCCCGGCCGGTCTCCTTTCCGGCCGCAGCAGGCTCCTCGGCGCGCACCGAACCGGGTGCGGCGGCGGTGATCGCGGCGGCGAGCGGGTGGGAGCTGTGGGATTCGAGCGCGGCCGCCCAGCCGAGCACCTCGGCCTCGGTGAACCCGTCCACGGTGAGGATCCGGGCGACGGCGGGTCGGTTGCTGGTCAGGGTGCCGGTCTTGTCGAGCGCGAGGTGGCGGATTCCACCCAGGCGCTCGAATGCCGCGCCGGACTTGACGACCACGCCGAACTGCGTGGCCGCGCCGATCGCGGAGACGACAGTGATCGGCACGGAGATCGCGAGCGCGCACGGCGAGGCCGCGACGAGCACGACGAGCGCCCGCTCGATCCACAGGCCGGGGTCGCCGAGCAGTGAGCCGACCACCGCGACGAGCAGTGCCAGGACGAGCACGCCGGGCACGAGCGGCCGGGCGAGACGATCGGCGATGCGGGCCCGTTCGCCCTTCCGCGCCTGCGCCTGCTCGACGAGCCCGACGACCGTGGTCAGCGAGTTGTCCGCCCCGGGGGCGGTCGCCTCGACCTCGAGCACGCCCGAGGTGTTGATCGAACCGGCGAGCACCTCGTCCCCGGGACCGACCTCCACCGGGATGGACTCGCCGGTGATCGCCGAGACGTCGAGGCTGCTGCGCCCGGCGCGCACGACGCCGTCGGTGGCGCTGCGCTCACCGGCGAAGAGCCGGAACCTGTCGCCCGCCGCGAGCTGGGAGACGGGGACCGTGCGCGTCGTGCCGTGGGGTGCGACAACCGTCGCATTCGCCGGGATGAGCGTGAGCAGCGACCGCAGGCCGGTGCGGGCGCGGTCCATCGCGATGTCCTCGAGCGCCTCGACGATGGAATAGAGGAAGGCGAGCGCGGCCGCCTCCTCGACGAAGCCGAGGACGACCGCGCCGATCGCACTGATCGTCATGAGCAGGCCGATGCCCAGCCTGCCGCGGGTGACGAGGCCCCGCAGCGCGCCCGGTGCGAACTGCGAGGCGCCGAGGAGGAGCGAGGCCCAGAACAGCACCTGCGCGGCAGGCTCCGGCAGGGCGCCGGGGACGAACCACTCGAGCGCGAGGCCTGCGACGAGCGCGACGCCGGAGAGGACCGGGATGATCACCGAGGTCCTGCGCCACCACGGAGTGTGCTCCTCGGACCCGGTCGGACCGGCGTCGGCGAGCGAGGTGGCCTCGCACCCGCACGCGGACCCGCTCACGATCGCGCCCCGGTGACGACGGCTGCATCGCTGCCGGCGCCTCCTCCGGCATCCGGCTCGCCTGCAGAGCCGCCGTCCGCAGCGGTGCCCGTACCTTCCCCTGCGCCGTCCTCGCAGCATCCGGCCACCGGGCACTGCGGGTCGAGGCACGGGGCGTCGGCGTCGACGGCGAGGGTGGTGTCGAGGAGCGCGTCGAGCGCGCGGGCGAGGTGGCCGTCGGCGATCTCGTAGCGGGTGCGGCGGCCCTCGACCTCGGCGACGACGATCCCGCAGTCGCGCAGGCAGGTGAGGTGGTTCGACACGTTCGTGCGGGTGAGGCCGAGCATGCGGGCGAGCTCCGCCGGGTACCCGGGTGACTCGAGGAGGGAGAGGAGGATCCGGGAGCGCGTGGGGTCGGCCATCGCGCGGCCGAGGCGGTTCATCACGTCGAGGCGAGAGGCAATGGTCAGCATGTACTGACCATACACCGAACGCTGACCTATCCCGCGGTGCAGGCGCAGCTGCAGGCGCAGCCGCACCCGCAGCGCGGCCCGGCTCCGGCGCCCGGCGCGACTCCCGCACCCGCACCACGGCATCCGCACCCGCAGCACCCGCACCGCACCGCCGCGCTCCGCCTCCCGCCCGGACCCTGCACATCGACATGTGAGACGGTAGAAGAGGCAAGTGCTACATTTCTCAGAGTTTCTCACCAGCAACAGCGGGACTGCCCGACGGACGCGTCGGTGACAGTCGCCCACGAAAGGACCGCCGTGGCATCCTCCACCTCGCAGCCGCGCCGACTCGTCATCGTCGAGTCGCCGACCAAGGCCCGCACGATCGTGGGATACCTGGGTGACGGCTACGACGTCGAAGCCTCCGTGGGCCACATCCGCGACCTCCCGCAGCCCTCCGAGCTGCCCGCCGACATGAAGAAGGGGCCCTACGGCAAGTTCGCCGTCGACGTCGACAACGGCTTCGCTCCTTATTACCGCGTGGACCCGGGCAAGAAGAAGAAGGTCTCCGAGCTCAAGGCCCTCCTCAAGGACGCCGACGAACTCTTCCTCGCCACCGATGAGGACCGGGAGGGCGAGGCGATCGCCTGGCACCTCCTCGAGGTCCTCAAGCCCAAGATCCCGGTCAAGCGCATGGTGTTCCACGAGATCACCCCCGAGGCGATCTCCCGCGCGCTCGAGAACACCCGTGAGCTCGACACCTCGCTCGTCGACGCGCAGGAGACCCGCCGCATCCTCGACCGCCTCTACGGCTACGAGGTCTCCCCGGTGCTGTGGCGCAAGGTCAACCGCGGCCTGTCCGCCGGTCGCGTGCAGTCCGTGGCGACCCGCCTCGTCGTCGAGCGCGAGCGCGAGCGCATGGCGTTCGTGTCCGCCGACTACTGGGACCTCGACATCGACCTCGCGGTGCCGGGCAAGGGCAATTCCTTCTCCGCCCGTCTCGCCACCTACCACGGCACCAAGGTCGCCAGCGGCCGCGACTTCGACGACGCCGGCAAGCTCAAGGGCAAGAGCGACGTCGTCGTGCTCGACGAGGAGATGGCGACCGCGCTCGCGAACACCCTCAACACCACGGCCAAGGATCGGCTCACCGTCTCCGCGCTGGAGACCAAGCCCTACTCCCGCCGACCCGCCGCCCCCTTCACCACCTCGACCCTGCAGCAGGAGGCCGGCCGCAAGCTGCGCCTGTCCTCCCGCCAGGCGATGCGCGTGGCCCAGTCGCTCTACGAGAACGGCTACATCACCTACATGCGCACCGACTCCTCGGCGCTGTCGGGCCAGGCGGTCTCCGCCGCCCGCCGTCAGGTCTCGGAGCTGTACGGTCCCGAATACGTGTCGGACAAGCCGCGCATGTACTCCGGCAAGCAGAAGTCCGCACAGGAGGCGCACGAGGCGATCCGACCCGCCGGCGACTCCTTCCGCACGCCCGCCCAGGTGTCCGGGAAGCTCTCCGGCGACGAGTTCCGCCTCTACGACCTCATCTGGAAGCGCACCGTCGCCTCCCAGATGGCCGATGCCAAGGGCAAGACGGCCACGATGCGGATCACCGCCGACCTCGGTGAGGACAAGACGGCGGGCTTCACCGCCTCGGGCACGGTCATCACCTTCCGCGGGTTCCTCGCCGCCTACGAGGAGGGCAAGGACGTCGACCGCTACGACACCGGGGCCGGCGAATCGCGCCTGCCCGAGGTGTCCGAGGGCCAGCAGCTCACCGTCGATCGCGCCGAGGCCACCGGCCATACCACCGCTCCGCCGCCGCGCTACACCGAGGCGAGCCTGGTCAAGACCATGGAGGAGCTCGGGATCGGGCGCCCCTCGACCTATGCCGCGATCATCTCCACGATCCAGGACCGCGGCTACGTCCGCACCCGCGGCAATGCGCTCGTCCCCACCTGGGTCGCGTTCTCCGTGGTGCGGCTCCTCGAGCTCCACTTCCGCGGGCTCATCGACTACCAGTTCACCGCCGGCATGGAGTCCGACCTCGACCGGATCGCCTCCGGCGAGGAGGACCGCAACGACTGGCTGACCGCGTTCTACTTCGGCGACCGGACCGAGGATCATCCCGGTCTCAAGCCGACCGTCGACGACCTCGGCGACATCGACGCGCGCGAGATCAACACGATCGAGATCGCCGAGGGCATCGACCTGCGGGTGGGCCGCTACGGCCCCTACCTCGAGGTGGCGCAGGACGGCGAGGATCCCAAGCGCGTGTCCGTGCCGGAGGACCTCGCCCCCGACGAGCTCACCGCGGAGAAGGCCCGCGAACTCATCGCCAGCCACGGCGACGGGGATCGCGAGCTCGGCACCGATCCGGAGACCGGGCACACGATCGTCGCGAAGTCCGGCCGGTTCGGCCCCTACGTCACCGAGGTGCTGCCCGAGGCCGAGGAGACGAAGGGCCGCAAGAAGGTCAAGCCGCGCACGGGCTCCCTCTTCAAGTCCATGGACCTCGCGACCGTCGACCTCGAGCAGGCGCTCAAGCTGCTGAGCCTGCCGCGCGAGGTCGGGACCGACGCCGAGGGGACGGTCATCACCGCTCAGAACGGCCGCTACGGGCCCTACCTCAAGAAGGGCACCGATTCGCGCTCGCTCACCGAGGAGGAGCAGATCTTCTCGATCACCCTCGACGAGGCGCTCGAGATCTACTCCCAGCCCAAGCAGCGCGGCCGCCGCGCCGCCGCACCCCCGCTCAAGGAGCTCGGCGAGGACCCGGAGTCGAAGAAGCCGGTCGTCGTCAAGGACGGGCGGTTCGGGCCCTACGTCACCGACGGGGACACGAACGCGACCCTGCGCAAGGACGACTCCGTAGAAGGCATCACCCCGGCGCGCGCCTTCGAGCTCCTCGCGGAGAAGCGGGCCAAGGGGCCTGCGAAGAAGAAGACGACCGCGAAGAAGGCCCCGGCCAAGAAGACCGCAGCCAAGAAGCCTGCCGCGAAGAAGCCTGCCGCGAAGAAGTCGACGACGGCCAAGAGCACGGCGTCGAAGACGGCAGGCTCGAAGACCACGGCTGCGAAGAAGCCGGCGGCCAAGTCGACGACGGCGCGGACCACCGCGGCGAAGAAGACGGCTGCGAAGAAGGCCACGGCGACGAAGTCGACCGGCAAGCCGACCACCGCCTGATCCGAACTGCGCGGTATCCCGAACCGAGCGCGCAATTGCGCGTCCGGTTTCGGATACCGCGCAGTTCGCGTTCTCCTGCCGCGTGACCGGCCCGCGTGAGTCAGAGCCGGTGCTGCTCGACGTACCCCTCGGCGGCGCGCGCCTCGACCGCGGTGAGGGTGCCCGGCTCCACGGTGAACCGCTCGGAATACGCGGTGCGGAATGCGGCCTCGACGGCATCGGCAGTGACGTCCGGGTGCACCTCGCTGATCGCCCCGCCGGTGGCCGGATCCCAGTCGACGCCGAGTGCTGACTGGATGTCGGTGAGCACCGCGCGGATCGGATCCGGGTCGGCGACGACGACGGAGGAGGAGAACAGCCAGCCGCTGTGGGTCACCCGCTGCGCGGTGCCGATCGCCTTGATCCGACCGGCGACGTTGACGCTGTGCTCGCCCGGGCAGTACTCGCCGGGGATCTCGCCGAGCCGCGCATCGACGCCCAGGCCCCGGAGGATCGCGGTGTACCAGTCGCCGAACCCGGTGAACCGCTCCTGTGTGCCGGACAGCAGACCGGCGGCGGGCTCGAGGTGGTCGATGACGAGGCTGTCGCGGTGGTAGACGGCCACCCGACCGCCCAGCGAACGCAGCACCGGGGTGAAACCGTGGTCGCGGGCGGCGGCCACCGCGGCGGGGAAGCCGGGGAGGAACCGGTCGCGGGCGCCGAACGCAGCCGAGGGCTCCGGACGGTAGAGGCGCAGCACACCTGCGCGGCGCCCGGCCTTGACCTCGTCGAGGAGCGCGCGCGCCTGTGCGAGCGCGATGGTCGGGTCGGGGGAGACGTCGTTCAGGGCGGTGAGCGTGATCGGCACCCGTCCAGGATAGGTGCGAATCCGACAGTCGGCTGTGACGCCGTGTCCGTGCCGGGTCGTAGAGTGGATGGCGTGAATACTACGGATCACCGCTCTGCCTCCCGGCCGGATTCCGCAGCGCCCCCGGCCTCCCTCGGCCCGGTCGCCGTGGAGGTCACCGGGTGGATGGTGATGTTCGCCCTCACCGCGCTCGCCTTCGGGATCGCCGGTCTCCACGGGGTCTGGCGGGTGCTCGACCCGGGTGCCGCGCACCGGATCGCGGAGTCCTTCGCGGACACCTCCTTCTCCCTTCCGCAGGCCGCCGGCGCCCTGCTCGTCGTATTCGTGCTCGTCGCCGCCGGGGTGTTCGTCCCGCATTCGGTGTTCAGCAGGCTGAGCACACCGGCCGGCCGCGGGCTGCTCGCCGGCGGGGCGGCCGCGACCGCCGTGGCGTCGGTGTGCGTGTTCTTCTTCCCGGTCGTCTGGCTCATCTGGATCACCGCGCTGTTCCTCGGGATCACCACCGCGCTCCTCGTCCTCCAGGCCCCGCACCTGCACCGCAAGCCCTGGCGCACCGCCGGGGTCGCCGCGGTCCTGCTCCTGCTCACCACCTACGCCTTCCAGATCGTCGGCGGCACCCAGGCCGGCATCAGTGGTGTGCGCTGGTACCTGCTCATCGGCGCGGTGCTGCTCTTCGTGTCCTCCGCCCTCGCCATGCGCGCACCTGCCGGTGCCGGAGACCCGGTCACCGGGGCGTTCCCCGCCGGGTCGGCCGGCCAGGCGCTGCGCGGTCCCACCCCGATCGCCCGGCCGTGGGCGTGCTACCTGCTCTTCGGCGTGCTCGGCGCCGTCCTCGCCCTCGCGCAGCCCGCCGTGGCGGACCACCGGTTCGGGCAGGCCGGATTCGCCGTCATCGTGTGCGCCGCGTTCCTCGGCTGGGCGGTCGGCTACGAGGCCGGTCCGACCTTCGCCCCCGGCATGTCGCGCCCCCGCCTGACCTCCCTGGCACTGCTCACCGCCGGAGTGCTCACCCTGGCGCTCGGGATCATCGAGGAGCTGTCCGGCAAGGCCGTCCTCACCGCGATCGTCACCTTCGCCGTCGGCGTGGGCGTCCGCGCCCAGCGGTACGACTTCTCCCGCAGCATCGGGGTCGGCGCCGGCGTGGTCGCAGCGCTCCTGCTCACCATGCTCGACCTCGACACCGTCGTCGCGCTCAGCGAGAACGCCTCCTGGAACATCAGCGCCACCACCGTGGCCTACTCCGTGGTCGGGCTGGTGGCGCTCGTCGGCGGCATCATCGCGCTCTTCACCTTCTCCCCGCACGGCATCCAGGGTCTCGGCGTGGACCTCGTCCACGCCTTCCGCACCCCCGCGGTCGCCGCTGAACGGGCCGAGGTGCCCGCCGCCTCGGAACTCGCAGCCCACGCCACCGAGCACGTCACCGGGCCGGGATTCTTCATCGCCGTCGAGGGCGGTGACGGCTCGGGGAAGACCACCCAGATCCAGCTCCTCGACGAGCACCTGCGCGCCCGCGGCATCGGCCCGGTCGTCCTCACCCGGGAACCCGGCGGCACCGACGCGGGGCGCGCCATCCGCGAGGTCGTGCTCGGCGGCTCCGGGGTGGCGCCGCGCAGCGAGGCGCTGCTGTTCGCCGCCGACCGCGCCCACCACGTCGCCTCGCTCATCGGCCCGGCGCTCGAGCGCGGTGAGACCGTCATCACCGACCGCTACATCGACTCCTCGCTCGGCTACCAGTCGGCGGGCCGTGAGCTCTCCACCGAGGACATCGCCGGGCTGTCGCGCTGGGCCACCGAAGGCCTGGTGCCGCACCTCACGCTCGTCCTCGACATCGACCCGGAGACCGCCGCGCAGCGCACCGCCGCCCGCGGCGAGGAGAACCACCTCGACCGCGAGGACCTCGCCTTCCGCCGCCGGGTGCAGGAGGCGTTCTTGGTACTCGCCTCCCGCGAACCCTCCCGCTACGCCGTCATCGACGCGAACCGGGAACCTGCCGCCGTCGCCGCGGACATCGCCGCGGTCGTCGACGCGCACATGTCCTCCCGCGGCGACCACCGGTCGCAGAACCACCCGCACGCCGGAGGACTAGCCGCGCCTGGTGACACCGCACCCTGCGGCACTGGAGCTTCCGGCACAGCACCCCGCGGTACTGTACCTTCCGACACCGCACTTCCCGGCACCGCGGGGCAGCGGCACGGCAGTGCAACCCAGCATCCCGGCAGCACAGCCCAACAGCCCGGTAACGCAGCCGAGCAGGCCGGTAACGCAGCCCAGTCCGGCCCATCGGCATCGGCGTCGCCGGTGTCTGCGCCTGCCTCGGACGAGGCGGAGACCACCGTGCTCGGCGCCCCGCCGGCGGGCAGCGCCACTGCCGGCAGCGACCCGTCCGAAGCGGAGACCACGGTGCTGCCCGCCTCGGCCCCCGGCCGCGGAGCTCCCGGTGAGGACGACCCCACCACGGTCCTGCCGCCGGCGGTCCCTGGCGGCACAGGGTTCGGCGAGGACGATCCCACGACCGTGCTCCCGGCCCGCCACGCGAACCGTTCGGCACCCGGCTCCCAGCCGCCGCTGGGATCCCGGGCACCGGAGCCGAACCCGCACGCAGCGCCCCGGCAGCCCGCGGGCCCCGCGGCGAGTGAGACCGCTCGGATGCCGGTCGTCGTCCCGGCTGCAGGAACCGGTCCGGCCGCGGGAACCGACCCGGCTGCGGGAACCGACCCGGCTGCGGGAACCGGTCCGGCCGCGGGAACCGGCGGGGACGCTGCCGCCGATCCGGAGGCTGAGAACGCCCGGGAGATGCCGCTGCCGCACTTCCACCAGCGCGTGAGCCGCGACCGGCTCGTCGCACAGGCGGAACTCGAGCGGCAGGCCCGCGAACGGCTCCGCCAGTCCCGGCTCCGGCGCTCCGGCCGGGAGCAGCCGCGCGACCGCGGCGGGTACGACCCGAACGGCGGCTCCCGGTGAGCGTCTGGGACGAGCTCGTCGGCCAGGACACCGCGATCGAGCAGCTCCGGCAGGCGGCCCGGGCCACCGACTCCGGCGGCGCCTCGGCGGCGATGACGCACGCCTGGCTCATCACCGGCCCGCCCGGCTCCGGCCGCTCGAACGCCGCGCGCGCCTTCGCCGCCGCGCTGCTGAGCCCGGACCGCGGCGAATCCCGCAGCCCCGCCGCGCAGCGGGCACTCGCCGGGACGCACGAGTCGATGACGATCATGGCCACCCAGAAGTCCCTCATCACCATCGACGAAGTGCGCGAACTCGTGTCCCAGGCGCAGAGCGCCCCGGTGAACGCCCCGTGGCGGGTGATGATCATCGAGGACGCGGACCGGATGGCCGAACGCACCTCGAACGTCCTCCTCAAAGCGATCGAGGAGCCCCCGCCGGCCACGGTGTGGATCCTCTGCGCGCCGAGCCCGCAGGACGTGCTGACCACCATCCGCTCGCGCTGCCGCAGCGTCACTCTGCGCATCCCGCCCACCGAGGCGATCGCCGAACTCCTGCAGACCCGCGACGGCGTCGACTCAGAGACCGCACTGTGGGCGGCAGCCGCCGCGCAGAACCACATCGGGCGGGCCAAGCACCTCGCGACGAACGACGACGCCCGCACCCGGCGGGCCCGGATCCTCGACATCCCGCAGACGCTCACCTCGCTCGGCTCCACCGTGCGCATGGCCGGACGGATCGTCGAAGAGGCGACCGAGAGCGCCAAGGAGCGCTCCGCCGAACGCGACGCACACGAGCGCGCCGCCCTCCTCGAGACCCTCGGGGTGGAACCGGGCAAGGCCGTGCCGCCCGCGGTGCGCGGACAGGTCAAACGGCTCGAGGAGGAGCAGAAGCGACGCTCCACCCGGGCGCGCAACGACGAGATCGACGCGATGCTCCTCGAGCTGCTCTCGCTCTACCGCGACGTGCTGCTGTGCCAGCTCGGACTCACCGAGGGCTGGATCAACCGCGGTGATGAGGAGCGGATCCGGGAGCAGGCAACTGCCTCGGACGCGCTGAGCACCCTGCGCCGGATCGACGTCATCGGGCAGGCCCGGACCAGGCTGAGCACGAACATGACCCCGCTGCTCATCGTCGAGGCCGCCTTCATCGGGCTGTCGAACCCCTGGCTCACCGCGGACTGAACGCACGCGGGCGCCGGAACGGGCCGGCCGGCACTCGCCCCAAACCGATCAGTCGAGGATGAGCTCACCGACGAGGTCGCGGACGAGCTCGACCCGCCGCGGGATCCACGTCTTCACGGCATGCTCGCTGTCGGCGTGCGAACCGCCGCCCACAGTGCCGAGCCCGTCGAGCGTGGGCGTGCCGATGCCGGCGGTGAAGTTCCCGTCGGAGCCGCCGCCCACCGCGATCGACCGCAGCGGCGGGTGCCCTAGCCGGCCGGCGATCCGCTGCGCACGGCCGTAGAGGCCCATCGACTGGCGCGGTTCGAGCGGGGCGCGGTTGATCCCGCCGCGCAGTAGCAGGCGGGCGCTCGGGTGGACCGGTGTGAGCGAGCGCAGCGCGGCGTCGACGCGGAGCTGCTCGGTGACGTTCGTGGCGCGGGAATCGATCCCGACCTTCGCGAGCGCCGGCACGGTGTTCGACGTGGTCCCGGAGTGCAGCACCGTCGGCACCACGGAGGTGCCCGCCTTCGCGTCGCCCATCTGCGCGATCTTCAGCACCTGGTGGGCCACCTCGGTCGTGGCGTTGATGCCCTTCTCCGGCTCGACGCCGGCGTGGGAGGCGCGACCGCGCACCTCGAGCTCGTAGATCGCGACCCCCTTGCGGGCGATCTTCACCGCCCCGTCGCCGCCCCCGCTCTCGAACACGAGTGCCGCACGCGCACCCTCGGCCTCGGCCTCGATGAGCGGGCGGGAGGTGAGCGAGCCGAGCTCCTCGTCGCCGGTGACGAGGAGGCTCACGCCGTCGAGCAAGGCACCGCGCGCCTGCAGGGCGGCCAGGGCGTAGAGAGCGACGAGCACGCCGCCCTTCATGTCGTCGGCACCGGGACCGCGGATGATGCCCTCGACGTCGGAGAACGGCAGGCGGCGGATCGTGCCGAGCGGCCACACGGTGTCGTGGTGGCCGATGAGGACCACGCGGCGCGGGCCATCGCCGAACCGCCACAGCACGTGCGGGCAGCCCTCGACGGTGACGATGCGCGGAGCGACGCCGAGCAGCTCGGTGCCGATGCGGGAGAGGAGGTTCGCCGAGCGGACGAGCGATGCCGGGTCCGAGGACGGCGATTCGCACTCGATGAGCTCCTCGAACTCACGGGTGAATCGCTGCAGATCTATGGCCACGACGGCTGGGTCCTTTCGGGGTGGGGCGCCACCTCACTCTACCGCTCGGGGTCGCGGCACCCGCGGTTTTGACCGGTTCAGGGCCGCCGGTTACCCTGTACTGGTTGCCTCCTTAGCTCAGTCGGCAGAGCGTCTTACTCGTAATAAGAAGGTCGCCGGTTCGATTCCGGCAGGAGGCTCGCACTCGAGGCCCCGTCACCACCCGGTGACGGGGCCTCGCCCGTTCTCGGACCCACTGCCGGCCCGACGCACACCGGCGCTTGCGACTACCACCGGACCGCTTTGTTCTCTAGGATCGGGGGAACAGACGTTCGGCGAGGTCATTCCCGGTCCGCGCACCGGGAAGCGAGGTGGAGCAATGCAGATCAACGGCGAGATCATCGTCGGCATCGACGGATCCCGCGCCTGCCGCGAGGCCGCCGCCTGGGCCCTCAAGGAGGCCCGCCACCACGGCGTCGGCGTGCGCCTCGTCTCCGTCGTCGCCCCGAGCGCCCCCGGCTCCGCTCCCACCGATGAGGCCCGTGCCGCCGCTCAGCAGGCCCTCGACTCCGTCTCCGCGCAGCTGAGCGAGCTCCTGCCCGACGCCCGGTTCGACACCGTGCTCGAAACCGGCGACCCCGCCGAGGTGCTCGCCGCGAAGTCCGAGCACGCCGGCCTCGTCGTCATCGGCCAGCACGGCTCCGACCAGCGCACCGGTGGGCGGATCGGCACGATCTCCTCCGGCCTGCCCGGCCACGCCCTGTGCCCCGTCCTCATCTACCGCGACACCGAGGCCAGCGAGTTCGACTCCGCCGACGCCCACGTCACCGGCGGGGGAGGGGTCGTCGTCGGCCAGGACACCTCGGACTACGCCGGGGTCGCCGCACTCGACGCCGCCGCCCACGCCGCCCGCACCGGCGCGGAGCTCACCATCGTCGTCGTCACCACGCCGCTGCGCGACGACGCCCGCGTGCGCGCCCAGACCGAGCTCGACATGGCCTGGCTGCGCTCCCAGGTCCCCGGGCTGAGCGTGCGCACCGAGTTCGTCGAGGGCGACCCCGTCGACGTCCTCACCGAATGCTCTGCCGGCGCGGACCTGCTCGTCATGGGCAAGCGCGGCCTCGGCCGGTTCTCGAGCATGCGCGTGCAGCTCGGACGCACGAGCTCCCAGGTGCTCGACGCCGCGCAGTGCTCGCTGCTGCTCGTGCCCTTCCGCGACGACCCGGCGCTCGCGCACCGCCGCAGCGCCGACTGAGCCCCGGCTCGACCCTCGCGCCCCATGACACCTGCGTCCCCATGACATCGGATCTCACCGCGTTCCCGCGGCCGTCCCTCGCCGTCGACACCGCCACCTTCTCCGTGGCCGAGGGGGCCCTCCACGTCGTGCTCGTCACCGACCGGCACGGCCGGCTCGTGCTCCCCGGGACCTTCGTCCACGAGCGTGAGCGCCTCGCCGCCGCAGTGCTGCGCAGCCAGGCGCAGAAGGCCGGGATCTCCGGGCGTGAACCCCAGCAGCTCAAGGTGTTCGACGACCCGGACCGCGACCAGCGCGGCTGGGTCGTCACCGTCGCCCACCTCGACGTCGTCGAGGCCGAGGTGGTCCGCGCCGGGATCGCCGCCGGCCGCATCACCCTCGTCCCCGCCGTCGAGGCGGCCCCTGGCGGGTCGATCAGCCTGCCCTACGACCAGCCGCGCGTCGTCGCCGAGGCGCTCGCCCGGGTGCGCGCCGACTACGCCGACATCCCGGACCCGTGGCGGCTCCTTCCCGGCTCCTTCACCCTGCGCGACCTCCAGCTGCTCCACGAGGCGATCCTCGGCGAGGAGCTGCAGCGCGACGCCTTCCGCCGCCGCATGGAACCGCTGCTCCAGCCCACCGGGGAGATGACCGACGGCCGCCGCGGCCGCCCCTCCCGGCTGTTCGTGCACCGGACGTAGGGACCGGCAGTAGGGTGCTGTCATGATCTCCCACCGGATGCGCGCCCACCTGCCCGGCCCGGTCCTGACCGAGGCCTACGACCGGATCGCCGCCGAGCTCCCGCAGGAGTACCCGCCCGAGGCCCTCGCCGAGGCGCAGGCCGCCGTCGCCGAGCTCACCGACCCCAACGCACCCGGTCACGACGGCATTGACGGTGAGCGGGAGGACCTCACCGAGCTCGCCTTCGTCACCATCGACCCGGACGGGGCGACGGACCTCGACCAGGCGATGCACCTCGGCGACAGCCCCATCGAGGGCGCCCGCTGGCGGGTGCGCTACGCGATCGCCGACGTCGGCCGGTTCATCCGGCCCGGCGGCGCGCTGGATGCGGAGACCCGCGCCCGCGGCCTCACCGACTACCTGCCCGACCGCCGCATCCCCCTGCACCCGCCGGTGATCTCCGAAGATGCCGCCTCACTCCTGCCGGGAGCTGCGAAGGCCGCCTACGTGTTCGTCGTCGACGTCGCCGAATCCGGGTCCGTCGTCGCCCAGGACCTCGTGCGGGCCGTCGTCGCCTCGGTCGCGCAGCTCGACTACGACACCGTCCAGGCCGACCACGACGCCGGCCGCCCGCTGCACCCGAGCATGGCCGCCCTCCCCGCGCTCGGCGCCGCCCTGCTCGCCCAGCAGCACGATCGCGGCGGCATCGACCTCGCGATCCCCGACCAGGAGGTCGCCCGCAGCGACGAGGACACCTACACGCTGGCGTTCCGGCCGCGCCGGGAGATCGAGGACGCCAACGCGCAGATCTCCCTGCTCGCCGGCCGGGTGGCCGCTGACCTCATGCTCTCCGCCGGCCAGGGGATCCTCCGCACCCTGCCCCGCCCGGATCAGGAGACGGTCGCGGAGTTCACCGCCGTCGTGCGATCGCTCGGCTTCGAGGCGGATGGCACCTACCAGGAGGTCCTCGAGCGGATCGACCACACCGGCGCCGACCCCGCAGCGCTCGCCGTCCACTACGCCTCGCCCATGCTGTTCCGCGGCGCCGGCTACACCGTCATCGAACCCGGCATGGACCCCGAGACCGCAGTGCAGGCCGCGGTCGGCGCACCCTACGCCCACACCACCGCGCCCCTGCGCCGGCTCGTCGACCGGTTCGTCCTGCCGATCGCCTGGGCCGCCGCCCAGGGGGTCGCGGCACCGGAGTGGGCGCTCGCCGCACTGCCCGAGCTGCCGGACCTCATGAGCGCGGCCGGGTCGCGCTCGCGGAAGGTCGAGAACGCCGTCGTCGAGGCCACCGAGGCCGTGCTCCTCGCCGACCGGGTGGGGGAGACCTTCGAGGGCGTCGTCGTGTCCCAGCGCGACGCCAACCGTGACCGCTCGCCCCGGTTCGAGGTGCATTTCCCCGAGCCCGCGGTCGTCGCCTTCGTCGAGGGCGCGGCCGAGGTGGGCAGCCGGATCGCACTCGAGCTCACCGCGGTGGACGTCGCGAGTGGGGAGCTCACCTTCGGCCGGTGAGCGGCCCGTCCTGGCGCTGCGTGCTGCGCATGAAGAACAGGGTGCCTCGCCGTGGGCTCGGAGCCGCGGGCAGGCGATCCGTGGGAGTGCATCCACCGCCGCTGAAAGGCGCTGAGCAATCTTTGAGGAACGCCGTGCTCCATCCGAGGCCGGTGGGAATCGTCTGGTCATCGACGCCGAAACCCCGTGTGAGCTTGAACGACGCCGTCCGAGCCACCAGCGTAGAGAGAGTGTCTGAAACACTTGTCTGGTACGTCAGCTATGGATCCAATATGTCGCGCGAGCGCCTCGCCTGCTATCTGCAGGGCGGCCGGCCGCCGGGCGCGCAGGTGACCTACCGGGGAGCGCGCGACCCCTCGATGCCCCGCGCCGAGGCGGGCGTCGACCTGCCGGGCAGCCTCTACTTCGCCGGTGAGTCCCGCGTGTGGGGCGGTGGCGGGATGGCGTTCTACGACCACGACGTGCCCGGCCCGACCCCGGCCAAGGCCTATCTGGTGACCGCCGGGCAGTTCGCCGACATCGCCGCGCAGGAGATGCACCGCATCCCGGACCCCGAGGACCCGATCGAGGAGATCGTCGTCGGCCTGGAGGAGAACGCCCGCCACCGGGCCGGCCCCGGCCACTACGAGACGCTCATCGACGTCGGCCGCCGTGAGGGCACCCCGATGCTGACCTTCACCGCACCCCACGGCAGTGCCGCCGTCGAGCACACCGTGCCCTCGACCCCGTACCTGTCGATGCTGAGCAACGGCCTGCGCGAGGCCCACGGCTGGACCGCCGACACCATCGAGACGCACCTCCGGTCCTGTATCGCCGCCTGAGTGGTGGGAACGGGTGTCAGGCGACCTGAACCCGTGAGTCTCCGGTGACGAATTCGATGGCGAGGTCGCCGCCCACCGCTTCCAGGTAGCGGCGAATCGTGCCGATCTTCGTACTCTCGAGGTCGCCGCGCTCGATCTTCGAGACCTGGCGCTGTGAGACGCCGATCCGTTGTGCCACCTCCACTTGAGTCAGACCAGCATCGGCCCGCAGTTCACGGAGTCGGTAGGCGCGCACTTCGCTGAGCATCCGTTCCTTGTGCGCATCGACGCGTTCGCGATCGATCGGGTGCTCGGCAAGGAACTCGTTGATCTTCATTGCCATAATGGTCACTTTCCTTCCATGGTGCGCAGATGTTCATCGAAGAGGTCGTCGGCACTCGGGATGTGTCTCCGATACCAGCTCTTCCAGCGTCCCGCCTTGTCTCCAGCGATCAAGAGGATCGCGTGGCGACGCGGGTCGAAGGCGAAGAGGATTCGCAGCTCCGACCGGCCGCTCGAGCCCGGTCGCAGTTCCTTCATGTTCCGGTGGCGAGATGCGACCACGGTGTCCACAAGTGGACGCCCCAGGTGCGGACCATGTTCCTCGAGAAGTTCGACAGCTGCGACGACGTGTTCGCGGGAGTCGTCATCGAGTGACGCGAGCCATTCTGAGATCAGTTCGATGTCAACGACCCACATGACCAAACTATAGAACTCCCAGGTTCTATCGTCAAAGGTTCTGGTGCTGGTTCCCGGGGACCGAGGTGAGGCTGGGTGTCACCTTCTCCTTGCTCGAGCAAGGTGCCGCTCCTCACCTTCACCGACGGGCTCACCTGGCAGGAGATCGTGAATACCGGCGATGTCCCGGCCGACGCCGGCCCCGGCGGCTGTGTTCGCCAGCGAGCGCCGCCCCTGCTCCGGAGGCGGATGAGAAGGGCCATGTGTCCTGAGTCCCCGTCGACCGTGAGTCACCGGCCCACAATCACTTCCGGTAAGCAACCACGTCGGCGACTCCCAGCGTCGCCAGCGCCGCGGCGCGGAGACGTTCGGCGACCACCGCCGTGTCGATCCGGCGCACGACGTAGGGCGTCGAGTTCACCATGCCGAACACCGCGTGGATCGTCACTGTCGCAGCGTCCTCCGACAACCCGGGTGCCTGCCGCCTCAGCGCGGCGACCCACAGCGACACATACTGCCGCTGCAGGCGGCGCAGGCTGCTGCGCGCCTCGGCCGGCAGCGAGGCGAGGTCCCGGTCCTGGATCCGGATGAGCTCGGGCTCGCCGAGCGCGAACGCGAGGTGGAAGTCGACGAGCCGCCGCAGGACGCCCGCCGGGTCGCTCTCCCGCACCACCGCGCCGTCCCCGGCCGAGGCGCCCACACCTTCCGGCCCGCCCCCGCCGGCCGCGATCTCCGCGCCCCCGGCATGGAGGTACTCCGAGATCCCGACGAGCAGCTCGGCGAGGATGTCCTCCTTCGACCCGAAGTGCCGGTAGACCGCCGGACCGGAGATCCCCGCGCCCGCCCCGATCTCCTCGATCGACACCGCCCGGAATCCCGAGGCGGCGAACAGTCGCTTGGCGTGGTCGAGGATCGCCTGCCGCCGCCGGGCCTTCGCGGTCTGCCGCATCGTCGCGCCCGTTCCCTTGTCCATCGTGCTCATGGTCGCTAGGATACCAACTGAGTTAGCCGCAATTAACTGAAATGGGGATCATCCATGAAAGTGATCGGTTCACCGCTGAACACGACCACTGGCGCCACCCACGCCTCGGCGCACGCCGAGCTCATCGCCGAGCTCCGTGAGCGGATCGCCGCCACCGCGCGCGGCGGGTCCGAGAAGTCCCGGCAGCGGCACCTCGACCGCGGCAAGCTCCTGCCGCGCGACCGCGTCGAGCAGCTCCTCGACCCCGGCTCGCCGTTCCTCGAGTTCTCCCCGCTCGCGGCGAACGGGATGTACGACGACGCCTCGCCCGGCGCCGGCATCATCACCGGGATCGGCCGGGTCGCCGGCCGGGAGTGCGTCATCGTCGCCAACGACGCCACCGTCAAGGGCGGCACCTACTACCCGATCACCGTGAAGAAGCACCTCCGCGCGCAGGAGGTCGCCAAGGACAACCGCCTGCCCTGCATCTACCTCGTCGACTCCGGGGGCGCGAACCTGCCCAACCAGGACGAGGTGTTCCCCGACCGCGAGCACTTCGGCCGGATCTTCTACAACCAGGCCACCCTGTCCGCCGCCGGCATCCCGCAGCTCGCCGCGGTGCTCGGCTCGTGCACCGCCGGCGGCGCCTACGTCCCGGCGATGGCCGATGAGTCGATCATCGTCAACGAGCAGGGGACGATCTTCCTCGGCGGCCCGCCCCTGGTCAAGGCCGCCACCGGCGAGGTCGTCACCGCCGAGGAGCTCGGCGGGGGAGCGCTCCACTCCCGCACCTCGGGTGTGACCGACCACCTCGCGGCGAACGACCCGCACGCGCTCGAGATCATGCGCGACATCGTCACCACCCTCGCCCCCCGCCCGGCCCCGGCCTGGGAGCGGGCCGCCCCCGAATCACCCGCCTGGGACCCCGCGGAGCTCACCGCGGTGGTCCCCGTCGACTCGAAGGTCCCCTACGACGTGCGCGAGGTCATCGCGCGGATCGTCGACGGCTCGCAGTTCCACGAGTTCAAGGCCGAGTACGGCTCCACGCTCGTCACCGGGTTCGCCCGCATCGACGGCCACCCCGTGGGCATCATCGCGAACAACGGCGTGCTGTTCGGGGAGTCGGCGATGAAGGGCACGCACTTCATCGAGCTGTGCGACCAGCGCGACACCCCGCTCGTGTTCCTCCAGAACATCTCCGGGTTCATGGTCGGCCGCGACTACGAGGCCGGCGGCATCGCCAAGCACGGGGCGAAGATGGTCAACGCCGTCGCCACCGCCCGCGTGCCGAAGTTCACCGTGGTCATCGGCGGCTCCTACGGGGCCGGCAACTACTCGATGTGCGGGCGCGCCTACTCCCCGCGCTTCCTGTGGATGTGGCCCAACGCCCGGATCTCCGTCATGGGCGGGGAGCAGGCTGCCGGTGTGCTCGCCACCGTCACCCGCGACCAGTACGAGGCCCGCGGCGAGGACTGGCCGGCCGAGGAGGAGGCCGCGTTCAAGGCCCCGATCCTCGAGCAGTACGAGCAGCAGGGCAACCCCTACTACTCGACCGCCCGGCTGTGGGACGACGGGATCATCGAACCCGGTGACACCCGCCGCGTCCTCGCGCTCGCCCTCGAGGCGTGCCGCTACTCACCGCTGACCCGCCCACTCGATGCGCCCGGCTACGGCGTCTTCAGGATGTGACATGCTCTTCGACACCGTACTCATCGCCAACCGCGGCGAGATCGCGCTGCGCGTCATCCGCACCTGCCGCAGGCTCGGCATCCGCACCGTCGCCGTCTACTCCGACGCGGACGCCGACGCTGCGCACGTGCGCGCCGCCGACACCGCCGTGCGGCTCGGCCCGGCAGCCGCGAGTGAGTCCTACCTCGACATCGGAAAGGTGATCGCCGCCGCCCGGGCCACCGGCGCGCAGGCGATCCACCCCGGCTACGGCTTCCTGTCGGAGAACGCCGCGTTCGCCGCTGCCTGCGAGGACGCCGGGATCGTGTTCCTCGGCCCCACTGCGGCTGCGATCCGCACCATGGGTGACAAGATCACCGCCAAGCAGGCCGTCGCCGCCCACGGGGTGCCCCTGGTCCCCGGGGTCGCCGAGGCGGGACTCACCGACGAGCAGCTCATCACCGCAGCCGAGGACGTCGGCTTCCCCGTCCTCATCAAGCCCTCGGCCGGGGGCGGCGGCAAGGGGATGCACGCGGTGTTCGATGCCGCTGACCTCCCGGCCGCGCTCAGGGCCGCCCGGCGCGAGGCGGCGAACTCGTTCGGCGACGACACGCTGTTCCTCGAACGGCTCGTCGCCACGCCGCGCCACATCGAGGTGCAGGTGCTCGCCGACGAGCACGGCACCGTCGTCCACCTCGGCGAGCGCGAATGCTCCCTCCAGCGCCGCCACCAGAAGGTCATCGAGGAAGCACCCTCAGCACTGCTCGATGCGGCGACCCGGGCGCGCATCGGCGAGGCCGCCTGCAACACGGCGCGTTCGGTGGGCTACCGGGGGGCGGGCACGGTGGAGTTCATCGTCGCCGCCGACAATCCGGAGGAGTTCTTCTTCATGGAGATGAACACCCGCCTCCAGGTCGAGCACCCCGTCACCGAGGAGGTCACCGGATTCGACCTCGTCGAATGGCAGCTGCGGATCGGGGCCGGGCAGCGCATCGATTTCGCCCAGGACGAGGTCACGCTCACCGGGCACGCGATCGAGGCCCGGATCTACGCCGAGGATCCCGCCCGCGGCTTCCTGCCCACCGGCGGCACCGCCCTCGACGTCGTGTTCCCGGAAGGGGAGGGCGTCCGCGTGGACGCTGGGCTGGACGCCGGGCAGCGGATCGCCACGGATTACGACCCGATGATCGCCAAGCTCATCGTCCACGCCCCGGACCGCCCGGCGGCCGTCGCGAAGCTCCGCGACGCCCTGCAGCGCTCCGCGGTGCCCGGCATCGTGACGAACATCGACTTCCTCCGCACCCTGCTGAGCCGCGAGGACGTGGTGGCAGGCGAACTCGACACCGGGCTCATCGACCGGATGAGCACGGGCAGCGAGATCGAGCACACGCCGAGCGAGGCGGACTGGGCCTTTGCCGCGCTCGCCGTGCTCGGGGACGCGACGAAGGCCCGGACTTCGGACAGCGTGTGGAACCGGCCGAGCAGTTGGCGCACCTCCCAGCCAGCGGTGCTCCGCGTGCCGCTGACCCACGAGGGCGACGAGCGCCTGATCGGGGTCGACCTCGAGAATGTCGACCTCGCCCGGTTCGAACGCGACGGGGCCGGCAGTGGTGGTGGGGGCACGGCAGGTGCCGGTGTTGCGAGGCCCGCGGGCACCTCGGCCCAGGCGCCCCGCGGCCGGGAGATCACGGTCCGGGAGGACGGGGTGGACCGGCGGGCGCACGTGTGGACGACCCGGGTGATCGACTCCCGCGCGCAGCGGCCGACCCTGGAGATCTGGGTCCGCTCGGAGACCGGGATCTTCCGGTTCACCCGCGCGGTCGCCGACCCGACGCTCGACCCCGGGGAGGCCGGCGCAGAGGTCACCGCCCCCATGCCCGGCTTCGTCATCGACGTGCGCGCCGCGGACGGCGAGGCGGTCGAGGCGGGCCAGCCGCTCATCGTCGTCGAGGCGATGAAGATGGAGCACGTCCTCACCGCGCCCATGGCCGGCACCGTGCACCTCCGCACCGCCGCTGGCGCCCAGGTGGCGCTCGACGAGCTGCTTGCCACCGTGACCGATGACGCGGGCACCGACACTTCTGAGACCAGCGATTCCTCCACCGACGCATCTTCGACAGACAAGGACGGCCAGTCATGACCACGACCTTCACCCCCGGAATGCTCCCCGATGAGTACGAGTCGCTGCGGAAGGGTGTCGCGAAGTTCACCGATGACGACGTCGCGCCGGTGAGCGCGGAGCTCGACGCCAAGCACGAATTCTCCTATGAGCTCGTGGCGAAGATGGGGCAGATGGGCCTGTTCGGCCTGCCGTTCGCGGAGGAGCACGGCGGGATGGGCGGGGACTACTTCGCGCTGTGCCTGGCGATCGAGGAGATCGCGCGGGTCAACCAGTCGCTCGCGATCACGCTCGAGGCCGGGGTGTCGCTGGGTGCCATGCCCATCCACCGGTTCGGCACCGAGGAGCAGAAGCGCGCATGGCTGCCCCAGCTCACCGACGGCTCCGGCCTGGCGGCCTTCGGCCTCACCGAACCCGAGGCCGGCTCCGATGCCGGCGGCACGAAGACCCGGGCCGTGCTCGAAGGCGGCATGTGGACGGTCAACGGCGGCAAGTGCTTCATCACGAATTCCGGGACCGACATCACCCGGCTCGTCACCGCCACCGCGGTGACCGGCACCCGGACGGGCAAGGACGGGGTGGTGAAGCCGGAGATCTCGACGATCATGATCCCGTCCGGCACGCCCGGGTTCACCGTGGAGCCGGCATATGACAAGGTCGGCTGGAACTCCTCGGACACTCATCCGCTGACCTTCGACAACGTGAAGGTGCCGGAGGAGAATCTGCTGGGGGAGCGGGGCCGCGGCTACGCGAACTTCCTCCGCATCCTCGACGAGGGCCGCATCGCAGTCGCTGCGCTGTCCGTCGGCGCTGCGCAGGGCTGCGTGGACGAGTCGGTGAAGTACGCGAACGAGCGGAGGTCTTTCGGGAAGCCGATCGGGGAGTACCAGGGGATCTCGTTCAAGCTGGCTCGCATGGAGGCGCGTGTGGTGGCGGCCAGGGCGGCGTACTACCTGGCGGCCTCACGGATGCTCGCCGGCCTGCCGTTCAAGAAGGAGGCCTCGATCGCGAAGCTCGTCGCCGGCGATGCCGCGATGGACAACGCGCGCGACGCCACCCAGATCCACGGCGGCTACGGCTTCATGAACGAGTACCTCGTCGCCCGCCACTACCGCGACTCGAAGATCCTCGAGGTCGGCGAGGGGACCACCGAAGTGCAGCTCATGCTCATCGCGCGGGAGCTCGGGGTGGGGTGAAGCGTTTTCAACGCGCGGAGTTCTAGGAGCTCATTTCGATGAGTGGGTTAACACCATAGACCTCGCCGGGTGTCCCACAAGCTTGACGAGGGACACCCGGCGACGTTGAAGCGCGAGAGTCAGGCCGCACTCATTGCCGACCGATGAAGTAGTCGAACTCCGCCGGCTCGACTTCGCGGCCGGCGAATCGCGAGGGACGGAAGTCGGCCAAGAGTTCCGAATCCTGTCCCTCGAGCTCTTCGGCCGCAAGTCTGCCGAAGAGTGGACCGAGCGTCATACCGGAGTGGGTGACGATCGTGTACACCTTTCGTGGCTCATCGAGGAAGCCGACGATCGAATGACCGTCCTCTGGGAAGCTGCGGCCGGAGTAGTACACCTTCTCCATCGGGACCTTCTGTCCGAAGAATCGCTCGAGCTCAACCTCCATTTCGGAAGCAACCTCATCGAGCATGCGTTGATTCTGACCCTCTGTCACGCGCTCTTCGAGGCGGGCGACCTGCACCCACATCCTGCCGTCGTGACGTGGCCGGACGTTGAGGCGGTCTGAGATCACGATCCGCTGAAGCGGAACGGTCACCGGCTCGGTGAGTCCGAGAAGACTGTGCGTGCGCGTGGACTGCTCGGCAAGGTCCGCAACGGGGACGAAGAGGCCGGACGCCTGTGCCAATTCTCTCGACCACGCGCCGGTGGCGAGGACCGAGAAATCTGCCGAGATTCCAGTTCCATCTGTCAGGTTCACCTGCGCTCCACGATCATCGGATTCGATGCTCGCCACCTGTGCGATCCGGATCTCGACGCCTCGTTCGCCCAGCACCCGGACGATCTCCTCACCGAGCACGTCGTTGTCGAGCCATGCCTCTTCTGGATAGAAGAGCGCAGACTCGATCTTCTCGGGCCACTGAATCGATGGCTCGAGTGCACGCAACGTGGAAAGATCGATCATTTCGACCGGATATCCCATTTCTTTCGCATCGCTGATCCGCTTCTCGTACGTCGCGGTGCGGGTTTCGGTGAAATCGACCAGCACGTTTCCAGATGGGTGGAACCACGTTCGGTCCGATGGGAACTCCAACTGCAACCGTTTGTGCTCGTCGAGTCCTGATCGGTTGATCTGGTAATACGAGCGAGGGAACTTGTTGTTCGCATTGAGCCATGCGAACGAGCGGTGGCTGGCGCCGGCAAACGGAGCTTCTTTCTCCAGCACTACGACCTCGTGCCCGCGCTCGGACAGCGAGTAAGCGGCAGTCAGGCCGAGAATTCCGGCGCCGATGACGATGATCTTCATGCGCGCTCACCGTCCTGGGTCGAGATGGGTGCTGGCGAGTCCTGTGACGGGTTGTCTTCGACGACATGACCGCCCTCCGAGCGTGCAGGCTTCCAGATCGCAAGAGCGACCGCGTAGGCGATCCCGCTGCCGATGATCCCGAAAACTGCATAGGGGACTGTCGTGCCCATGAGGTATGCAACCCCGCAGGCTGCAAGTCCGACACCCATCGAGAGGAACGCCACCTGCACCGGTACTCGGAAGCGCTTCGAGAGGATGATGCCGAGGAGCATCGGGACAGCGAGGATCGATGCCGAATATGCGTACGTAGCAACGAGCCATTCGAGTGCGCGCGGGTAGATGATCGCCAGCGTTGCTGCGATCACCGTGACGCCAACGGTGCACCAGCGGGACAGCGAGATGGTCTTCTTCTGAGTCGTCTTCTCCTTGATGAGCGCCCCGCGGAGGTCATTGATGAGGTTTGCCACGACGGACTGCAGCGCTGACCCTGTCGTGGAGACGATAGTCGCCATGAGGAACGCGCCGTAGAGGGCCAGCAACCACGTGGGAACCTGGGTGAGGAACCATCCGGCGGCCATCTCTCGACCGTCTTCACCGAGGGAAGGGTTCATCGCTCGGACGGACACGCCGATGAAGAATGCGTAGACGCCGGCGATCATCACCATGATCGCTCCGAGGTAGAGGGACGAGCGTGCGTCCTTTCCGGATTTGGACGCGAAAACGCGCTGGTAGTACAGCTGATTGGTGAGCGTGCCGGGGACGATGGCGAAGAACCATAGGACGATGGTGCCGGCACCGGCCAGCGTCAGACCCTGAGGCATGGTGAACATGTCGTCCGGCACGTTCTCGACGACCTGGCCCCAGCCACCTGCACTCATGACCGCATACACGGCGATCACAATGGACGTGCCGACCATGAAGACGCCGAAGAAGAAGTCCGACCATGCAACGGAGGTGAGCCCGCCGGGCAGAACGAACAGCAGACTGATGATCGCCATGGCGATGATGAGCGGGGTGAACGGAATGCCAGTGACCTCGCTGAAGAGATTCGCGAAGGCCACGAACTGGGTGGCCAGCCACCCGAAGGGCACGAGGATCACCGCGATAGCCACGATGGACAGGAGCGCCTTGTTCTGCCCGTACAGTCGGGTGAAGACTTCAGGGATCGTGGAGAACCGGCCCTTTCGGAGCCAGTTAGCGAACATCGCGATGATGAGCATGCCGACGATGACGAAGAGCTCGTACCAGAAGACCGACAGACCCCACGCATAGCTGATACCGACGTGCGCGACGAGCACGCCACCACCGACTGCAGTGGCGTACTGGGTGAACGCGACGACGATCATCGGCAGGCTGCGTCCACCGACCAGCCAGTCGTCCTCCGTATTGTGTTTCTTGCCGACATAGAATGAGATCCAAGCGCCGATGCCGAGGACGATGCACGCAGTGACGGTGACAAGGGCGATAGTGCCGAAGTTCATGATGAGGCTCCAGTGGTGAAACGGGACGGATTCATGATGTCGAGCGCATCGTTGGACGCTCCCGACGTGATGATGTCGGCGACGACCGAACCGACCATGGGTGAGAATTTGAATCCCTGACCGGACATGCCCACCGCGAGGACGATTCGATCATCGATCGGGCTGGGTCCGACGATCGGCGCACCGTCAGGAGTGAACCCTTCCGTCCATGTCGATACTCGGACTGCTGTCGGATCGAGCCCGGGCATGAGGCGGGCGACCGCGGTCTCAGCGGAGCGGACGAACGCCGGATCGACGAAACGCGAGAGGCTGTCGACATTGTCGATGCGAGGCCATTCGAGATGATGGGTCAGGATCTTCACGCCGACGCCGTCGAGACACGGGAAACCGGAGAACGCGCCTTCTGGGTGTCGGCGGATGGAGATCGGCATTCGTGACGGTTCGTGAACTGCAACGTCAGCGGCTGGGAACCAGCAGCCGACGAGCTGCTTGTTGAAGATGGTCCCGGCGCTGAGGCCTGATAGTTCGGCAGCCCACGGTCCTGTCGCGATGACAATCGAGTCAAACGCATCGGCGCTGTCTGCAGTGTGCACCATGACTCGGTCTGCGAGGGGTCGGATATTCAGCACCTCGCTGTACGGACGGTACGTTGTACCCAATCGGATGCTCTCGTTGCGCGCTGCGAGCACTGCGAG
This sequence comes from Brevibacterium pityocampae, assembly GCF_039541555.1. Classification (NCBI taxonomy): domain Bacteria; kingdom Bacillati; phylum Actinomycetota; class Actinomycetes; order Micrococcales; family Brevibacteriaceae; genus Brevibacterium; species Brevibacterium pityocampae. The sequence continues at coordinate 1,932 of NZ_BAABGL010000004.1, read as the reverse complement.
TTCAGGACGAAAGACTCCAGCATTGGGGTCGAACACGCCAATCTCATCGTCATCGACGCCGTACGCGGGAAACTCATTTCGCATGGCGTCGGCATCGAGGACCCGGTGGTCGAGGTCGAGCTCGTCAGCGCATTCGAGAACGGCGGCGACGTCGGGGTGGTCAGGGCGGCCGATGGTGAGACCGCCGCACCATTCGAGCACATGCACGCTCTGCGCGGACTCGAGCTCCTGCCACTTCTCGCCGGAGCGCTGGATGAACTCGACGTACTCCGGGCCCTCCTTGTACAGAGTCCGGAAGATGCGGGACTCGCCGGCAGAGGCGCCCCGATCGTTGGGTGTGTTCCACTGGTCGTAGACGGTGACGGAGTGTCCGCGCTGCGCCAACTGCCAGGCCGACATCGTGCCGATGATTCCAGCTCCGACGACGGCGACACGTCGTTGCTCGCCTTCGATCTGTTTCTGGGTTGCAGGTTTCTCAGTGTTCAATTTGCGTGACCTCCAAAGTGAGTTTGGTGGGGTGGAAAAGCATTTCAAGACGTTCAACCGGCTGACCGTTCCCGGTATGCAGTGTTCGCACTTGCCTGACTACGGGAGTCGTCAGGTCGAGATCGAGACGTTCTGCGTCCGGCTCATCGAGGAGAGTCGCGGAAAGGATGCTCGATGCTCTGAGCTGTGCGATTCCGATCGACGTGTAGTACACCGCGGTTGTCAGGACCGCTAGGTCCTCGTTGAGGATGTTCGGGGCGACAGACAGGTCGAGGACGCAGCGCTCGACGACGATGCCGCGCGAGGAACTGTCGAGCTTTACGCGCACAAGCTCTGCCACCGGGGTGCCGACCGGGAACAGGTCGAGGGCGAGCGGATGTTTCTCCGCAGCGATGACCCGAGTTCCGACGACGCGGTGCAGACCCTCGACCTCTGGGCCATCGGTGGACGCGTGGAGCAGACGCATCAGGCTGCTGCGCAAACCTGTTGACGCCACGATCGTGCCGGAGCCCCGCCGACGTTGGACCAGACCGGTTTCGACGAGTTTGGACATGGCAGTCTGAACCGGGTTGCGGCTGACGTCGAAGCGCTCCATGAGTACCCGCTCCGATGGCAGACGATCGCCCACCACGAGCCGACCGCTGTGGATCTCGCTCTCGATCCACTCGCGGATCTCGACATGCTTCGCTCGCGCCATGGATGTGAGACTAGACACACTTTGTAATCATGGCAACATTAAAGTTGTAATGATGTTTAGATCCGGTTGGTGCCATGACTGAGTCGCTGAGTTCTGCTGAGCGACATCCGGATCCCACTTCGTGGACAGGATTTGGCACAGCCCTTAGTCCGCATAGCGTGTAAGGCGGATCACAACCGCCACCACTCGTGAACTTAATGAGGAGGTTATGACCACATGAGACGTCGTCTCGTCGCCTCGGCAGTCGCCGCGTTGTCATCGCTGATGCTCGTCGCCGGTTGCTCTGCAGAAGCCGAATCCGACCCGCTGGTGCTGCGCGTCGCCTCCGGACTCAGCAGCCAGAATCTGGCGTGGACCGAGGGGGTCGTCCCGTGGATGGAAGAAGTCGAGAAAGCGACCGACGGCGCGGTGACCTTCCAGTCGTTCACAGGCGGTGAGCTCGTCGAGCTCAAGGGCGAGACGCATGCGCTGCAGACCGACGTCATCGACATCGCACTCTTCCTGCCGACCTACCAGCCCGACCAGTACCCGCTCGTCGAGGTCTCGATGCTTCCGCTCAAGCAATCCGATGCCGTCATCGGCTCGAAGGCGTGGAAGAACTTCGTCGAGAGCGACGCCGAGGTCTACGACGGCATGTCCTTCCACGAGTGGGAGTTCGGTTCCAAGTGTCGCGCGTCAGACTTAGTGGCAGGGCCGTTATGTAGGTCCTGAAGGAGAGTCAGGCATGGGTAGACCACCCTCGATTCCGG